>JBFXGO010000043.1:0-17910 GCA_050239825.1 bacterium
TTCAGTGATTCCGTCAGCTCGGTTCCTATATTGAATTTTTCCGGAAGGACAGTAAAATTCTTAATTCTTTCAAATGGATGGAAATCCTTTGATGAATTCACATACTTTTCTATCTGCTCCTTCAAAAACTCTCTGAGTTTTTTGTTCTTTCTTGCATTGTCAAAGTTTCTGTACTCCTCTCCCCACTCCTCAAATAATCTCTTTATCCTCTCCTCTTCAAGAACCAGAAGAACGCTGAGGTCTTTTTCATCATCCCCCACTACAACAGCATGGGTTATATACTCGCTCTCCTCAAGTTTTTCCTCAATCGGCGTAGGTTCCACATTTTCGCCGCCGAGAAGAACAATGGTGTCCTTAACTCTTCCGAGTATTATGAGGTTCTTCCTCGCAGTGAAAATGCCGACATCTCCCGTGTTGAGCCATCCGTCTTCGGTGAGCACTTTTTTTGTCGCCTCTTCATTATTGTAATAACCTTTCATTACCTGCGGCCCCTTGACCCAGACGATTCCCTTTTCCCCGCTTTCAACATCATTTCCCTTTTCATCCGTTATCTTTATTTGAGTGAATTCAAAGGGTATTCCTACGGTGTAGAGGAAGTTCCAGTCGAATTTTCTTGATGATATTCCCGGAGAGCACTCTGTCATCCCGTATGCGTTCAACAGGGGAATTCCGACAGTATTGAAAAAGTTGTCAATATAGCCGGGTATGGCGCCTCCGCCAGTGAATGCCCTAAGTCTTCCGCCGACAGCCATTCTCACAGGTTTAAGCACAAAATACCCCAGCAGTCCCGGGATGAAGAGCAGAATAAGCGTGACCAAGGAGTACAGAATTTTTAAAAGCCTCTGAAAAAACGAAGGAGCATATATAATCGTGTCACGGTCAATCAGTGTTCTATATGCCCAGAGCATCTTTTCCCTGCTTAGAAGGAATAAATAAAACATAAAACGGGTTGTCGCCTTTCTGCTTCTGATTGTGTCAATAGCTTTTCTGTATATGTGTTCCCAAATTCTCGGAACGGCCGACATTATCGTGGGTCTTATTTCGTTAAAATCGCCGGCAAGCCTCTTAGCGCTTGAATAGCAGGTCTCTGCTCCGCCAGCAATGCAGACATATTCATAACATCTTTCAAAGACATGCCAAATCGGAAGTATTGAGAGAGATCGTTCTCCGTGTTTTCCTTGTGGGTTGAACCTGATAAGAGGAGTAATCGCTCTTACATTATGCATAAAATTAGCATGAGTCAGCATCACTCCCTTCGGGTTTCCTGTGGTTCCGGATGTGTAGATTATAGTTGCAAGGTCGCTTTCCGAGACACCCTCGGGTTTGAAATCCTCATCTCCCGAAAGTATCATATTCTCAATGCATCCGAATCCTGCCGATTTGTCAAAAGTCATTATCCTGTCGTCAGGGATTATGTTCTTTACTGCATCATATAGGTTCTCATTTTCGATTATCGCAAATTCAGCTTCCGAATGGGATGCTATGAATGAGAGCTCGCTTTTGGGAGCTGTGGATGAACGCGGCACATCGACGGCCCCTATGGACAGAAGCGCAAGGTCTGCAGTAATCCATTCATATCTGTTGTCGGAAAAGACAAGAACATGAGTGTTTTTTTTGATGCCCATTCTGCTGAATGAGTCAGCCAGGCGGCGCACATTTTTAAGAGTCTTCTCGTAATTTAGTGTGTGCCAGTCGCCGTTGCCGAGTCTGTATGTCAAAAATGGGAGCTTAGCGTGTATTTTCGCGCTGATCTCAAACATCTCAAAAAGCGTCGATGCTTCAAGGATTCTATTCATAATGCAGAATAGCAGAATCTACGCTTTTATCATTATAAGAAACATCTTGAACTTCACTCTCGCTTTTATAGAGTGAGGCTTTGATGCGGGCATGACTATCATCTCTCCCTCTTTTACAATATGTTTTTTGCCGTTTATTTTTATCTCTGCTTCGCCGTCAAGTATCATTGCTATTGCATCAAAAGGGGAAATGTGCTCGGAAAGCCCCTGATTTTCATCGAATGCAAAAAATGTGACTGTTCCGCTTCTTTTGTCGATAAGAGTCTGGCTGACTATTGAACCCTGCTGATAGTCAGCAATGTGTTTTGGCACTGTGGGTTTAGTAAAATAAAAAAGGTCTGAACTTTTATCCATGAGATCTCCTTAGTTAAGTATTGAAACCGCATATTGCGGAATCTTCTTCATTATAGAGCAATACAAAAAAAATGCAATGAGAAAATCAAAAGCCGGAGAGATATTTAATGGCTTCGTCGCGCGAGGCAGTCACAGTTATCTTTCTTCCGGAGATTCTTTCCAGCATCTCAATCACCATGTTTTTTTCGTCAACAGCTCCGACGACAGTACTTGCAATCACAAATGGCGTAATGTTTCTTGAAAATGATTTAAGTTTCTCTATTCCAAACATGTTATATGAGGTATCCGAGACATCCGTCAGAATAAGCACTGATTTAAGAGGCAGTCTTGTTATTATCTCCTCTGCCTCATCAATCACCTTCACACTCTCTTTGACATCTTTGATTGAGGAGATGTCCATAACCAGAATGCGTTTTTCATTAACGCAAAGGAAAAATACCCTTGCCATATTGCCTCCTTGACTGAGAAAAGTATAATGCCTATCCGTCAGTTTGTAAAGAGGAAGATTTCAGCATTCATAATCGACGAAGCACCTCTTGTCCCGTATGTTTATAATAAAATCCTTCAAAGCCTGATGGTCAGGGTGGGAAACATATTTCGAAAGGTCCTCTCTGTTTTCAAATTCAGAATAGAGAACAACATCATAAGCGGCTTCGTCGGAAGCATAATTAATGCCGACTTCAAGTTTCTTTATAAATGGTATCTTCAACTTCAACGCTTCAAGTATCTCCTTCAGCTTTAATGCATTTTCCTCTTTGGATTTTCCCAGAGCGCCCTCTTTTACAGTCCACATGACTATGTGCTTTACCATGCAAACTCCTTGTTTGTTTTTTCATATTTTACAGGGAAATCAGAAATTTGGCAATACAAAACGCTGAATTTTGAAGCACTTTTAATGAATTACATATTGACTGATTTATTTTATTGGATATAATTTACAAAAGTGTTGTATTAATCAAAAGGGAGTTTTTATGAATAAATCAGTGTTGTATGTTTTAATTCTTTTAATTTCATCTGTGAATTTAAATGCAAGGGAAATGGCGGTTCAGCATCCTTTTAATATTGATTGGATTCAGGCTGGAGCAGATTGTTTTTTTGATTTCGGATTTTTGAAGGGCAGGGAGAAAAAATCCGAAACAGGTTTTGCCGTTATAAATATTATTGATTCGGAGACGGACGAACCGGTGGACGGCATGATAGAATTTAAAAACAGCAAAATTCCGCCTATGTTCATAGAGGATGGCAACAGAAAAATCGAGATTCCATGCGGAAAATATACGGTGAAAGTAATGTCTGATGAATGTATGACTCTCACAAGGGATATAAATGTTGTTCCCGGGAAAATCGAAGTTCTATTCTTTGATATGGAGAGGGCAGAGTCTTGCGGTCAAATTTGCGGAATGATAACCGACTTTTGTTCGAAAAAATTCATTCTGCCTGAAATCGAGGTTTTGGAATGCGAGGACTGCAGAATAATCATCAATGATACAACGGGCGATTACTCTATAAATCTTATGCCGGGGAAATATACATTGTCTGCAAAGAGAGAAGGATATGCAGAATACCTGCGGGAAGTTACGGTTTTAAGCGGAAAGACGAACACTGTTGATATAAGCATGATGAGGCTGAAAGACAGATTTAAGATGAATGATGTAGCCTTCCTTAAAGGAAAGGCGGATTTGAAGGAGGATTCCTATAAATACCTTGACAATGTCTGTGATGCTCTTATCGCATGCAAGGATGTCAAGATTGAAATACAGTGTTTTACGGATGACAAAGGCTATGCTTCTGAAAATCTTCTTCTGTCGCAGAAGAGAGCGGAGAGGGTAAGAGCATATTTTGTCGGCAGGGGTATCGAAGAGTTCAGAATCAAAACAAGAGGTTTCGGAGAGACGATGAATATTGCCGATAATGAAACTGAAGAGAATAGGGAGAAGAACAGGAGAGTTGAGTTTATAATTCTTGAAGATTAAAAAAAAAGTTATCCACATTTTTTTATTTTTTCAAGCCTTGCTTTACACCTGTTTGTATAAGATATGAATGAAACACCACATATATATTGCATTTTAAGCGACAGACAATGCAGGAAAGTTATTCACAGAAGCTTCACTTGCGAAAAAACAAAAAAGTTAACTGCCCCCTTGACAAGAGTGGATAAATTGTGTATAACTATATGCAAGTATGTATAAAAAACTAGAAACATATAAAAAAACATAAAAAATATGAGGGATTTATGGCAGTATCACCAAAACAGATAGATGAAGCAAAATTATACAATGTAATGGAAGTTTCAGAGATACTGAATGTAACCGAACAGACAGTGAGAAAACATCTCCGTTACTCGCTTCTCAAAGGAAAAAAGATTGGAAAGAGATGGTATATAGAAGGAAGAGAAATTAAAAAATTCATAGAAGGTTAACAAAGGTGGTTTTATGGGTATCAAAAAAAGAAAGAAGAGTTTGCTCGGACTGGACATCGGAAGTTCATTCATAAAGTACACCATACTTGATTTGTCCAGCGGAGAGGCGATTTTGAAGGACTATGGAGTCACCGAACTGTCGGATGTCGCAATTGCAGACGGAGAGATAATGGACCGTCTTCAATTGGTGGATTCAGTGAAGAATCTTCTGGTCTCAAAAGATGTAAAAGAGAAGGATGTCTCTACAGCCATTATCGGCAGAGGAGTCATTGTAAAGAAATTCAAGATGGACCAGATGAAGGAAGCCGAGCTTGCTATCATGATAAAGCAGGAGGCTGAAAACAACATTCCATACAGCATAGAGGATGTGCAGTTGGACTACAAGATTCTTGGACCCAGCGATGAAGAGGGAAAGATCGATGTGCTTCTGGTTGCGGCAAAGAAAGAGATACTCCTCCCGTTCGTCGGACTGATAAAGGATATGGAGCTTAATCCATATGTGATTGATGTCCCGGCATTCACAATACAAAACTGCTATGAGATGAATTATGAGCCAAAACCGAATGAGGTGCACGGGCTTGTTCATATTGGATACGAAACAACAATTCTTAGCTTCATACAGGGAACAAACAATCTGTTCACGAGAGATGTCGCCTCTGCAATAAAATCCTGTCTTCAGAGAATACCCGGAGCCACAAAAGACCAGATAGACAGGGTATTCAAGGGAGAAAAGGTTGACGAACTCTCCGAAGAGAAGGTGAAAGAGGGTCTTGAACAGTTTTATGACGAACTCTGCATAAATGTGGAGAGAGCCGTTCCATTCACCAACAGGGATAAAATAGATAAAATATATCTGTCCGGAGGCGGTTCAAATGCGCCGGGAATCATAGAGTATTTCAAAGACAGATTTGATGTTGAAGTGGAAAAGATGAATCCTTTTAAAAATGTCAAGATAAAAGAAGGGCTCTTTGCCATTGATGAAATTGAAAAAATGTCTCCTCTGCTTGTACCGTCAATCGGTCTGAGCTTAAGGTCGTAAAAGAGAGGTAAAAATGATAGAAATAAATCTTCTGCCCGAAGAGGAACGCAAACGAAAGAAGCCGGAAGTAGGATTCTCCGGTCTTTCGATAAAGTTCCCGACAAATTTTGCATTCTTTGCGATAATCGGCGGCTCAGTGCTTCTTTTGATCCTGCTCTTCATAATACATTTTGTTCAGGTTGGCTCGATAAATCAGCTGAACAAAAAAATAAGCGAAAAACAGACTGAACTGAAGAAGCTGAAAGAAGAGGTTGCCAAGGTTGATGCAATGAAGCAGAAAGAAGCCGAAATCAATGCAAAAATAGAGACAATAAAGAAATTGGTTGTAGGAAAATTCACCTATGCCAAAGCTCTTGATATCTTTGTATCAAATCTGCCTGACTACTTATGGCTGGAAGAACTCTCCATAAAGAATAAGAAGGTTGTTATAAAGGGAAAGACATTCTCAAATCTTATGATTACCGACCTTATGACAAACCTTAAAAAACAAACAGACTATTTCGACGCATTCATTCTGAAGGATATAGTCAACAAGCCTGAAAGCGGCTATGACATCATATCCTTCGAGATAAATGCCTCGTTTAAACAGTGAAGGGGGCAGCATGGATAAAAAGAATTTGATGAAAATAATCATCGGTGCGGTAGTCCTTGTCGGAGTCCTCTTTCTTTACTGGAATTTTGACTTTTCGAAAAATTCAAACCAGATTTCAAAACTCAAGGGAGAATTCGACAATGTGAACACGCAGGTCAATGAGGCAAGAAAGGTGGCGGCGAGGATGGCCGAATACATCGACAGGATAAAAGTGCTTGAAGGACAGCTGAAAATAGCAAACAGGATGCTGCCGGATTCCCAGATGCTTGAGGATGTCATTGACACGGTGACTCTTTATGCCAATAAAAACAATGTCAAAATAATGAACATTCATCCTACTGGAATAGTGGTCACTTCAGAGTATGGGAGTGTCAATCAGGAGTTGACAATTCAATCTTCTTACTCGTCTCTCGGTTCATTTTTGACTGACATCGGCAATCAAAAGAGAATTGCCAAGATAAATGACATTTCCATAAAACCGATTAAAGTGCAGACTGAAAACCTTTACACCATCCAGGCGGTCATTTCACTCTCTACATATTACAAAGGACCTGGAGCGACAAAAGAAAAAAAGGAAGGTAAAGATGATAAAAAGAAAAAGTAGTATCATAATTTTTTCGTTTTTACTGTTAGCGATCATTGCACTTCCTTCATGTTCCAAGGGCAACCCGGTAAATGCCGCAATACAAAAGATCACAGGCCTCTTTGTGGCGAAAACAGACAAACCGATTGAAGCCAGTATCAATACAGGCGATATGATTCTTTTAACTCAAAACGACAAAAACGCAGCCGACACAGTAAAACCAATTGAGGCAAAAGCCGACACAGGGACAAGCGTGTTTGATTCGATAATGAGTGATTCAACAAAGGGTCTTCCCTTCTCAGTTGAGACATACACATATAAATCAAGATACGAGAGAGACCCGTTCGTCTCAGTTCTTGATCTCCAGAGAGACAAGCAGGTGAACATTGACATTGAAAGCGCTTCTTACTATGGGCTTCTAAAGGGCAAAAACGGAAAGGTTGCCCTTCTTAAAGATGCCAGCGGTATGGGGTTTGTCTTCTTTGAAGGCGAAAAAATAAAGAACGGAGTCCTTCTTAAAGTTGAAGCGGATTCTGTTATATTCAAACTTGATGAGTACGGAGTCGTGCGCAACAAGGTTATAAGGCTCAACAAATCCCTAACTAAAAAGAGCAAAAAGTGAGGTTATAAATGTCAAGAAGAATTTTTCTCTTTATCGCAGTGCTGTTTGCAGTAGTCAATCTGTCAGCATTGGGGCTTCTCAATGACATAGAAGTCAGCACAGTGACCGGAAAAACGGAAGTCAAGCTGTCGCTTGACAAAGTCGCCAATTTTACCGACTTCTCAATCACCTCTCCGAATGTTATTGTCTTTGACCTTATTGCAATAGACAACGGACTTCCGGGAGGATACTACCATGTGCAGAATGGCTCCGGAGTCAATTCAATAGAAATAATCAAGGATTTTGAAACAAATTTCCTTAGGGTTATGATAGAGGTGGATGATAAATTTCAGTATTCCAAGGAGTACAGAGGGAATGACATAGTCATCATTGTTGACAAAGATGTAAGGTCTGATATTCCCGTTTGGAAAGCTTCGTCAAGCGAGGCGACCTCAAAAGAAGAGACAGGAAGCATAACCGACACTAAGAGCGAGTATCTCATGACTCTGGATGTCGAGAATGCCGATGTGGTGACTCTTCTCAGAGGAATAGCCGAATATGTGGGAGTAAACCTCGTCATGTCAAATCAGGTGACTGGCAAAGTGACGGTTCATGTGAAAGAGGTTCCGTGGAAGGATCTGTTTGATATGGTCACCCGTCTTGCCGGACTCACCTATGATGAATACCCCAATATGATAAGAGTGGGCACATTTACCGAATTTTCAAGGGAGCAGACTGCTATGCAGGATGCTCTTCCGCTCGATATAAAGGTTTACAAGCTTGAATTTGCGAAACCGACTCTCATCTCAACGGCATTGAGGCCGGTTCTGTCAAAGAGAGGTATAATCACAGTAGATGACAGAAGCAATTCCATAGTAGTAAAGGATATTGCTGATGTCCACAACAAGGTTCTTAAGATAATTGAAGAACTTGATAAGAAAAACATTCAGGTTGAGATAGTGGTCAAAGTTGTTGAAATATACAAGACAAATTCAAAGAGCCTTGGAATATCATGGTCTCTTGAAAATGTCGGGTACGGCCAGATAATAGGCGGAGTAAATTTAAACGGGTCCTCGCCTACGTCAGCCGGAACAGTCAACATCGGGACGCTTCGCGATTTTGCCCAGATAAATGCAACTCTTGATGCTCTTGAAGCAATAGGGAAATCAAAGACAGTCTCAAATCCGAGAATCACTGCCACAAACAATACATTGGCTGAGATACTCGGCGGCAAAGAATTCTTCGTCTCCTCCGTCGGAGTTGACGGACAGATTACAAGTGAAAAGTACACTGTGGGAACCATTCTCAGCGTTCTTCCTCATGTGAATTCAACAAAGGATATCACATTGGAGATAGAGGCGGAGCTTTCAACCGTGACAAATGAAGACCTCGGGCCGACAATCAACATAACTCAGGCAAAGACGGTTCAGATGGTTGTCGACGGAGAGACGGTTGTCATGGGAGGATTTGTTCTGACTGAGGATACAAGGTCAGAGAGCGGATTCCCGCTTCTCAGAGCGATACCGATAATTGGTCATCTCTTCAAGAATGACGCAAGCACTAATAGTGAAAAAGAGGTGTTGATTTTTATCACGCCGCATATCATAAAAGACATAGAGTAGAAACTCATTGTACCTCGGGAGTAAAAAAGGGGCTTTGCAGAAAGCCCCTTTTTTATTGTTGTTATCAGGTTGATTTCACCAGTGAATCTACTGTTTCAATCAATTCGTGAATCTCAAACGGTTTTTGAAGGTATGAAACATTTGGCAGTTTGACAAGTTTGTTCAATTGTGAATTCTGGGTTGAAAGCGCGGTGACAATCAGATATGTTTTGTTTGGATACCTCGCCACCACCGTTTCAGCGCTATCTCCGCCCATGAGAAAATCCGTCACAATTAGATCAAATATAGATACATCAAAATCATTCAAAACGCTTGTTATTTCAGTTTTAGGGCACACATCATACTTTTCAGACAGAATCATCTCTATGAGATCGCACACCTCTTTGTTGTCTTCAATCACTAAAATTTTTTTCTTGACTGACATAAATCCAATAATATATTTTTTTTCCCTTTTGTCAACAGGAATTGAACTCGGCAGATGATTTTTGCAGAATGCTTTCCTTAGTTGAAGAGTCTGAAAATCATAGTTTCGCCGTAAACAATGAAAACTTTTCAAAAAACAAGGATTTTTTGCTTGACTTTTATAAAAAAATAAAATATCATTATAACAAACTTGAAAAGGAGAGTTAGAATGAGGCTGAAAAGTTTATTTATTTTGATTATTTTACTGCCGATAATGGCATTTGCAGCTTTTGCAAAACCAACAGACCTTCTGAAGGTTCCAACTGCAGACATACTAAAGAATGGAGAACTTTCGGGAGCAGTATTTCTTTCTGCCGCATCCAATTTTACGGATGACAAGGTTCCTTTCGATTACAATGTGGCAGTCTCTTATGGACTCCTGGATATGTTTGACATTACTCTCAACATGTTCACATATCTTGACTATACTCTCGGAGTTCAGTACAACTTTTTAAAGTCAGGCGGCGCTCTTCCTTCAATGTCAGTGGGTATAAGAAACATTACCTATAGAAAGTACATTGATGAAGGAGGCGGCGGAGACAGCATAAACAGCGGACTCACAGATTATGCTTATGCGGACAGAGCAGAGGATTGGTTCTCAATCTATTTTGTTGCAACAAAGGACTTCAATAAATTCGGAAAATACACTGTTGGATTGGGGAGAGGAGAATTTATCGGTTATGGTAGGGGAAGGTACCTCTCAACAGCCGCATTCATTGATGATTCAGTGCTTTCAGGAGCTACAAATTACATGTTCGGACTCTTCGGTGGAGCGGAGATACCGATTATTCCCAACCTCAATTTTGTCGGAGAAGTTACGGGCAGGGATGTCAACATGGGTCTTGAATATACAATAGCCGGTTTTAACATCTCCGGCGGATTAACGCATGCAGAGCTATTTACAGCAGGAGACCCAGCTCTCCGGCCGAGAATTGATCTCGGTGTCTCATATTCATACTACTTCGGAGGAACGACAAGCAAGAAGGAATCAAACGGAATACTCATAGTGAATATTGTCGACAATACTACAAACAAACTTCTTCCCGCAACCATAACTTTTGAAGAGACTGAAATAAAGCCGATACAGGTGGCCAACGGTTATGTCAAAATGCAGATAAAACCGGGAAAATACAAAATAAAGATTGAATCAAACAATTACAAATGGCAGAAGAGGGAATTCTCTGTTTCTTCAAATGCCACAAGCGAGATAAACATAAAACTGAACAAGAAAGACGACACCGAACAGGTGAATCAGACAAAGGCTGTCGCTTTGGCTAAAGAGGCGAAGGAGAAGCTGAATAAGGGAGACATAGCAGGCGCTCTTTTAAAGCTTGATGAGGCGCAGAAGCTCTCTCCGGACGACCCTACGGTTCTTGCATACAGGCAGGAAGCCAATACAAAGAGAGCTCAGATGATAAAAACATACAAAGAGAATGCCTTGATGTATGAACAGAAGGGTTGGGCAAAATCAGCAATTTCCGAATGGAATGCTCTACTTCTGCTTGATAAAAACAATGCTGAGGCAAAAGAGCATATAAAGAATCTTGAAAAGGATGCCAATAAAACTGAGACCAAAAAGGATGAAGTGAAGACAGAGACAAAGAAGATTGATCCTGAAAAAGTCTATGAAGAGGGTTATATGGCGTATCTTGCCGGGGACTATAAAACCGCAATAAAGAAATTTGAAGAGGTTCTAAAGGCAAGTCCTAACCACGAAAAAGCCCAGAAGTATCTGGATAAAGCAAAGAAGAGATTGTAATCAACCGGGGGGGATGCAAATCCCCCCCTTTTTTTTATGCTTTTTAAAAACATAGTATCATTGCTTAAAAAAACTGCGGCTTCAACAGATGCAGAATTTTATATTGTGGGCGGAGCAGTAAGAGACTATCTGCTGGGAATAGAGGATGTTTCAAATCTTGATATAACTGTCATCGGAGGTTTTGAAAATTTCACATCTATTCTATTTGCCGAGTTTAAGATACCTGAAAAGAATGTGAAAATGTCTCTATTTAAAACAGCAGTGGCAGAGCTTGACGGATTCACCGTGGATATTGTCACTGCAAGGAAGGAATTTTACAGGGATGAGGGAATGCTACCGGAGATTACTCCGTCTAATCTCGAAGATGACATCAGAAGAAGGGATTTTACGATAAACAGCATTGCTTATGATGTAAGAAAAGATAAGGTGATTGACTTTCTCGGAGGAGCTGATGATTTGAGCAAAAGGATTTTAAGAGCGAACCGAAGCAGTCTTTTCACTGAAGATCCGACAAGAATATTCAGATTCATCAAATACAGACGAAGATTCTCTCTGATTCCGGACAATGAAACATTCAACCAGTTTGATGAGGCACTGAATAAAGATACCCTCTTTGAAAATGTGTCAAAGAGCAGAATCTCAAAGGAGTGGCTGCTTCTTCTTAAAGAGAATTCCGTTGATTTTTTGATTGATGACCTTAACAGGTCCGGTGTGTTTAAAAGCATATTCAAAAAAGAGATTCTGTGCTCTCCATTGCCTGAAAAAATAAAAGACCCCCTGCTTTCAACTCTGGCTGTATTTTATCAAAATGACACCCCTGTTCTTATCAAGGTAGCCGACACTCTGCTGAATGGAATCAAAAAAAATAAGATTGAGATGATTGAGAAAATGAAAAGCAAGTCAGGCAAATTTGAAATTCCGTCCGACTAAGGTTTTTTAAAGAATACTGAAATCACATCCATCGTAAAAGCCAAAACAAAATGAATCACCGCCGCAGGAGCGAAAGTGCGTATCCTGTACACAAGAAATCCGAGAAGAATGCCGCCGAAAAGAGAGGATACTGTTTCAATCCCGGGCTTTCCTATGTGTGCAAATGCAAATATTACGGACTGCATCAAAACGGCAGAAGAAATGGAACCTGCAGATTTTGAAAAAGAAAATAGCATCGCCCCCCTGAAGTAAAATTCCCACAAAAAAAAGAAGAAAAGAAATCCGAGTTCATACTGGAAAAATGTCCAACCTCCGTTTTTCATGGCTCTGATCATGGGATAGATTTTTGTGAACTGAGGATTGAAAGATGCAAAATAAGCAATTGCGGCGGCGCAGACAGAACAGACAAGAGTCACTATCAAAGCCTCTCTCGCCTTTCCGAAGGAGAATCCGAGACCCGAGAGAATGAATTTTCTTGTGAAAAGCATATAAGCAATAATTGGAAGTATTGAAAAAATCAAAAGAACATTGATAAGTTCATTCTTTGAAAAATCCCTCTTTGAACCGTTCAGAGAGATAAGGTAGAAGGCGAAAATAACTGCAAGCAAAGTAAAAATGAAATAAAGAATTTTCACTGCAGGCGAATTCTCCTCGACGGTTATTATGAAGAGAACCGGAACCGTAAAAAGAACTAGTGTCGAAAAGACTATCCAGAAATAAAACGGATAGAAAAAATTATTATTGTAAAGAAGAAAGAGAGTCCACAGAGAGAAGAATGCCGTATATAGAGAAAATCTGCTTGTTATAAATTCTCTTAAATCATTGAAGACACTGACAGTGGTCTCTTTCATTAAGGCTCCTCTCTTTTTTCCGTGTAATCAAAACAGTCCTTATTATCAGGGAATTTTTCCTTTCTGTCAAGGTCAAAGTAGGAATATTCTGATGCCGGGTCCCAAAGGATGAAACCGTCTGCATCTGAATCAACAGTTGCCTTTATCTGATTGTTCACATAGTCATCACCCATTCTTGATGATTTCCATTTGAAATCCTGCAGATACAATATGGTCTTTGTGCCATACTTGCGTATTCTTTTGATTGATTTCTCGCCTGAATTGAAGATTATATCATATGTGCGTTTTTCCTTGGATTGCGAACTATAGAGCGAATCTGAAAAGTGCGACGGATAGACCATAGGGTAGATGGCATCAGTGACCTGAGCCATTCCTTCAAGCTGCTGCATAACATAGTAGAGTGAATCGAACCAGACAGTATATCCGTAAATATCGCATGAAATTTCAACATTGTAAGGCTTCAATTCGGAGTAGGCCTCTCTCAAAAAGCTTATAACTATGTCAAATCCATTCATTCCATTATGCTCCGGAAAAGATAGAGCTCCCTTTACTCCGTCAGTCGGATACCTTATATAGTCAAACTGGATCTCTTTGAATCCGATTTTTGCAGCCTCTTTTGCCACAGCTATGAGATATTTTCTTACGAAAGGAGAGTAGGGAGAAACCCACAAAGCTCCGGAGGCATCATGAAAGATATCTCCGCCCGCATATTTTACCGCATACCTGTAGTTCTCTGTTTTTGCCAGTTTATTGTCTTTGAAGCACACCACTCTTGCAATCGGTTTAATTCCGTATTTTAAAAGAGTGTCTACCTTCTTCTCAATGTCATGCATTCTGTCATAAGATGCTACAGATGAAAATTCATCGGGAAGAAGAACCCCCACTTCGCCTCTGTCGTACTTGATATCGATTACTGCGGCATTGAAATCATTCTCGCGCATCTTCTGAACAAGCGAGTAGAATCTTGAACCTGATGCGGTATACCTGTTTATATAGATGCCCGAAGTTTTTTCAGCTGAAACAGAGAGAAACGAAAAAAGAACAGACAATAAAATTATTTTGCTATTCATTCAAGAGAGGATTTGTGTAGTAGAAACGAGTCAGCCCGTTCTGGGAATTCAGATACAAAAAACCCTTATGGGCGATTATATTATAGAATCCTGAAGATGGAATCGGTGAATTTCTTTTATTGTATATCTTCCATCTCTTTGTCTTCAGGGGGAATATGCCGAAACCCTCCAATGATGTTATGAAGCAATTTTCTCCGTCAAATGCCATGTCATAAAACTCACCGAAAAGATTGTTGGGGTATGAAGTGAATTGTTCCTCTCCCTTGAGTTTGATGTGTATATAGGCATTGTCAAGAAGTATTTCCGCTTCATCGGTTTTCATATATTGGTATATGATGAAAGTCGGGAATGGAAATTCAACCTTCGAAAAGCTTGCTTCGCCCAGCTTTGCTTTATATAGAGTATTTTGAGAGACAAGATAAACAGTGTCTTTGAAATACTCCACATTTATTACGGAAGTCAAATTGTCTGTTAGCTGGGTGAATTCTCTTGAATCGACATCTATAATGCCCACTCCAAGGTCATTGGTGACCAAAAAACGGCTGTCATCTACGGGAAATGCCCTGAAGAGTATGGTTCCTCTCTCTTTATCTATAGGAAAGAATCTATTCTTCTCTGTTGAAAAGTAAAATGCCTGTCCGAATTCGGTCAGAAAGAGAATATTCTTTTTGGAGGCGCATATATAAATCAGCTGATTGTCGGGTATTGCCGTATAATAATCTGTTCTGAAGAATTCAGAGGTTGTTTTTTCCGGATTCAAGCGGGTGATATTGATTGTGTTGGCTCCTCCAAGCCAGATGCTGCCTGAAGAGTCAAGAGCCATTGCCCTTGCATTTAAAGATCCCAAGCCGTAAATGTATTGCTTCTCTTCCTTTGAAAATTTGTTTATCTTGAGAATCCCGGCTCCGTCAGTACCTATATAAATATCATTGAAATTTTCAACATAAGCTGTATAGCGATACTCCTTGTCATTGAAATATTTTTTATGAGGAGTCAACTGCGGAAATTTCGTAAAATCCTTGTTGTCAGAGTCCCAAATTACATTATCTCTGTTCTCTCTTAAAACCCAGCCGGTGTCAGTCATATTATGCTTTCCGGATGCGTAAACGCTATCTCCGATGATAACGAACAAACTGTCCTCTGAGATTCCAATTCTATTTACGCTCTTGCCTGTTAATTTAAAGACATTGCAGAAATAAATCGTGTCATTGAACCAATCGAAACGGTAGATGTAATTTCTTCCGGTAAAATAAAGATTGTAAGCCATGTAAGGGTCAGCCATAAGGTTTTGCATCGGAATGTCCGACATTGCTTTTCTGAAAGATGCGACAGTCTTCACTTCATCAGTCACTTTGTCTATGGCAATGATTCCCGAGGATGTGGATGCGTAAATGAAGTTTAAATCAGAGTCCATGTCAGTCACATTTAGAAAATAGGATATCACTTTCCAGTTTTCAGGTTGAGCATTGTTGCAGAATATGAAGATAAGTGAGCAGGAGATAATGAGCAAAATTCCGTATCTACGCATTTAAGACCTCTTTTTTTGACTTTGAAATGTTTTCAAGGAATTGGGATGCTGTCGGGCTCTCGGAAATTGAGTTGAAGCCGGAGTAAAAATGGACAAAGACTCCCAAAGCAGATGCAGTCATAGGAGAGTAGCCCTGAGAGAGAAACCCGCCTATTATTCCTGCAAGAATATCTCCGGAGCCGGCAGTTGCCAGCTTTTCGCTCATATTCGGAAATATCATCGTGGTTTTTGAATCGGTTATTACAGTGGGAGGCGATTTGAGAACCACCAGAGTTTCAAATTCCTTGGAAAATTCTTCGGTTGCCTGTATCTTTTCTTTGATGTTTGAAAATCTTTTTCCGGAAAGCCTATAAAACTCCTCAGGATGAGGTGTGATAATTGTGTTGCAAAGGTATGCTTTTTTATCTTTTCGGGATAGTTTTGAAATCATATTCAGAGCATCTGCATCATACAAAACAATTCCACCGCTTCTCTTCTTGTTAATCTCTTCAAGAATCTTGAATGATTCCGGCTTTGTTGCCATACCGCATCCGACAATCCACACATCGGATTTTTTAAGGGCATCCGATAATCTTCCGGAAAATACTATTTCAGGAAAAAATCTTTTTTTTGCAGATGAAATCATGTATGTATAGACAATTCCGGCACCGGTCTTAAGAGCCGCCTCAGAGGCAAGCTGAATTGAACCTTCCATGCCGTCGCTTCCTCCTATAAAGGAGGCTTTTCCCCTCTCTGTCTTGTGAACCCATCTCTCTTTTTTATTCTTCTCGGAGTCTGCCATGAGAGAGAGAAAATCTTTTTCCACTATTATGAAATTTTTGACTTTGAAAATAATATTTCTCGGTATGGAAATGTCGGCAATCAGAAGCTCTTTGGATTTTTTAGCGGCATTTTTCCAAAGGAGCCCCGTCTTTACTGCTCCAAATGTGACAGTCATGTCAGAAGAGATGCAGTCAGTATCAAACTCTCCGGTGTCAGAATCAATCCCCGAAGGAATATCAAGAGAGATCACTCTCTTTTTTGAAGAGTTTACGGCTTTGAAATATCTTCTCATGACGGGGTTGAGCTCCCCTCTGTATCCGATGCCGTAAATTGCATCAACGATGATATCCGCGTAAGAGAGAATATTTTTGAATAGAGCGGGAGATGGATTTTCAATTATATCAATTTCCATCTTTTTCAGAATTCTGTAATTTAAGGATGTTTCATTTGAGAATCTCTTCTTCTTCCCAAGAAGCACAACTCTCGTCTCTACTCCTCTGTTGAACAGATGTCTGGCGGCCGCAAATCCGTCGCCTCCGTTGTTCCCGTCTCCGCATATTACAACAGAGGATGAAAAACTCCATTTGGATGATAGAGCGTTGACAGAAGCCGCTGCGGCATTCTCCATAAGAATCATCGGCGGAATCATGCATCTCTTTACTGCAAGAGAATCAAGAATCCGCATGTCAGAACCGTATAAAGCAAACATAATAATAATATTATATACTGCTTTGAAATAGTCAAGAGATAAGAAAATAAAAAAGGGCGGTTTAAAACCGCCCTGAAAAGGTCAGATGAAAAATTCGATGCCGGCATTAAGAGATAGCCGGTTATTGGCAAAATAAAAGTCAACCGCTAATTTGATAGTTTTTCTTTGAATGAGAGTTGATTTTAAACCTCACTTATTTAATTATTTGTGAGGTTTTATCAATTCAAACATGACAAAGCGGAGAGTGCCTTATTAAAGGAGAAGGAACAGCAGTTGGAGGAGACGCTTAAAAAACTCCTTTTGCAAGAATGCGGTTAAAGAGGCATTGTGCATTTATGGAAAGCCTGAAGTATTTAATACAGATCAGGGGTCTCAGTATACGTCGAATGACTTTACAAAGATACTTGAAGATAAGAAGATAAAGATAAGCATGGACGGCAAAGTTCATGCTGTGGATAATATCTTCATAGAGCGGTTGTGGAGAACAGTTAAATATGAGCATGTTTACATCTTGAGGTTTGATACGATTAAGGAGCTTAGAGAAGGACTAAAAGATTACTTTGATTACTATAACAATAAAAGAGAGCATCAATCATTAGGATACAAAACTCCATCTGAAGTTTATGGAGGTATTACAAATGCTCAAACAGCTTAACAATAAACACAATTTATCAAAATCTTGTGTCTTGACAAGAGAGCCATTATCTTATATAATTTTCTTAGTAAGGGAAAATTTATGAAAAAGGTTTTGTGGGAATTGTTGATTGTTTTATTAAGCACTTGGTTATTTTCAGATGACTTGCAGGATACAATTACTCTTGACTCTATTGCAA
>JBFXGO010000044.1:0-17257 GCA_050239825.1 bacterium
TTCGGAGACAAGACGGCAAAGAATGTTTCATCCTTTGTGCAATATGCCGCAAAACATTTCTCCTTTCCCCTTACAAAGACAAAATCCTCCTTGTAAGCCCTTGCCGATGACATCACCTTCTGCATTTTTACGCATATACTAAGAAGCGATTTGTCTCCCTCCAAAAACTTCCCGTCAGAGTCAACAACCACATACTTTTCTACAAAGGGTACCTTAGAATAATCCGGCCTCTCCTTTTTCGACTTCTCCACAACTATTGCGATTCTTCCCTTCTTCAGCTTCTTGAAAGATTCTATGACCTTCTCCTTATCCTTAATACCCTTGAATCCTGATGCAGTGACTTCGCCTGCCTTGAATTCAAAGAAGCATGAGTCGTCTCCTTCAAGCATTATTGAACCGCTTGATTTATGCTTTTTAAACTGCTCTAATCTCTTCTCTATATCAAAATCATCCAAACTCAGAACAATTTTCATAAGATTTCAAACGGAGTATTGATTTTGTTGATTCCCACTCCCACAATCTTCTTCGTTGAGATAAATCCGAAACTCCTTGAATCTCTGGATCTCCTGAAATTGTCTCCTATCACAAAGATAGAATCATTTGGAACAATAAATGTGTCGGATTTAACTGCATCGAAAAATAAAAGAGTATCGCCTTCGGTTCCAACGCACCTTTTTAAAAGGCACTCTCCGTCATTCTCAATAACAACAACTCTCCCCTTAAGATAGCCGTTGAATCTTTCCTCATTAAAAAAGGTGAAAAACATCACAAAAGGTTTTTTGACAGCAAACAACACATCCCTTTCATCAAGCGACATCTTCATTGATTCACCGGAGACAATAAAAGGAGAGACCACAAATATTTTTATTGCAATCACAATAATCATGGATTCAATCAGAATCCGCACTTTATGTTTTATATTTTGGTCAATCCTGTTCATCAATTGAGAGCGCCGCAAGAAATGCTTCCTGAGGTATTTCAACCCTTCCGAGCATCTTCATTCTCTTCTTTCCCTCTTTCTGCTTTTCAAGAAGTTTTCTCTTTCTTGTTATATCTCCGCCATAGCACTTTGCAAGAACATCCTTTCTCACCGCCTTCACAACCGATTTTGCAATTACTTTAGTACCGATTGCGGCTTGAATGGCTATCTCAAACTGCTGTTTGTGTATTACCTCTTTCAGTTTTCTCGTGAGCTTGTTGCCGTAAAAAAATGCCTTCTCTTTGGCAGTAATTGAGGAGAGTGCGTCGACCCTGTCGCCGTTTACAAGTATGTCAAGTCTCACAAGGTCGGACTCTCTGTAATCAATCATCTGATAATCCATCGATGCATAACCCTTGGTGATTGTCTTCAGTTTGTCGAAGAAATCAAATATAACATCTGCCATCGGCATTTCATACTTTAGAAAGACCCTCTTTTCGGTTATGTACTCTACTCCTATCTGCTTTCCTCTTCTGTCAAGCACAAGCTGCATTATCGGTCCTATGAAATCAGGGGGGGTGAATATCTCAACCATCAGATAAGGCTCAAAGACAGTCTCATTTCTGGTAATATCAGGCATCTTAGCTGGATTATCAACCAGAATTTCCTCGTTCTTAACTGTAAAGTACTTATACACCACATTGGGTATTGTTGCTATTATATCAAGGTCGAACTCGGTTTCAAGACGCTCCTGAATTATCTTCATGTGAAGCATGCCGAGAAAACCGCATCTGAAACCATAGCCCAATGCCTCCGAGTTCTCCTGTATGTAGGTGAATGCGGCATCATTAAGCTTCAATTTTCCGAGAGAGTCCTTCAGTTTTTCATAATCCTCGCTGTTTGAAGGATAAAAACCCGAGAATACCATCGGCTTAACTTCTTTGTACCCTTTGAGGTGTTCCACCGGAAATGCCTTCAAAGCAACTGTATCTCCCACATGAATCTCTTCAATATTTCTGATATTGCACACCATATAGCCAACATCGCCAGCCGAAAGAATATCCGTCTCTTTCATTTTGGGAGTGAAAAACCCCACCTCTGTTACATCAAAAACGGCATTTGTGGACATGAATTTTATAATATCACCCTTCTTGACACTTCCGTCAAAAATTCTTATGAAAGGTATCGCTCCCTTGTAATTGTCATATATCGAATCAAATATCAGTGCTCTTAAAGGTATGTTTTCATTCTCCGGAGGATGGGGGAATTTTTCAATAATTTTGTCTATCAGTTCATCCACTCCTGTGCCATCCTTTGCTGATATGAGCATAATATCATTTTCAGAACATCCCAAAAGCTCCACAATCTCCTTCCCGGAAAGCTCCACATCGGCGGCAGGCAGGTCAATTTTGTTTAAAACCGGTATTATCGGCAGATTGTGCGCCAATGCTTCATTGAGATGGCTTATTGTCTGAGCTTCAACTCCCTGAGTTGCGTCAACAAGAAGCACCGCTCCTTCGCATGCGGCAAGCGAACGGGATACTTCATAAGAAAAATCAACATGCCCGGGTGTGTCAATCAGATTGAACTGCACAGCATCGCCCTTCCAATCAAAATTAAGCCGCACATGATGAGCTTTCACTGTTATGCCGTGTTCACGCTCGACAGACATTGAATCAAGAATTTGCTCCCTCATATCCCGCTTGTCGAACGAACCCGACAATTCAAGAAGTCTGTCGGAGAGAGTTGATTTGCCGTGGTCTATATGGGCAATAATTGAAAAATTTCTTATAATTTTCATATGGAGTATATAATATCATTTTTTTGGCAGATGTAAAGAGTAAAGCGGCACTTGACAACTGCGCATATATTATATAATATTTAGAAATGCAGAATATCAAGACTGGGGAAAGTTTTTATACGGAGATGAATTATGAGAAGGTTATTTGGCTGATTAACCTGAGATTCATTTTGATTGCAATGCTCTCAATAACTTTTGCAATTCTCTACACACTAAAGAGCCCAATAGATTTTTCCGCTCCTTCCAATCTTATATTCGGCTGGATGGGCATCTGCTTTGTTCTTAACTTCCTTCTTCTTTTGGATATAAATTATTTAAAACAAAAGAAGCACATACTTATTGATGAAAATAACTTCAAATATATCAGTTTCATTCACATTGATTTCGACATAATCTTCGTGCTTGTAACGATAACACTCACAGGCGGATTGGAGTCACCTCTTGTAGTTCTTCTAATGTACAATATAATAACAACTTCGTTTATTATACATGACAATTATATTTTTTTCTACACAGCCATAACAATGTTGATGCTCATTCTTTCAAGCTTTAGGTTCGTTCTCCTTCCTGTTTTTCCTTACTTGAACGTATCCTTTGAATCGCACATGTATAAGGCTATATTCACCGTTTTTATATTCTCTTTTCTTTCATACCTTTCAAAGTACATCTCTTCAAAACTCAGCCAGAAACAGGAAGAGCTGAACAATCTCTACGAGAATACATACCGGCTTTCAATCACTGACAGGCTTACCGGCCTTTATGACCAGACCTACTTCAGAGTGGCGGCATCCGACGCTATTGATATAGCTTTAACAAACAACTACAATTGCGCAATGGTAATGTTTGACATAGACAATTTCAAGGAATTCAATGATACAAACGGTCATCTTGCAGGTTCAAGCGCTCTTAAAGAAATTGCGGAGATTATGCGCAAGACTTTCAGAAAGAGCGACCTGTTGGGGAAATACGGAGGAGACGAATTCGTAATACTCATGAAGGATGTCGAAGAGGAGTATCTGCCTTTTGTTCTTGAAAGATTCAAAAGACGAGTTGCCGAGCATGATTTCAACCCAAAGACAGGAAGAGTGTCCACATTAACAATATCCCTTGGCGCTTCTATGTTTCCCAAAAACGGCAATACGGTCGAGAACCTAATAGATAAAGCCGATAAAGCTCTTTACAATTCCAAAAAAGCAGGGAAAAACAGGTTATTTATTTTTGATAACGGTAAATAGAATCTTCACTATCTCCGGGTCATAGTGTTTCCCGGAATTTTCTTTGAAGATTTCATCAATATGACTCTCTGTCAATTTGAAAATTGACTTGAAAACATTATACTCACCGGCAATTCTTATAATTCTTGACCCAAGCGGAATCTTTGTTTCGGCAAGTCCTTCCGGTAAACCTGACCCGTCATAATTCTCGTAAAGATGCCTGATTATATATTGAGCATTTTCAAGAAATACGAGAGGCGCGATTATCTCCGCTCCGCTTAATATTGAATCCCTGATGACAGGGAATTTATCTTCATTGAAATAGTTTGACGCCGTAAAAAGCTCTTTGGGGGCCGATGTAAGTCCGAGAAGGTGGAGAAGTGCGGCATACTGGATGCTCCTTAAATCATCATCCGGCAGATTCATTTTTTTGGCGATCTTAACGGATGTCGATGAAACAGCTTCAGAGATCTTTTTGAGTCCGGGATGAGCCCTGTTCTCGATTAGCAAAAACGCGATCAAAGACTCAAGATAACTTCTTCTTGAATCCTCAAAAAATTTTGCCGTGAGAAGTATGTTTGTTATGATGATTCTCACTATTTCAAAGAACAAACTTTTTATTCCGGCGCTTTCCTCGCTTTTTAAATCCATTATGAAGAGACCCATAACGATATTTCCCGATGCCAAAGGCACGGTTATGGTCTTATATTCTGTTTTTCCCCTGATTGAGAAGTCCTCATACACTTTTAGATTTGTAAAATACTGTTTGAATTGATTCTTGCTTATCTTTGTGCCTTCAGGAAATTCCTTTGAAAAATCATGCTCCTTCTTTACAATTAAATTTCCTGTCTTCTCTTCATTTATCAGAGCGGCCATCGCCTCCGGCTTGAAGATCTCGTCAATTTTCTGGAAAAGATTCATAGAGGATGTTTCGACGGATTTAACCTGCGAAACACTCTCTGAAAATTTTTTCAGTTTTTCTATGCCTTCGATAAGATCTTCCAGACTTCTGTCCGCCTCTTCTTTCTGCTTTGTCACAACGTTGTTGGCGTTCATCAATTCATCGTTGATCTGCTGTATGTCATTGTTCAATCTTTCCTTGTCAAGAAGCAGTTGGCGTTTTTCATAGGCATTCTTCAGAACAAGCATCATAGTATCAGCAGTGAATGGTTTTGTCACGAAATCGTAGGCTCCGCTTCTGATACATGAAAGAGCTACATTCAGGTCTATTGTAGCTGCCATTGTTATTATCGGCGAATAAGGATTGTTTGTTGAAAACTGAGAAATAAAATCCAAAACATTGAAATTATTCAAATTTAAATCCAATATTATTACTGCATATTCATTTCCGTCTATAAATTGTGAAAATGTCGCGCCATCTGTTGCGATATCAATCTCAAGGTTGTTAGGATTATCGTACTCAACGATCTTCTTAAGAAAATTGGCTACTAAAAGCTCTGAATCGGCTATAAGTACTTTTTCACTCATTTGATTGTTTTGTCGGAAGTGAAATTATGAAAGAGACTCCGTCAGGCATGTTTTGAGCTCTTATTGTGCCGTGATGCTCCTTTATTATATTGTATGAGATTGCGAGACCAAGCCCTGTGCCTCCGCTTTTCGTAGTAAAGAAAGGTGTAAAGATTTTAGCAAGAAGCTCTTCTTCTATCCGCGGTCCGGAGTTAAATACTTCAAGGAGCGTCTCCTTTTCACTCTGGCTAACTATGATTTTAATATTTCCATTTTTATTCATCGCTTGAACTGCATTCAGAAAAATATTTATCAGCACTTCGACAATTTGTTCTTCATCTATATCAATAAGATGAAGATTATCCGGAATCTCTTTTTTTATGTTTATTCCTGCTTCATTTAGCCTGCCCTTAACTATCTCCAAAGCATGCTCTATAACATTGTTTAGATTTGTCTGTGTCACGATTCTTGTCTTTGTCTTAGCAAATGAAGTCATGTCATTCACAAGCCTGTCCAATCGTCTTACTTCTTTGATTATCAGGTCTATGGATTCTCCGTAAATCGTATTTTCGTCTCCGAACTGCATCTTGAGAAACTCCATTCCGGTGAGTATTCCGGCCAGAGGATTCTTTATTTCATGAGCCATGCCTGCGGCCATCTGTCCCAGAGCGGCAAGATTCTCCTTTGCTTTCAGTTCGCTTTGAATTCTTTTAATCTCCGATAAATTCTGTATAATGCAGACAATGTCAAGGTTGTTTTTTGTTTTTATCGGTGTAATGCTGATTCCGCAGGGTACAGGTTCCTTCGATTTCGATATAAGCTCTATTTCCGACCTGAAAATGGGTTTTTCGGATTTAATCACCTTCTGGATTATGTTGTTTTTGTCATTGAAAACTTTGCGATATTTTTTTCCAAGCACCTCTTTTTCGGAGAATCTGCTTATCCTGGAAAATGTTCTGTTCACATGTTTTATTATTCCATCGCTGTTCATGTAAATTACTCCTGAAGGCAGATTCTCCAATATCAGGTTGGACACTTGGCCATCCTTGTCGCTTCCCATGAACTGCTCCAAGGCTATTATCGCCGTATTTGCAAGAGTTTCCAGAAACTGAGCGTCAGATTCGTTGAAATTGCCGCTCCTTTTATTGTCAACGCATATAACTCCCACTGTCTCTCCTCCGTGAACAAGAGGCACATTGACCATGTTGTAAACGGTGTAGACCTTTGACAGATTCGCCATTTTAACAAAATTTTCATCCGTTTTTGTATTGTTGACGATTGCAGACTTTCCGCTTTTTGCAACATTTCCAGCAACGCCGACTCCTATCTTTATCTTTATGTCTTTTATCTCTTCTATGCTTACTCCAGATGCCGATTTGAAGACAAGGTAATTGCCATCCCTCAAAAGCAGAGTGGCAATTGAACCGTCGACGATTTCAATCGCGGAAGACAGAAGATAGTTGAAAAAATCCTCAATATTTTTTACATTTGTCAGCTTTTCGGCGAGTTTGCTTATGATATTGTACTGCTTTATCTTCTTCTCATTCTCTTGAAAAAGAATTGCATTTTCAAACTTCATTCCGAGTTCCTGAATAATCGCATTGTATGTGTCATCGGAGATTTTATCATTCACTCTGTTTTCATTGCATAGAAGAAGAATATATCTATGATTTTCAGTTATGTTTATAGGAAGTGCTATGACCCTGTTCATCTTTTTTGAAAATATCATCATTGCAGTCTTTGAATCTCCGTCAAGGTGAGATGCGGTCTGCAAACTGTCAAAGAACTCTCCGGACATGTTTTGTCTTCCTTTCAGATAATCTTTAAACTTCTGATCTGCAAAGTAAGTCTCGGAAATCAAGTACCTGCTGCCGGAAACATCGCTTTCATTTTTAAAAAGAAGAGTCATGTCAGATTTTGTAGTGCTTCCCATTGTAGTTGTGACAATCCTTCTTAAAAGCTGAATATTCAAAACGGTGCGGATACTTGTGAATATCTTATAAAGAAACGAAAGTTGTTCGATCTTGTTTTCGGTGTCCATTTGAAGAAGAAGAGATTTCACATAGCTTGAGGAATTATTGGCAATTATTTTCACCATTTCGAAATCTTCATTTGAAAATGGAGTCTCTCCGTACCTTGTCAGCATCAGAACTCCAACAAATTCACCTTTGAAGTTCACAGGTACGGCTATGGCTGCCTGACGCCTCTTTTTGTATCCTTTGCTGTACTCCACATTTTTGAATTCAAGCGCATTGTCAAGTATTATCGGCTCGTTGAGTTTTGCCACTGTTCCGACAATACCCTGACCCATTACAAATGTCTTCAGCATCAGCTGTTCTTGGTCCTCTCCGACGGCCGCAACCGCTCTTAACTCATCTTCCTTGCGGGTTTTCACGACAAAAAAGCATCTGTCTGCCGTTAGCTCTTCCGAAACCATCTCCATAAGATTCCTGAATGTCTTCTGATACTCTTTTGTCTGAGAGAGGACTTTGGATATCTTTAAAACAAACTCAAGTTTTTTAAGATTCTCTTTTTTCTCCTCATATGAGAATGCTTTGTCAAAAACAATTCCGATGTGATTGAAGAATGCATCAAGAAATCCCAACTCGTTCCTCTCCTTTGAAACATCATAAGAAAATTCCAAAATAAAATCGACATAGTGGGTTTTATTGAAAATCACAGGCACAAGAACCACAGATTCGTTTTTTGTGCTTGAAGAGACTTTCATCAGATCATTTTTTTCAGAAAATATTTTCACCTGACTCACATTCAGAGACTTGAGATGGTGCAGACCTGCCATTGTTTTAATGTCCTGGCAAAGAGCCATATCCTTCGCTTTGTATTCGTATATTCTGTCATTCATCTTGTTAATTATAAATAATTTGTTGAATGACAGATGTTCGCTTAAATATTTGGAGATGCTTGACATCAGAGGATTGATTTCGATCGTTTCTGTAAGAATCGCATTTAGGTCATTGACCACTTCACTCTTCTTCTGCACCATCTCATATTCTACTTCAAGCATTTTCTTTTCCGTGATGTCGTCGATGAGTATAACAGCTCCAACAGACCGCCCGCCCTCAACTATGGGGTATCCATAGAGATTCTGCACAACCTCTTTTTTCATTCTTTTAGAGTATCTCTTCAAATTGAGTATTTTCTTAGATTTCTTCTGCTCCATTATTTCAACGAATATTTTATCAAGCTTGAGTTTTAAAAAATCGGGGAACAACTCAAATATATTTTTACCGATTATCTCTTCCTTCGAGAAAGCATACTTATCCTGCGTGAACCTGTTGAATTTGATAATGTTTCCCTCTTTGTCCAGAACAATAATTCCCTGGGCAATCGAATCAAAAATCAGGTCCTGCATCCTCTTAAGCCCTTCAATTTCTCTTGACCATCCTTCCTTCTCTTTAATATCATGTATTACCAGAATTTTCATATCTGCCCACTGCATCACTTTGATTTTAGCTGAAGCAAGGTCTCCGTTTTTGTCATATATCTCGATGATAAAGTTGTTTTTCCCTTCCTTAATTCCGGTGAGAACCTCTTCAAGATACTGCGGGGGAAGAATCTCGCTGAAGAAAGATCCGACAAGAAGACTCTCACTGAATCCATATCTTACAGAGAAAATATAATTGGTGTAAATTATTTTATTGCCTGAATCAAGAATTATGACTGATTCGTCAATAGAATTGACTATGTCATTGATGAAAATAATATCGTAGACAGAGGTGTTCTTAAATTCACTGCCATCAATTGCTATAAATTTCTTGTTGATAGGGTCTTCCACAACAACAATGCCGTCCATTCTGTGAGTTATCAAAGATGATTTGTCTTTTGACGGTTTAATTTTTGACAAGGTGCTGTTAAGAATCATCGGGTTCGTTTTAAAAATGCTTTTTGCAGGAATATCATTGTTTTTGTCCGGTTTGCCGTCATACCCGGTTACTAAATAATTTATATTATTAATTTTAAGCAGTCGGAGAAAACTTGACATAACATCTTTCATAAGGTTCCTTAAATTTTGATTATCTTTTCAAGATGTCGTTTCGCCTGCTGATGGTTTGCATCCTTTTCAAGAACTTTTTTGAAGCATATCTTTGCCTGTTCAAAATCATTTATGCTTTCATAAACAACACCAAGATTAAACAGCAGGTCATTGTCATTCTTATATAGTTTCAAACCCTTCCTGTATATTCTGATTGCCATCTTGAACTGCTGATTCAAAAAATAGAATGAACCTGCTTCAAGAAGTTTATCTTTCTCTTCTTGCATATTCTTTAATCATATTATATTTTATCAATCTTTTCAAGATGCTCCTTTATGCCTATTATAATAAGAACATCTCCTTCGACAATCTGTTCCTTTGGAGAAGGAGAGATGATCGTGGTTTCCTCGAAATCATTTGTAAAATTATCGGCAGCTGTCGGCACATTTCTCTTAATGGCTATTATATTAACATCAAATCTCTTCCTGATGTCAATCTCTTCCAGAGTTCTTCCAAAAAATGAAGAGGGGGCTTTTATTTCCACTATGTTGTGTTTTTCTGAGAGTTCTATCATATCAAAAATATTCGGTGAAACAAGAGTGTCGGCAAGCCGCTTCGCGCTTTCGTACTCGGGAAAGATTATACGGTCAACCCCTATCTTCTCAAGAACCTTTGCATGCTTATGGTCGGTGGCTTTTGCTATTACATTTTTTATCTTAAGGGTGTCTTTCAGATATGTGCATATCAGAAGACTTGATGCAACATCGTCGCCTACGGAGACAATAGCCGTATTGACATCCTCCATACCTATCTCTTTCAAACTCTGTTCATTTGTAGCATTCATCTGAACGGCATGCGCGACTTTATTGACAATATTTTCAACCTTTTCTTCATCAGCATCAATCGCCAAAACCTCCATTCCCTTCTCCGACAGAATGGTTGCTACGGCATTGCCGAAATTCCCAAGTCCGATAACCGCATAAACATGTTCTTTTTTCTTGTCCATATATCCTCCTATCCGACCGTAATTTTTGTTTCAGGATACTTTATAGTTTCTGACCGGTCTCTCGTAATAAATAGATTTATACTGGTCATGATTCCTATTCTACCAATTATCATTACAATTACCACCAATAGTTTTCCCATCCAAGTAAAACCGCCGGATAGGGAAAGGTTTGTTCCCGGGAGACCGCACGAAAGGCCTACCGTTCCATAAGCGGAGACTATCTCAAAAAGCACTTTGAAAGCATCGAAAGATTCAAATACAAGAAGCAGAAGATATGATACCGCAATGAGAAAAAGCGATATAGAGAAAATAAAGTATGACCTGAAAATTGTCTCCTCATTTATATTCCTCCTAAAAATGTTCAAACGTTTCCTTCCCTTGAGTTTGTTTATCATGGCACTTATTACGATAAAAATCGTAGTGGTTTTTATTCCTCCCCCCGTTCCTCCCGGAGAGGCGCCGATAAACATTAAGACAATGAACATGAAGATTGTCGCATTTTTCATTATACCCAAATTGAGAGTGTTAAATCCTGCAGTGCGCGGTGTGATTGACTGAAGACCTGTATTGATAAGTTTGTTGAAGATAGTCAAATCGGAGAGGGAATTGTTCCTCTCAAGGAAGAAAAAGAGAACAAACGGCACCAATATGAGTATAACGGTCATTATAAAAGCAATCATAGTGTGAACCTGAAACTGCCTCCTTTTTTTGAAAAGGTTCCTTCTCACATCTCCTATTGCTATGAATCCGAAGCCTCCAGTTATTATAAGCAGAGATATAACTATGCAGGCAATAGGGTCATTTCTCATTATGACAAAATTTTCGGAAAACAAACTGAATCCGGCGTTGCAGAAAGCCGACACTGAATGAAAGATCGAGAACCATGCCGCTTTGAGAGGATTTTCAACATGCCTCATCATGTTTGGCATCAGAAGGAGAGCTCCCGCGGTTTCAATCAAAAATGTAAATGTCATGACATTCAAAAGAAATCTCTTTATGTTCTGAGCTGAGAATCTCTGAAACTCGTCAATAGTTTGATACCTCACATTTGCATTAAGTTTTTTTGCTACGGAAACCGACAGAAATGTGCTGAGTATCATGTATCCCAAACCACCGAGTTGAATCAGCAGAAGTATAACCGCATGTCCGAAAGGAGTAAAGAAATGCTCGGTGTCCTGCACTATAAGTCCGGTTACACAGACTGACGATGTTGATGTGAAGAGTGCATCTATGAATGATATACCCGCGCTCTCCTTTATTGACACCGGAAGAAGAAGCAGAAGGGTGCCTGCAATAATTATAACGCCGTAGCCGACAAGAACGGTTATCGAGGGATTACTCTTTCTGAGAGTAAAATTGTCATTTATAGAGTATTTTGATCGCATCGTCAATCCTCTCAATGAAATAAATCTTTATATCTTTCTTCACTCTCGCGGGAAGCTCTACAAACTGGGCTTTATTTGCGGCAGGAATTATTACATTGTTTATGCCAGCCGATTGAGCGGCCACAAGTTTTTCCTGAAGACCGCCGATTGGAAGTATTATTCCGCGGAGGGTCACCTCTCCGGTCATTGCAAAATCTCTTCTCAGAGGCTTATTTATCAATGCCGAGAAGAGTGACATCGTTATTGTGATTCCTGCAGAAGGTCCGTCCTTTGGGATTGAACCTTCAGGCACATGTATGTGAATATCATACTTCGTAAAAAAATTCTTCTCTATTCCGTATTTTTGTGAATACTTCCTAAGCCAGCTTATTGAGGCGGATGCCGACTCTTTCATCACCTCTCCGAGCTGTCCGGTAAGCTGAACCTTGCCGCTCCCGTCCAAAAGAAGCGTTTCCATGGAGAGAGTAGCTCCGCCATACGGAGTCCAGGCAAGACCCCTCGCCACTCCAATAAGGGATTTTTTATCCTTCGCCTCTGTCATAATCAAAGGAGAACCAAGATACTTTGTGAGAAGTTTTGAAGATACTCGGATATTGCTTTTTTTCTCATTTGACGCAATCTCCTTAGCGCGTTTTCTCATAACCTTTGAAATGGTCTTTTCAAGAGAGCGCACACCGGATTCCATAGTATATTTTTTGATAATGTCCTTTAAAGCAGAATCATCTATAGTTATGTCCTTCGCAGTCAGCCCTGATTCCTTCATTGTTCTTGGTATCAGAAATCTTTTTGATATTTCGAATTTCTCAAAATCGAGATAACCCGGTAGATTTATTATTTCCATCCTGTCTCTCAGAGCCGGAGGTATTGTGTGCACAACATTTGCTGTGCAGATAAAGAGAACATTTGAAAGGTCATAGTCAATTTCAAGGTAATGGTCAACGAATGCATTATTTATCTCAGGATCAAGCACTTCAAGAAGAGCGCTTGAAGGGTCTCCTTTAAAGTCAGAACCCAATTTGTCTACTTCATCAAGCATGAATACAGGATTCATCACTCCGCCGCGCTTCATCATCTGAATAATCCTACCCGGCATTGACCCAATATATGTTTTCCTGTGCCCCCGTATCTCGGCTTCATCTCTTACTCCGCCAAGAGACAGACGCACGAATTTTCTGCCCAATGCCTGCGCAATGGATTGTCCGAGAGAGGTTTTCCCAACTCCGGGAGGACCTGAGAAGCAGAGTATCTGACCCTTAACCTGCTTCGCCATTTTGATAACAGCAAGATATTCAAGAATCCTCTCCTTAACCCTGTCAAGGCCGAAATGATTTCTGCTCAGTATCTTTTCGGCAAGTTTTATGTCCAAATTGTCCTTGGTCTTGCTGTGCCAGGGTATTGAGCAGAGCCAGTCAAGGTAATTTCTTATAACCGTGGCTTCCGGAGAGAGCGGCGCCATCGTCGCCAGTTTGTTCAGCTCCGCCAATGCCTTCTTCTCGCTCTCCTCATTCATTTTTGCTTTTAGTATTTTTGCCTTTATCTCTTCAAATTCATCAACAGCACTGCCTCCGAATCCAAGTTCTTTTTTTATTATCTTAAGCTGTTCGTTTAAAAAATACTTCTTCTGATTTTCTGCTATATCCTTTGTCACCTCTTTGTTTATTTTCTCCCTTAATTCATTCATATAAATCTGCTCAGAGATTATCTTGAGTATTTCAGTTGCTTTTTTTTCAATCTCGGAGATCTCAATTATCTTTAAAAGCCTTTCCTTCGGTGCTTCTATAAGCGGTAATGTGGTATCACATAGAATGCTTAGATCCTTTGCTCCCATCACTCTCATCAGATCTTCATAAATGATTCTTAAGGGGGTGAACTTTGAAAGTTTCTGAGCTTCACTTTTTATCGAAATCAAAAGAGCGTTCTCTTTTGATTTGTCGTCCATCTCCTTGAATTCCACTACCTTTGCCTTGACTTTAAAGTACCCGCTGAAATCTATCCTCTTCTCAATTAAAACATATTGAAGAGGATAAAGAATCAGCCGTATCGATGTATCCTTTGTTTTTTCAATATTGGCGATTTTTGCGACTACACCAGATAAATGCGAAGATGAAGAGTATTCTATTGCAATCGTGTCATCAATATTAAAAGTAACTTGTTTGAGGTTGATATCAACTTTGTCAATCAGATCAAGCTTCTCCAGCTGATGCTTGAAGAAGAGAGGGTACTTTTCCTTTCCCCTGATATCAATCAAAACATGAAGATAATTGGAATCGAAAGTTTCTTCATTCATCTAAATTCCCTTTTCAAATTCCTTTATATCCTTATCAGTTATCATTATCTTTCTGCCGGATTTTGAAGAGGGCAGTTCAAACATCAGGTCAAGCATGAATGTCTCTATTACCGACCTCAGTCCTCTCGCTCCGGTCTTCCTTTCGACCGCTTCTTTGGCAATGTAATCAAGAGCCGAATCTGCAAAATCAAGCTCTATTCCGTCAAGAGAAAGAAGTTTTTTATATTGATTGACGAGAGAATTCTCCGGTTCATACAGAATTCTTTTCATCTCTTCAAGGTTAAGTTCAAATAACGGTGCAATAACGGGGAATCTTCCTACAAATTCAGGTATCATTCCATAAGATACGAAATCCCTCTGTTCGGCCTTCTTCAATATTTTTTTGTCATCTTCTTTATGTTGCGTTTGTTTGAAACCTATCTGAGATTTGTTTATCCTTGATTTTATTGTCTCATCAAGATAATTGAACGCTCCACCGGCAATAAAAAGGATGTTCTTTGTGTCCATCTGCAGATATTTTTGTTCGGGATGTTTTCTTCCTCCCTGAGGAGGTATGTTGGCAACCGTGCCTTCAAGTATTTTCAGAAGAGCCTGCTGAACACCTTCACCCGACACATCCCTTGTTATGGAAGGATTGCCAGCCGTTTTGCTTCCGATTTTGTCTATTTCATCTATATAACATATTCCAATCTGAGCCTTCTCGATGTCATAATCTGCTGATATTATAAGGCGAAGAAGTATATTTTCCACATCCTCTCCAACATAACCAGCTTCGGTCAGTGATGTGGCGTCTGAAATGGAGAAAGGCACATTTAATATTGATGCGAGACAACGAGCTATGAGAGTTTTTCCAACACCGGTCGGTCCAAAGAGGAGTATATTGGATTTATCAATTCCTGAAACATCATCTGCGAAGACTCTTTTGTAGTGGTTGTAAACTCCCACCGAAACAACTTTTTTTGCATAATCCTGACCGATAATAAATTTGTCCAGTTCTTCTTTAATCTCTTTTGGCTTTAAAACATTCACTCTTTTCTTTTTCCTATTCTCAGCAACCAAAATTGCCTTTTCCTTTATGCATTCAAGACATACTTTGCTTCCGTCTTCAGCTATATATGCATACTCCTTTATAACATTTCCGCAGAGAGAGCAGAGATTATCCTTTTTTTTCATTTACTTTCCTTGATAAAAGAATATTGTCTATGATACCGTACTTTTGCGCCTCTTCAGAGTTCATCCAAAAATCTCTGTCAGAGTCGGTTTCAATCTGGTTTATAGGTTTTCCCGTATGTTTGGATACTATCGCATTCAAAGTGCTTCTTGTGCGCAGTATTTCGCGCGCATGTATTTCAATGTCGGAAGCCTGACCCTGCACTCCGCCGAGAGGCTGATGTATAAGAATTCTTGAATTCGGAAGAGAGAATCTTTTTCCTTTCTCTCCCGCCATCAGGATAACTGCCGCCATTGAAGCGGCAACACCCATGCAGATTGTTGAAACCGGGCATTTTATATACTGTATCGTGTCATAAATTGCCAGACCGCTCGACACAAGACCGCCGTTGGAATTTATATAAAGATTTATATCCTTCTCCTGATTGTCCGCCTCTAGAAAGAGCATCTGCGCAATCACAAGGTTTGCGGTATCGTCATCTATAGCTCCACCAAGGAAGATTATTCTGTCAACGAGAAGCCTTGAATAAATATCATACCCTCGCTCCCCTCTTCCCGTTCGTTCGACCACCATTGGTATCATCGGCATATTTCTCTCCTTTTTCTATTCGTAGATTACTTTGCTTATGATGAGGTCTCTGACTTTCGTAAAAACTATATCGCGCGCAATGTCATCGCGTATATCTTCTGAATCTGCCATATTCCGAACTTTCATGTCAGGATGCTTCTTAATTTCGTCAACCTGCTTTGAAATCTCATCCTCTTGCGCCTCTATTTTCTCCTGTTGGGCAATAGTGTGGAGAATGACCTCCCTCTTTGCCCGCCACACGGCATAATTCATGTATAGTTCGCGGAGCTTTGAATCATCCTTCATCTCTTCCTTGTTCTGTTTCTTCAATGAATTGATTATCGCTTCAAGATGCATGAGAATAAGCGTCTCTGGGACTTCGAAAGGATTCTTCTCAATCAGATTGTTTATGACCAATTCATCCCGTTCAAGTTCGAAATCTCTTTCAAAATCGCGCGTTATTCTCTTTTTTGTCATATCAAAAATTTCGCTGTACGAGTTGAAGCCAAGTTTCTTTGCGAACTCTTCATTGTCTGTAATGAGAATTTTCTTCTTTGTTTCTTTTATCTTTATCTTAATGTTGACTTCCTTCCCCTTGAGCAATTCGTCCTGATAATCATCTGCATATTTGTATCTGAATTCGAACTCGGCTCCCTTGTTTTTCCCGGTCAGATTCTCTATAAAGACGGGAAGTATTTCACCTTCAGCAATTTCCACGGAATAGTTGGAATACTTCATCTCCTCAATCTCCTTGCCCTCCGAGTCAAAGACAGAGAGGTCAATAATCGCGATATCCTGCTTTTCAAGCGGACCCTCTTTATCCTCTATTTTTGCATACATATTTCTGATTATGTTGATGTTGGACTCTACCACATCATCTGTCACTTCCTTCTTCTTTAGATTGATTTTTATTTCATCGTATCCGTTCATCTCTTTCTCCGGAAATACATCAAATTCTATCTCACAATTGAATGAATCAAGTTTTCTTTCAACATTCTTCACATAAGGTCTAGATAAAGGATTTATATTTTTTTCCTTTATTGCCACTACAAGAGCTCTCTGCATGAGCTTTTCCTCGGCCTCCTCCTCGATATTCTTTTTATATCTCTGTTCAATAAGAGAAGATGGCGCTTTCCCCGGCCTGAATCCGTCCATTTTTGCGCCTCGTTTTACATCCTCAAGCTGAATTTTATACTCTGCAAGGAATTCTTCGTTTGTGAATGATGCAGAAATAGTCATGCGCCATTTGTCTGATAGATTTGTCGTGTAATTCATAGTTTCTCCTTAATTTATGCGAAAGGGGGGAGTTGAACCCCCACAGAGTTACCTACTGGATCCTAAGTCCAGCGCGTCTGCCAATTCCGCCACTTTCGCGGATTTAATCTTGTATTTTATTATATTTTATTATATATGTCAATAGAAGGCAAAAGAGTGCAAAAGTCAAAA
>JBFXGO010000002.1:0-77489 GCA_050239825.1 bacterium
CACGTACATATCTCTCTATCTGCTCTCGCTCCGCTTCTGTTAAAACTATTCGCTCTGATATGTTCATGCTTCATATTATATCATACTCTTTGTTAAATGTCAAGAGATTTATGCGACACCACACTAGTTTCTCTTCCATTATCAATAAAATCTCTGCTGTTAAGAGTTAAAAAAAAGCATTCACCGTTTGAATCTTCTATTGAATCTATAAGAATTTTGTAATCGTTTTGATCATTTGGTGCTAAACCAATATAGCGATTGTAATAATTTTCTTGCGGTCTATGATTTGGAAACATTGTCTCAAATATATCTCTCCTAAGGGAATTTCCAAAATAGTTATTATTCGTGACAGATTCTGTTGCTATAGGAAATGTTTGAAGAATACGATTTCTCTCTCTATCTTTGCCTTGAGAATTTCTCTCTGGATGTATATCTTCTGCTGATCCCTGCATTGAGAGTATTTCAATTTTTTCCTCATCTTGAAAATTGTACAAATCATCAATCAATATATTTATTCCCTTATCTCCCACCCTTGTTGATGATCTGGGGATAATAGAAGTATCCACGTATACTTCTACTTTCAGCATCCTGATAGCTTCTTTCTGAATTGCTTGAAATTGTCTTTCGCGATCATTGTTTTCAATCATTTTATCTCCTTGTTGACTTTTTAACATAAAAACTCCTTATAAAGTTTTATTATCCTTCATACATAAGAAGAACATTAATATCTATATTATAACAAAAATGATTCCGGTTGTGTTATTTTTTCGACAAAATCGTGAAATCAAATGCTAATTAAAAAACTCTCTATAATAATATATTTTAAGCCGTCAGCATAAATTTGACAATAAAGGTTTTTGGGCCATCTTCATTAAGATAAATCCGCTCTCCTGAATGAAATTATACTACTATTTTCAGCAACTTTTAAGTGGCTTCAGTATAGTATTAACCCTATTGAAAAATCATACATTTTTTGAAAAAGTATCAGATTTTCTCTCTTATCATTTATTTAGAACACATATTTGTCTATTTTAAATCTAAACCAAATGCCCTTCGGGCATGCCGATTATAAATTCAGAACCAAGGGTCAAAGAGCCAAGAACCAAGATTATTCTGAGGCGGCGCACCGGAACCCGTTACCGTAGTACATGTTGGCCGGATTACCGGAGTTGCGGTAGGCAGTGCGTATGCCGTAGCCATTGCCGCGCCACGAGCTGCCGCGAAAAACTCTATAAGAACCACTGCTCGGGCCCTTTGGATTCTTGTATTCACTGGTTCTGTAATAACTCTCTCCATACCAGTCATTACTCCATTCCCATACATTACCTGACATATCATAACACCCATAAGGACTCCTGCCTCTCTCATAACTCCCTATCGGTGATGTGTATCTGTAGCCATCTTCTGTTCCAGTATAATTGCATCTGTTTGTCCCAGGTTCTCCATCTCCCCAGGGGTACTTCCGAGAGTCCGTCCCCCTCGCCGCCTTCTCCCATTCCGCCTCTGTGGGTAACCGTAATCCCGCCCAAGCACAATATGCCTTCGCATCATTCCAACTGACATTTACTACCGGATACTCCGGATAATTCGTGAAATAATAACTCGTTCCGTTAAATCCCGGATCTGGTGGGTAGCTCCTCCCTGTCTCGTCGCAGAACTTCTTATACTGTTTGTTTGTCACCTCATATTTCATCATATAGTACCCGTCAAGGTAAACTTTATGCACCGGCTTCTCGTCATCTTCTCCGCTCTCGCTTCCCATTGTAAACTCTCCCGCTGGTATGTATATCAAAACACTTCCGTCTTTATTATTTATATATTCTTTATAACCATATTCATTTGTTTTAAGGTATGTTTTTTTATAATAATCTATGATAATATTTCTTAAATCTACAGAAAGGATTACTAATAAAACTGTTAAAATTACTATCCATTTTACTTTATTAAGTTTCTTCCTTTTCTTATACTCTTCAGATTCTTTATACTTTGTTAACAGCTCGTCGTATATTTTTTGGCTTTTTGAATTTAAATTTTCTTTTAGCATTTAATCTTATTCAAGCATTTTTATTAGTTCACCTGTATTCTTTATTCTCTTTTCTGCATCTTTTGCCAAACAGCCCTTTATTATATCTTTCATTTTTTGTTCCATATCATCATATTTTGGTTCTTCATATAAAACCTGTGTTGACAAAGCAAAAATATCCTCTCCTTCAAAAGGTAACCTTCCGGTTGACATTTCATACATCATTACTCCCATCGCCCATATATCCGCCTCTTTTCCTATTTCAATCTTTTCGGTGCGTGACATTGATTTCTTATATTGCTCTGGTGAAGCATAAGGGAATGTAAAATCGCCGCCTGTCGATGTAGTAGCTCCAAGAGTTTCCAGCTTTGCCGACCCAAAATCCGCTATTTTAATCATACCTTTTGAATTGAACATTATGTTTTCCGGTTTCAAATCTCGGTGAATCACTCCATTTTCATGTGCATAATTCAACCCCTTCAATATTGGTATTATATAATTTTTCATCTGATCATATACCAAGCGCTCATGCTTTTTCAATTTGTTTCTCAAACTTCCATCATTCATATAATCCATTACATAATAGAAAAGATCTTTTTCCATTCCTTCTTCAAATATCCTTATTATATTCTCATGATTCATCTTCTTCATCGCCTGTATTTCATTTTTAAAGTGCATAAGCTTTTTTTCGTCTTCAATTGTGGTATATGAAACTTTTATAGCAACTTCTTTGTTGTCTCTTATGTCTTTGCCAAGATATACTATCGCCTGACCGCCACCTCCCAATTTTTTTATCTTGACATAATTACTGCCAAACCTTTCATTTTCCAGCAGAGACAGCCTTTCATTTACATCCTTGTAATTAATATCCACTACAGCAATTTTTTCCAACACACCCTTTGCTCTGTCAAAGTCCCCCTTGTTCCATAAATCCAAAGCCAACATGTATTCTGTCTCTATGTTATCCTTCTTATCTTCGTATTTTGATGAAGTATTTTCCTTTAAATTGTTTAATTTATTAATTCTTTCGTCTATGTCTTCAAATACAAAATCTATTGATGCGATTTTTTCATACAACCATTTTGCATAAGAATATCCTCCATATTCTTCAAACATTCTAGCGATTCTGTAATACTCTTTTTTGTTCTCCTTGAGTGGCAAATGATTATTTAAAAGCATCTTTACATGTTCCATTGAAGCTTCCATATATCCAGTCTTCATCAAAGTATTTACAAGCAATTTCCTTGCTTCAATTTTATATTTTTCATTGTCAATTAACTCCTGCAGCAGTATGATGGCATTTTTTGTGAATCTAATGTTTTTCATATAGAGTTTCACAAGCTTCATTTTCAACTCTTCTTCCGTCATTTTATTTGCATATTCCATCTCATCCCTATCAAGATTACTCTCTTTTACAGGAGAGGCCTCATTAAAGGAATGCCCTGTCACATGCGCAAGTGCTTTGCGATTAATCCAGATTAACATTGATAATATCTTCCCTTCTATTGTTTCCTTTAGGCCTAATCCATCTCTATCTGCGGTCATCTCTGCAAATTCTCGCGCTTCATAATAATTTTCATCTTGAATACAAATCTTAATATGCAATAGAATGTCATCATATTTTGCACTTTGCCTGTCAACTATCTTCTTTGAGTATTTATACGCGCCGATTATATCTTTGCTTCTAAGTGCTTCATTCCTCAATATATAGTTTATTTTATGATTTTTAGATTCCTTTTTCTCCAATTCCCTGCACAGCAGTAATGCCATTTTTTTGTATGCCTCTACTTCAGAATACTTCTCAAGTATTAATTTCACAATGTTTTCCGATGATGCAATGCTATCCAATCTTGTTTCCAACACTGATATGAATGCCATATCTTGAACATTCTTAGATAAAAGTAAGTATGTTATTCTTTGGAATATAACTTCATTTGAATTACTTTTAATAGACAAATTTTTATGAAACAGAAGAATGAGCTGATTTGGTTGTAAGACTTTCAATGCGGCTTCATCAAAATATTCCGCATCGAGTTGGTTCTCAAGTGCGATATTCAAATAATTAAATGAGTCATCATCACTAAATCTCATATTATTTGCTTTAATTGACTTCATCAATAAAGGCAGATTATTTTTATCCTTTTTTCGGTTAAATTCATTTAAGATATCCATCAATAAGTTAATATCATCCACAAATATTCTGCCGACAGGCGAGTCTTTTAGCTTCAATACTTCATTGATAAATTCTCTGTTTTCAGAAAGGATTGATATGTTTTCAGCTATCCATTCATTTATATTGTTTGCAAATAATAGTATTTTGATTAGACTTGTCATGTCATTTGTTTTCAGCAATTCATCAGCTATACTCCTGTAGTTTTCATATCTATTATTGTTTTTTATTATCCTATCTATCAATTCAGAGTAATTTACTTTATTCTTAACTGAAATTTCTGTTGAAAACAAAAGCAATTCATCATCTTCGTCATCAGAATTTAAGATCCTTTCATTCAACATCTTTATTTTGTTACCATCTTCTGCCTCATCAAATGATTTATACAAATTAATAATTGCTGATTTATTATTTTTTATATCTATGATTGATAAATAATTTTCAAGCGTTTTATGTGTCGGAACGCCTCCATCCTTACATTCATAAACAAATTCCACCATAGTTGCTATTTCTTTACGCTTATTAAATTTATTGAGAACGTCCAAAAGATTCTTTATACTTTCTTTTGAGAAAGTTTTTATACTGTCAGGTTCAACAACTAAAGCGTCTAATAAATTTTCACAGATATTGGTATTCTCTGACGATAGAATCGCCTCCAACTGCAGAAGCATTCTATCATCCAACCAAATGTCATCCTTGATTTCATACACATTGCTAAAAATAAATTTGACATTTCTGTTATCTGATAAAATCTTGTTTATTATTGATATTATCAACGGAGAGTATTTCCTGTTTATGCATTCTTTTAGAATTATCAGTAATGTTCTATCCTTGAAATGTAGCGAATTGTCTAAAATACTTTTATTGAATGATTTAAGTTCATCTAAACCTATTTCACTTAAAACCTTTTCTATTTCAATGAAATCATTTAATCCGTCAGCGAAACTGATTTTTGCCAAGGTTGTAGTGGGGACAAATGATATACTATTTAAATACTTAAAATCACTTACATTTTTTGCCATTGAGAAAATATCGTTTTCATAGTAGTCTTTACTTATCCACGATTCCTTTGAAAATAAACGCGTAAGCTTTTCAAAGTTTTTTTCTTCTTTAAGATATTCTATCAACCGTGAGAGTGCCTCGATTTTCCATTCAGCGTTCTTTAAATTAGAAATTTGATAGTAAGTGGAAATTGCCTCTTCAACTTTGTTGTCATTAATTTCTAAGATAAATCGCTTGTGAAGAAAATCGAATGATTTATTTCTATCATACTTACGATTGAAATAGATAATTATTATATAGGTTAAAAACAAAAGGATGGATAATATAAGCATCTTAAACGCTCTTGAATAATTTACAATTTAACGCATCTTGAACTTCAGCAACATTATCAAATCTTTCTTCTTTTTTCTTGGCAAGGCATTTTTTAACTATCATTACCAAATCATCATCCAATTCTGGGTTGATAAGTTTTGGATTCGGAATTTCTGCATCTCTGTGCATTAATGGAAGTTTATACACTTCATCTGGCACATACGGTGGAAATTTAACCAGCATGAAATACATTATTCCCCCCAGTGCATATATATCTGTCCTGTGGTCAACTTCTTTAGGATTAAAAAACTGTTCCGGAGAGGAAAAGTAGGGAGTTCCAATGAAAGCAGTTGATTTTGTAAGTTTCAGAGAGCCGCTTGATGAAGTTGATGAAGCTGAAACTCTTGCAAGACCAAAATCTGTGATTACTGGAGATAAATCTTTTTTTATTATGATGTTATCCGGTTTTAAATCTCTATGAATGATTCTGTTGGGTTGATTGTGTATATAATCCAGAGCACTGCAGATGCCGCAAGTGATTTTCAAAAAATCTTCTCTGTTGATAAAGCCCTGATTCTTTATGAATTCAGACAAAGAGACTCCGTCTATGTATTCCATTACAAATAAATATTTATCCTCCCACAGCGCGTCATCGAGAATCTTAATGATGTTGGGATGATTAAGCCCGCTCATAACCTTTACTTCCCTGCGAAATCTTTCAACTACAATGGGATCTACACTAAGTGATGGCAATATTTCCTTTATGGCTACTTTTTTTCCTGTCTTAATTTCCTCACCCAGGATAACTCTTCCAATGCTTCCTCCTCCTATTTCTTTCTGAAATTTGTACTTATCCCAAAAGGTTTCCATGAGGCCTGACTTCTTTGGGTTGGAGAGTTCCTTAAATATTTTAGAATCTATGGTTTCAGCCCTTTTAAGACAGAGCTTTTCTTTATCAAGCGTTCCTTTACTTATATAGGCCTTCGAGAGATTAACCAGCAATTCTATTACTTCCTTAAGTTCGTATTTTTGCAGGTCTTTTTTTAATTCAGCATCTGTTAATTTATCCATCAGAGAAAATGATACATCCAGATTGCCTTTTTCAAAAAACACTCTTGCCTTTAAAATTTCTATCTTCAAATTCATCTCTTTCACATCTTTAATCTTTTGCAGACACATAAGGCTTTTATCAAGGGCGCCCTGATTAAGATAGATTTCCGCCAACGCATAATTTGCTTTATCATTAGAGTTATTAATCGCCAATGCTTTTATGAAACACTCGCTTGCTTTTTCTATATTTCCTGTCTTTTGATAGCATAACCCTTTTATAAAATATCCGTCAGAATTATTTTTATCTTCATCCAGAATCGAATCCATGAGCTTTATTACTTCAGAATACATGCCCTTTTTAAGATAGATATTTACAATCTCCTTTTTAGTTTCTACATTGAGATTACCACTTTCAAGGGCTTTCTTATAAAAATGCAGTTGAAAGCTCTCGTCGAAGGGATTGTTTTTTGCTGCTTTTATATAAGCTTCTTGGGCTTTTTTAAAATCTCCTTTCTTTTCATAAAGTTCGCCTATTCTTTCATAGGCAAATCTGTTTGTTTTATCAATATTTATTGCTCTTTCATAGTATTCTATGGCTTTTGATTCCTGCCCTGTTATATAGAATATATTTGCTATTTTTGCCGATACTTCATGAGAAGCACCTTCTATCTTTTCCAATTTCAACAGACAATCCAATGCTTCCGAGTATGCCTGTTTTTTAATAAATTCCTCCGAAAGTTTGTCATATACAATTTTTATGCTCTCTTCAATTTGCCTTTTGTATATGTTGTCACCCCCTATCAGTTCAATTTCCTCTATGGCATTTTCAAATGCTGTTTTAGCCCTTTCAAAGCTTCCTGATTGCATTAAATCATTAGCGTTTTTTATTTTTATCTCTATATTTTTCTTTTTCTCGTCATACTCTCTTCTCTTTCTTTCCCGCTCTTCATTAATTGCGGAAGAATCAATATAGTCTCTGTCGGAATTTGAATGTCCGTCATTTCTATTTTTATTTATCATATTTGAAGCAACTGTTGCTCCTGTGCCGAAAGCGGCTCCGGCAATTGCATATCCAATTACTACGGCGAGTAATTCCCACATTATAGCTCCTTCTTTCTTTTATTAACTGAAAGCAATTTGAACATTCTCCTGAAAGTAGGAAAATAGTCTTTAGGTTTATCCTTCTTTTCCATTTGGACAACTACTGCAGTGATATTATCTTCCCCTCCGGTTTCATTTGCTAAATCAATCAGATTCTTGACAGATTCCAAACCATTTTTTGAAACAATCTCCAAAATTTTCTCATCGTCGACCATATTGCTAAGTCCGTCCGAACAGAGCAAGAAAAAATCACCTATATCATAATTTTCGATAAGTTTAATTTCACAAGAGTTATTACCCTTTGGATTACCAAAATACTTAGATATTATATGTCGCCAAGGATGCTCTTTTGCCTCTTCTTCAGTAATTTTCTTGTTTCTCAGCAGTTCGGCAATCATTGTCTGGTCGTGTGTCAATTGAGTTATCTTCCACTTTCTCTTCCTTTTGCTTATCTGGTATATTCTGCTGTCGCCTAAATTTAATGTAACGATGCCCTTCATAGATTTCATCAACAGTACAAGCGTAGCACCCATTTTGTGGTATTTAGGATCGCTTTCGCCAGTTTTTACCAAAAGGTCATTTGTTATCGTACAAATTTGTGACAAATCAGTTTTTTTATTGTCAACTATTTCTTTTATAAACGAATTTATCACCATTTCACTTGCAACTTCACCCGAGTTGTGTCCTCCCATGCCATCCGAAACCATGTAAAGACAAATATCATCATTGATATAAAATTTGTCTTCATTATTCTCTTTTATTTTACCGATGTCAGTTAATCCCTTTGCTTTCATCATTCTCCTCTTTAATATTATATATTTTACTTTTTTAAATTATAAAGTCAACAATAATTGTGAATTGTTTCTAATCTAAATTTAGAATCAATTATCAAAGAGCCAAGGACCAAGATTATTCTGAGGCGGCGCACCGGAACCCGCCACCGTCGATCACGAAGGCCGGGTCAATGTTGCCGCGGTCGGCAGTGCGCATGTTGCCGACACCGCCGTACCACGAGCCGCCGCGAAGAACTCTTTCTGAGCCGCTATTCGGCCCCTTAGGATTCTTGTATTTACTGGTTCTGTAATAACTCTCTCCATACCTGTCATTACACCATTCCCATACATTACCTGACATATCATAACAGCCATAAGGACTCCTTCCATTCTCATAGCTTCCTACTGGGGATGTGTATTTGTAGCCGTCCTCTGTTCCCTCATAATTGCATCTGTTTGTTCCGGGGTTTTCATTACCCCATGGGTATTCCCTGCCATCCGTTCCCCTTGCCGCCTTCTCCCATTCCGCCTCTGTGGGTAACCTTAAATCCGCCCAATCGCAATATGCCTTCGCATCATTCCAACTGACATTAACTACAGGATAATCTGGATAACTTGTAAAATAACTGCTCATTCCGTCAAATCTCGGTTCTGGTGGGTAGCTCCTCCCCGTCTCGTCGCAGAACTTCTTATACTGTTTGTTTGTCACCTCATATTTCATTATGTAATACCCGTCAAGGTAAACTTTATGCACGGGTTTTTCGTCATCATAATCCCAGCTCCCCATTGTAAACTCTCCGGCTGGTATATATATCAAGACACTCCCGTCTATCGAATTTTCATATTCATCATATCCGTTTGCATTCCTTTTTATTAGTGTTAGTGTTCTGGTAGAGACATTTAACATTAGATTAATAAATACTATGAATCCAATCAATAAGAGTCCAATAAAAAAACCTATTCTGTCAAACTCAAGAATGTTGAACTTTAAAATAACCAGAGATACTAAGATATATAAGACCGGAAATGTAAAATTTATCAACCACTTAATTCTATTTACTTTCATCCTATTTTTAAACTCTTCAGATTCTTGATATTGAGTCAACAGCTCTTCATATCTTTTTTGGATTTCTTTGTCTAAATTAACTAAGTTTGTCATTTTATCCATAAATTTCAGATTGCCAGGTAATTGTTGTTTTCACTTCTGTTTCCTAAAGTTAAAACTAAAGATAAAGAACTCCACATTGATTTTGGGAAAAAATCTTTCCCCCTATATACCTTTTTAAAACCTCCAATAATCCCATTTGTCTCCTTATGTTTAAATTGATTTTAATACTTTAATTTAAAAAGTCAATAATGATTAAATAAGTGAATAATGGTTATTGGCAAAATAAAAGTTAACCGCTAATTTGATAGTTTTTCTTTGAATTAGAGTTTATTTTAAACCTCACTTATTTAATTTTTTGTGAGGCTTTATCAATCTCATATCTCACGTATAATTTTTCTTTGACAATGTCCCATTCTGCCAGAACAAAGTAATTTATATACGATGACAATAAAAAGGGGGCAGGGTGACAAGAGTTCTGAGCTTTCGCCCAAACTATGATTTTGAGTCTGCACCTGCCCTTATTTATATTTTATTCATTATTAAATAATTTTCAAGAGCAGTTATTCAATAATTTCCCAGTATCCCAATTTATCACTGCCTATTCTTTTTATTTTGCCTTCACTCTTAAGTTTGCTTATGTTCCACTCAATGCCCCTTCGTGAAAGACCTATCACCACTTCAAGTTCTTTAATTGTTATATTTGGTTTTTGTCTGATTGCAGAGATGATTTTCTCCACAGTTTTCTCCACAATTTTCTCCGAACTCTGCATATTTTTTCTTTTGAATGTCACTAAAAAGAAATCTCCAACTTCTTCAAAAGTAGTTTCTGATTCTAATTTCATTATCTTACCGATTCCTGTTCCCCATTTTTCTATATATTTAATTCTATGGAAAATTTCAGAAATTAGTTCATTTCTCCGTATTGAAATCACTGCTTCCTTTAATTGAGTAAGAGACTCTTTGAATTCCAATGTTTCTGTTTCTTTCATTTAGTTTAAAACCATTTATTATAGATTTAATCTCCTTCTGATCGCCCTAATATTCAATTTATTTTATCACGAAACATACAAAATGCAAGGAAAAAAACAGTTGGGAGAAAAACATCCCTAATGGTTATTGGCAAAATAAAAGTCAACCGCGGGGGAATTGATTTTTATGCCGAGAAAGCCTAAAATAAGAGGAATAAAACAGAAAGGAGAGTATGTAAAAAAAAAAGGATTAAAATACGTCAAAGGGATAACGGAATGTATTTTGAGGAAGGGGAAACGAAGTGTTATATAGCGAGGAAAACAGGAATGAGCAAGAACTTTGTGATAAGATGGACCCAATCAAGGGATCAGGATTTTACAGAGGATAACAGAGGGTGGGAGAAGGGCAAGATGCGTAAAAGGGAGAAAGACACAACTTTTATTATACTCCCCAAAAAGGTATCAAGTTTTATAGGCATAAACTCGGCAATTAAGAAGTCAGGCAAGAGTGTTAACGGCAATGGCAAAATAAGCAAAATGGGTAACAGTTATGTGAGAAAGATGTTTATGATGGGAGCCAGAACCGCAATAAACTCCAATGTTGGCTGTAAGGCGATGAACGAACGGTTGACTGCAAAGGATAAAGCATACAGAGTCAGAATGATAGCTGTCGGTCATAAACTTTTAAGACAGGCATTTGCTGTTGCTAAACAGGGTGTTAAATATAATCTTGATATTTACAATACTGTTATGCGAACCTCTTGACAAAAAGCACAGTACATGCTGAACGCCTCTATTCATTTCTCTACAGTGAAGCAACTATCAATCCGCTAATTGCGATCGGATTTTGTCTTCTCTTCTTCTTCGAACCCGCAACTCGAAACTATTAACTTCCTTTTTGCTTTGCCCGCAGCACACGGTGTGCAAAGCACTCTTGCCCCCGGAATCTTCTTCAACTCTCAACTATAAACCATTAACTGTTTTTTCTTGCTCACAGCTCACGGATTATGGCGTCTTCACTGCCCACAGCACAAGGCACATGGTGTGCGAAGCACTCTTGCCCCCGCGGCGTTGAATAATGTCATTTATTCCCCGACTGATTTAATCTCCATTTTATTTTAGTCGCGACCAAAATAAAATAAGCTTTAGTTTAGCCTTGACATAACCCGACTATTGCATATAATGAAATCATGAAAAGAAATCTGTATACAAATGCGCTTAACAGTATAGTGGATGATAAGAAAATTCTTCTGGTCACGGGAGCTCGTCAGTCAGGAAAGACAACAATAGCCAAACAATTTATGGATAATTTTAAGAATGGCATTTATTTTAATTATGATTCAGATAGAAAATACCTCCTTAATAATCCAAGATTCTATGAGGAACAGAACAAAGTTGACGATTCGCCTCTTCTTGTTGTCTTTGACGAACTGCATAAATATAGAAGTTGGAAGACCTACATGAAGGGAAATTATGACAGAAACAGGGACGATTTCAGATATCTCGTCACTGGAAGCGGAGACCTTAACATATCTTATAAAACGAAGGAATCACTGGCGGGAAGATTTGAATTGATTCATGTTTTCCCATTCACATTGAATGAGTTTTTCAATCGGTGTTCTTATGACGAATTTTTCAGCAATCCGATCGGAATGCCGGGCAGTTTAGGCAGTAGAAATTCATTTGATACAATGAATGGCTTACTTAATATCTCGCCGTTTCCGGAGCCGTTTTTGAAATCATCGAAACAGTTTTATAAGAGATGGTCAAAATCATACTTCCCGCAGATTATAAATATTGACTTAAAATACAGCGCCGTTTTTCATGAACTGGATAAACTGGAGACGCTTTTTGATATTCTTTCATTAAAAGTGTGCTCCGGATTTTCATATAGCAATGTGGCAAATGACATTGAAGTCTCGCCGCCTACAGTGAAGCAGTGGATGAAGCTTCTTGAGAGTCATTTTTTGACATTCTCGTTAGCCCCTTACGGCAAATTCTCGCGCACCATTAAAAAGCAGAGAAAGGTTTATTTATATGATTACGGAAGAATAGAGAACGAATCATCGAAATATGAGAATTTTGTCGCATTGGAACTTTTTAGGTTTGTTAAGAATGCAAATGATTTTGGAGAATCCGTAAACATGTTTTATGTTAAGGACAAAGATCAAAGGGAAGTGGATTTCATCATAACTTATAACGGAAAACCGTTTTTACTTATTGAAGCTAAAGAAAACGATGAGGATACAAAAAATTTAAAACATTTTCAAACTATATTTAAAATTCCTGCAGTTCTTTTGGTAAGAAAATCTGGGATTCACAAACTCTTAACCAATGGTGAACACAAAATCACAGTAATATCAGCCGACAAATTCCTTTCAACTCTTCCTTGACTCTTTACCTTATTCCACCAGTGTACACTTCCGTCATCTTTATGAGCATTTTCAGAAAATCCTTTTCAAGAAACGGTTTTTTTAAAACTATCAGCTTCATTGAATTTATAAAAATATTTTCAAAGTCGGCGCAATCATACTCTGTAAGCAGCAGAACCCTATCGGTGCTTCTAATAAGATTTTAATTATCGTCCCTGAACATATCAAGGTCGGTTGCCTGTGCGTCAATCACTATAATCCTCTCCTCATCTTCAGAGTCTCTCAACTCCGACGGGGTCTTGACGGCAACACCGTACCCGTTCTTCTCAAGAATGAACTTCAGGGATAACAGGTGCGGGTTATTGCCGTCAATGAGGATTATATTCTTATCTTTCATAATTATTCGTTCTGAAAGACCGTGTTGTTTTTATCGATTGTGTAACTCTCTTTGCTTCCGTTCATAGATCCGTCAAGATAAGTCATTTCTATTATGCTGAGCGCGGCAAGAACATTAAAGAAAGTCAGGGTAATTTCAATCTTTCTCATTATCTGTTTCATTTTTCCTCCTTATATCGACTGTATTGTTTTAAAATTCTTTTCAGCTCTCATTACCTTGGATACAGAGACCACTGTATTCACCTCAACAAAGACAATCGCCAGAACAAAAACCGCAAGAGGATTCCCTGCGCCGCTCTTTGAACTTTCTGTTTCATAAAAACCTCCATTTTTAAAGTTAACATACTCTAACGCACTATCCGTGCCACACAAATATATTCGCATAACACGCGTGACAACAACAACTTGCGTTTTATAAAACCTGTTTAGAAGGGAGGAATTCGGTGCGACAAAAGTTTACATTGTTTTCTCTATAAATATCTGTTTCGCGGAAATTTTTTAAGGGGGGGTCTGTTATATTAATTTAAATTAAAGTAATCTTTGATGAATAGATGATTTTTTTATTATCAAATATTTTTACAAAATATATCCCGTTATTAAGAAACTTAATTGAAAACTCTTTTGTTTTCACTTCACTTCTAAGCAAGACTCTTCCTGAAACATCCGTAATTGTTATCTTCACAGATAAATGTTCATCAATAGAATTAATAAAAAGGATTCTCTCCTTCATATCAAATACTGCGCAGGATTTCCTCTCCTTAGAAGGTTTAAGAGCAAAATCCTCCTGCAGATTCATCCACGGGAAGTAGATTCTTCTGGCAAGAGTTGTATCTATTATGAATGGATTCGGTTTATTCTGCTGATAAGTCGCTATTTTGTTTGTGCGCCACAATTCCCTTGCATCAACCGGTTCCCTGTAATGCCATGCAAGAAGAGTATCTATCTGTTCTTTCCAGAATGATGTGTCGGAATCAAGGGCGATATACTGGGATTTATACATCGTATAAAAGTAAAACATTGAGCGGGATGCGTTTCCCTTGTGATCTTCGCGCGGTTCAAACCTCACTCCGGTTAAAAGCTCACTGTAAAAGTTAATGTTTGATGTCGGTATTGAAGTTATATATGAATTATTATAGTACCACTTGTTTGTTGATGCGTCGGATATCTCACCGAACGGCAGGTTCCCCCTTGCAGAATTGACATCAATCTCTGTCGGATACAAATGATGAAGATCTCCCTCTCCAAGACCCGAAGCGCCCAATGACTGTGGCCATGTGTGTTCGCAGTTGATGCCATTATTGTAAGCATATGTGGAGGGGTCCTGACCTGCAACCATATAGACCGAGTATGCAGAATAAACACAGGTCAGGTAACCGTCTATCTTGTCTATAACTCCATAGAGAGTGTCCCTTCCTGCATCATATCCCAGATTTGAGCTTGACTTATAGTACTTTACAACAGAATCAGCCAAAGCAGAGCCTGTGACTCCCGGAAAGAGTATATCTTCATAAGAGAGGAGAGCCACTAAGAGCAATGATACAAGAAATATTTTTTTCACATTATATATGATAATGTTTTTTTTCGGTTTGGCAATAGATATGTAAACTAATGTCTCATCCATTCATTCTCTGCTCTGGACTTAATGTCCCTTCATTCAATGTGTTAACATCTGGCATAGTTTATGATTATGTTAAAAGAAAAACAGGAGGTAAAGATGAAAAAACTTTGTGTACCGTTGGGGAGGGTTTACACCTCTTCAACATTCCACTTTATCCGTGTCTGTTTTTGATTCTATTGCAAATTTTTCAGGGAGGATTATAGTATTCTTATGGCAAAATTCCTTATCATTCAAAATCCTGTGGCAGGAAACGGGTCTTCCGTTGAATATCTCCCCGAAATAATTTCAACAATCGAAAGATTGAAAATTCCTTATGTTTTAAAAAAGACATCTGAGAAGTTTGATGCGCAAAAACATGTCAAAGAGTGGATGACTCCGGATATCACAGATATTGTTGTTGTCGGAGGAGACGGAACTCTAAATGAAGTTGTGAATGGGTTATATCCGCATCTGAAGCCGATACGGCTGATAAGCACGGGCACAGGGAATGACCTCGTGAAAAATCTGAAAGATTACACAATGGACAATCTATTTCTCACAAATGATTTTCATGCAATAGATTTGTTTACAGTAAATGACACTGTCGGGATAAATGCGCTCGGACTGGGTTTTGACGGAGAGGTTGTAAGCGAGATGGATGAAAAAAACCTCAAAATAAACGGAATGTTCGCCTACATGATTTTTGTTCTTTCCAAGCTCTTTAAATTCCGCGCTCCGCGGTATCATATAACTGCTGATGGTATAGATTACAGGGGAAAATACTACATTACATGCGTGGGAAACGGAAAAGCTGTCGGAGGGGGATTTTTCTTGACTCCCAAAGCGCACATTGAAGACGGAAATCTTGATATTTGCCTCATCAGTGACATTCCTATGATTTTAAGACCCTATTATCTTATTAAAGTCATGATGAAAATACATCCCGGAGATAAAAAGGTTATTTATAAACAGTTCAAAGAGATGATTATAAGAAGTTCAAGAAATATTATGGGGCAGGTTGACGGTCAGCTTGTAACAGGCAAAGAATTTGTTGTGAAGATTGTAAATGAAAAACTTCATATAGTCTCCCACAAACACTGATTTTTTCAATCCCCCTGTAAAGACAAAATCTTACTCAGCAGTGTCACCCTGAACGCTTCTATGGTTATGACTATCGTGAAGGGTCTATCAGTTTATTGCTTATTGATAATTGAAGATTGAGCTGGGGCTGCACGCGGGCATAGCGTCGACTCACACACTCCGCTTCGCCGCTTTATCAAGATGGGAAAGCGGAGCAAGGGGTCGGCCACTTGATGGGCGTCTGCGCGGAGCGTCCTCGCCGACTTGTAGCTTTCACTTTCAATAAGTTAATTAATTGATTGTCCTCATGAGAAGCATTGAAAAGACGAGCGCTGTGGACAGGCTTCTCATTCGGAATTGTAAAGACAAAATATTAATCAGCAGTATATTGAGTTATGACTGTACTGGAATTTTTCCTCGGAACTGTAAAGGCAATTTATTTACTCAGCTCCCCGTATTATGCGCATGGCACACGGCTCATGGCTCAAGGCTGATTTTGTGGCTGCACGCTGGCATAGCGTCGGCTCACACAACAAAGAGAGTTGAAAAGTAAAAGAGTTAAAATGTAGAAGGATTAAACAGAAGAAAAGTAAAAAATAAGAAATCAATTTTTAGCTTTTGTACTCTTTTACTCTCTCTTACCTCTTACTTTTCTTTCTTATACCTTCACATCTTCTCATTAGGCAAACACAAATCTTGACTGAATCTATTTTTTGCATTATCATTATTTTTTAACAAGGAGTTGATATGGAGAAAAGAATCTCTCTTTTGCTTTCTTTTGTTTTGATACTTATTTTCATAAATCTTCACTCTCAAATCAGCGGTTTTGTATTTGATTCCGCAAACGGTCTCCCGCTATACGGAGTCGAGGTGAAATCAAATGGGAATTTTCTATGCATTAGCGACATCAACGGATATTTTCATGCGGATACACCCGACACAGAAGAGGTATCACTATCATTTTCAAAGGATGGTTATTCAAAAAAGGTTTTTAAGGAGAATTCTTCTTCAGGTTTCGTCACCATAAAACTTCTTCCCGCCAATGTTGATGTTTATTCTTCATTTACAAGATATTACAGGGATGCTTCACAGCTGAAATACTTTTCAAGAATGAGCTCAGCTGACAACTTAAACACTCTGCCGGGCAATGTCTCAGGCAGATACTCAAGGCTTGGAAGAGATAATTTTATTCTCTATTCCCTCAACTCTGCATCAATTCCATCTTCAAGGGAAATCGCTTTTTTTGACTATGACAGAGCAATCTACTCCCCCTCCGGGTATATCAATTCCTTCTCTGACAATTTGAGCGGAAGAGTTGATTTTATAACTGACGACACATTCAACAAAGACGGCTTCAATGCAGAGCTTGAGGGTTTTCAGAATTATCTCTCATTGGGAAGCGGATTTCGCAGATTTTCTCTCTCTTATCAGAATGCAATCGGACACAAGACATCCTATTCGATAGACGCATCCATGTTATCATCAGATGAAAAGTCACTTCTCTTCATGAGGCGGCCCTCACATGTTTATGCAAATATTGATACTGAGAATTATGCGTTCAAATACACATTTTATGATTATTTTGTGAACGGAGAGAATGAACTTGATTCTTTACATTCGACTCTTACCTGGACAGAAGATTCTATCCCATTTTTTTCGGAGAGGATAGAGACTCTCTTTATTAATGACACCCTCTCTGTTGTAAAGAGATCCGCTGTTTTGGATACCGTGATAAGAAACAGATTCACCGATGACTATTTTGACAAGACAATGTCTAATCCTCCGCACACTGCGACGAGGGATTATTCTACCACGCTCTCATTAAAGAGCAACATTTTTGAAAATGCTCTCTTGGGAGCATCATTATATCTCTTCTCCGAAAATAAAGAACTTTATAGTTCCGCATACAGATACAATGAAGAGGATTTTGCTTCTTCTTTAAGAAATGGCTATTTTTTAAAGGCATCAGCCATGATTTACATGGGCGGGTCGCGCTCACTGAGCATCCAAATATCAAACGGATATACTCATGATAAAACAGCGCCATCACATATTGACACAATGATTGCCATTCATGATGACGGAACAACCGACACCCTCTTTCCGAAAGTCAATTCTCCTCTTGAGGCAATTCTGGATCCGTTCAACCTCTTCGAATATGATGATTTCATGAATCTGGAGTATGACACAACCCCTTACTATAATGATTATCCATATATGACTCTCTATTGTGGTTATGAGGGAAAGTACGGTTATTATATTGAGAAGAACACAACTACAAATGCACTCTGCGTTGACTATTCGATGAACTTCCTGCAGGGAAACAGAATAACATCGGGAGCCGGAGTCAAGCAGAAGAGTTACTCACAGACAAGTGTCTTTCTTCCCTGGGACCCATACTATTTTAAGGATACATATTCGACTTCCTCTCTCTTCGCATACGGCTACATAAGGGATGCATTTGAAAGAAACGGTGTTTTTCTTGATATGAATATCAAGACAGATTTTGTATCAAGAAGCGGAGTGGCTGTTGAAGATTCTATTGTCGGAGAATCAAATAGCGCGGTTCTATCATACAGGTTCGGGTTGAGGGATATGCTGAATGAATACTCATCAATCAGATTCTCTGCTGAAAGGGCTATTCAACAGACAGACGAGACATACCTCTTCTCCTACAGAACAGATGAAATATTTTCAAACAAACAATACGGAGACCCGCTCATTGCGCCCGCATCCTCCGGTTTATACGATTTTGGATTCGCCTTTGACCTCCCATCGGGAATATATCTCAATTCAAGCATCTTTTACAGGGAGTTTGAGAACCTTATTAATACAGTGAGAATTGAAACGGTTCCGTCCCCATACAATATTTACAAAGCAAACGGTTACCTCTATGGAAAGGGTTTTGAAATTCTCTGCGGTTTAAAAAGAAGATACATTGACATTGAGGGGAGCTACACATTTTCAACCTGCATCGAATCTGTTGACTCTTTGGATTACATAAGGTCATTCTACCCGGATTACAGTTCAAGACATAAGATAAACATCCTTCACACATTCAAAATGCCCTTCTCCAAAGACGATAAAAATGACCTCATTCTATCCGTAAATCACAGCTTCCGTTCGGGAATGCCGGCAAATGAGGGCGATGGAAATTATTACATTTTACCGGATCTTTATCTGGCGGATTTGGCTCTCATCAAGCAAATCTTCTTTGAGAACCGTTCCATTCATTTTTATTTTAATGTCTCCAATCTCTTCAATGCAGAGACCATGATTAGAGTCTATTCAAATACTCTCGACCCTGACAGGGACTGGACTGAAGAGTTGGATGCCGACACATTTGCCCAGTACAGAATCGGAGAGACCGGCTATGATGTGAGAAAGGATGCAGACAGAGATGGAATTGTTTCAAGCGAAGAAAATTATGATTTCACTCTCGGAATGTACTATGATAGAGCTTATAATCCTTATAATTACACAACACCGAGGGAGTTCTCTTTCGGATTAAGAATAGGTATTTAGAGAGAGTCTTTTATTGATTTAATATAAGTCTCTTTTTCTCTCTCTGAGATGAAACTTGCATTTATTGAATTTTTCGCGAGAGTCAGAATATCTTCTTCCTTCAAATCAAGCGCATCCGAAATTGCCATATAATTTTCATTCAGATATCCGCCAAAATATGCCGGGTCATCCGAATTGATTGTTGCGACTACTCCTGCATCGAGAAACTTCTTCAGAGGATGTTTTTTCAAATCTTTTACTACTTGAAGCTTCAGATTTGAAAGAGGGCATAAAGTAAGAGGAATCCTTCTCTCGGAGAGTTTTTTCAAAAGAGCCTCATCCTCCGATGATGCATTCCCATGGTCAATCCTCGACACATTCAAAAGTTCCATTGCCTCCGTAATATACTCTTTCGGACCCTCTTCACCCGCATGAGCGACCGCAAAGAATCCGTTTTTTATGGCTTTTTGAAAGACCCCTCTGAATTTTGAAGGCGGATGTCCGATTTCGCTTGAATCTAACCCCACCGCAGTAATCCACTCTTTAAAAGGAAGCGCCTCTTCAAGGGTCCTGTATGCATCCAATTCATCCATGTGTCTTAAAAACGACATTATGATTTTCGAACTCACCGAATATCTTTTCCTTCCCTCTTCGAGTGCGTTTCTAATACCTGTAATAGCAGTTTTAAATTTTACTCCGCGCGACATGTGGGTCTGAGGGTCAAAGAATATTTCCGCGTGGACTATCTTCTCTTGCTTTGCTTTTGAAATGTAGGCAATTGTGAGGTCATAAAAATCCTCCTCATTTATCAATACACCGGCCCCCTCATAGTATATATCAAGAAACTCTTGCAGGTTTTTGAATTCATACGCTTTTTTTATTTCATCAACTGTTTTGAATTTCAATTGAATCTTGTTTCTTTTAGCAAGATTGAACATCATATCAGCTTCAAGGGACCCCTCTATATGCAGATGAAGCTCCGCCTTTGGCATTTTCCGTATCAGATTGTTTTCACTTATTCCCATTATTGTTATTATATGTAAGATTCAAGTAATTTCAATCACAATCTCTTCATTTTCTTAAACTTGACAATAATCGTCAGATGTGGTATTCTAAAAAGAAAAAGGAGGATTCATGAAAAAAACGCTCGTACTCTTTTTGACCGCGATGCTTTTGTTGAGTTCCTGCTCTCTCATAGGATTCAACACGATAAAGATCACAATTCCGTCAGAGTATCTTGCTGAAATAGACAAACTAATTGTTTCAATAGCAAATGGCGACAATGTGACGGAGAAGGAGATTGAAGAGTTGTCCGAAGAGATATCCTTTACGCACATGGGATTTATAGATGTTGTAATGGCTTATGCATACAATGCGCAGGGAATACTTATTTTCACAGGAAAGGGCGGAAACGGAGATTTGGACATAGAGCTTGATTATGTCGGAGCAAATGCCGCTTCGCACATTGTGATATTTCAGGACGGACTTCCGTGGAGCACAACTTCAATGGAAGACATGCTCATTTCAGAGGGATTTTCCACAGGAGAGGGTGAAAATCAGTATGAGTTTATAACTTCTGATAAAATTGAAGATTTCAATCTCAATCCCTATGAAGACCTTCTTATAATAGCAAATGACCAGTCACAGACATTTTATAATGTGATTGGAGAAAACAATGACAAGATAAATGATTTTATAAATGCGGGCGGAACAATACTGTGGGAAGTGTGTGACAACGGATGGGCAATGGGAGACATAAAAACCGCAGGCATAGTGCTTCCTGCTGAAGTCGAGATAAATCTCCTTTATGAATATTACAATACGATTATGCAGCCTGAACACAAAATGTTTGACGGTATTACTCTGACGGAGCTCTACAACTACTACGCAAGCCATGAGTATTTCACAAACCTTCCGGCATCCGCAAACATACTGATGAACGGGTCTGATTCTGATGAACCGACTCTTGTTGTCTATCCTTACGGAGCAGGAATTGTCTTCATGACCGGACAGCCGCTTGAACATGCGTATGTGTACGAATCAGAATCAATGGGACTTATTCTTCCCAGACTCGTAAAGCTTGTTTTAGGAAAACTGTAAATCCTTATAGCATAAATGCAAATTTATCCGGGCGTCTTTTGACGCCCGTTTTTTTTATTTCACTGTTAACAAAAAGAGCTGTCAGTGTTATCATATAGGTATATTGGAGGTATTATGAAAAAGTTAATTCTTTTGGTATTGGTATTTTCTGCTCTGCCCAGAGTTTTTACAAAATGAGAATACTTTTGTATGACGGGGATAAAGGCAGAACATTTACGAACCCAGACAATCAGAATAAAATTGGATATGAATATAATTTTGAAAAGGCATTTAATTATCTTGGTTTTAAAACTGATTCAACCCTTATCAAATCCACTATACTTCCGACATCAATAGCAGGTTATATGCAGTTTGCGGCAGTATTTTTAGTAATGGGCAACGGAAGCCCCGACATAAAACCTGTTGATATTCAGCTGATGAAGGCATATCTTGATTCCGGAGGATGAATTTTCAATGAGGGAAACAATGTGCCGTATTACCTCTATCAAACGGATCAGGCATTCTTGGAAAATTATTTCAACAATTCATGCCTTGACAAGTCTCATACTGTTCTGTATCTCGGAGAGGGGAAGTGGGACCAACATCTTAATCGGCCTTTTCATGACCTATGACTGAAAGGTCTTGTCCACTTCCCTCCGCCATTTATATCTTATGCCTTCTCTTTTTACTTTGCAATACTATGTGTTTTTAGCATACGATGACACTTTGAGATTTGCTTTAAGCAACCTCGGGATTGATTATGTAAGAAAAACAGTTTTGGCCAATGCAAGCCGACCTTCATGGATAGAGCTGATGAAATACAATTATGTAATTTGGTTTACCGGCGTCGATACTGCATTAACCCTTACTTCGACGGACACAACAAATCTTTCTGTTTATCTTTCGTATGGAGGAAATTTCATTCTTTCCGGAGAGAATATTGCTCAGGATATCTGCGTTCAGGGAGAACAGTCAAACATTCTTGATGAAAACAGATTCATCTCTCTGCGCCTTCGAATCGATTATCTCGGAAGCACTCTTGATTCAAGAGTATATTATGCAAATGCGGATGGTTATTTTCATGGACATTCCGGAACAAAAGTGCGATCCCTCTATGCGGCAACAGTAGGTTCAAATGTTGACAATATCAAGCCATACTTAAGAGGAACTCATGTTGATTCAACTTACTATTTCATATCAACAAAAACAAAAGCCAATAATCTTGTGGCACTCTCTCATCAGGGAATAATGCACAGAACTCTTTTTTTCGGATACTGCATAGAAAAACTTTATTACTCGGATATATCCTCAATTCTTTTCTATACATACCTCCAATACTTCACTTCAAATCTCTGGTTTAACCCTCTTGAGTGGGACGGCACATCAGATACGAAGGAAAAAAACACGGTAATTTCGCAAAACCTGCGGCGGTTTCGCCGGCGGCTGTCTATTTCGAAAGAAACCTTTATATCAGCGGAATATATTTCATAAGAGGAAAAATTGAAGGTAAAGATTATTCAAAGAGAATTCTTGTAATTTAATATTTTTTTATATTAGTTCTTGTTGAATTCTTTTATGTTTTGTGTTATCATTTCTTAATTATGAGGAATTTCATACTTTTCATTTGTCTGACATTCTTCCTATCTCTTAATGCAGAGAGATACATGGTTGAATTCAAAGATTATTTGCCCGAAAGAAAAGAGTATGGATTCATCAAGGCAAATTCCAAATATAATTTTATAGTTATAGATTCAGATTATGAAAAAATCAAGGCGTCATATCCCGATGCTGTAAAAATCTACAAAGAACCCAAGCTTTATGCTTTGTACACTCCCAACGACACATATTTTTCATACCAGTGGTCTCTCTGGGAAGAACATTACAATGTTTCATACCTTCTTGACAGGGGCATCCTCGGAAATTCGACAGTTATTATCGGAGTGCTCGATACCGGTGTTTCATTTGAAAACTATCCCATTCCGGCGAACGAACAGGGGCTTGTCATCTCTGCGACAAACGAGTATGAGATGTACTCTGACTTTGAAGGAATCAATTTCGTGCAGGGTTATGATTTTGTATCGGACGATGCGCATCCCAATGACATGAACGGACACGGAACGGCTGTCACAAACGTCATCGCCTCAACCATAAACAATTCCCTTGCAACTTCGGGAATAATTTTCAATGCATCAATAATGCCTCTTAGGGTGCTTGATGAAACAGGAGCCGGAAATCTCACAGACATACTCGATGCGATAGAATACGGAGTTGCAAACGGATGCAAGGTTCTCAATCTCTCATTAGGAGGAGAACCGGGCGATTCAAACGGATGGGACATACTCCACTCTGCGATAATTGATGCGAGAAACAGCAATGTTATGGTTCTCGCGGCGGCAGGAAATGACGGAGTCTCAATGCTCTCATACCCTGCAGGATTTGAAGAGGCAATATCTGTCGGAGCAGTGGATTATTTTTTTGAAAGAACCCCCTATTCACAGTACGGAACAAACCTTGACTTCATGGCTCCGGGAGGATATGTCTATCAGGATATAAACGGAGACGGAGAGGATGAGGGCGGAATACTCTGCCCCATGCCGGAGCAGACAGAGGATGGGGTAAATGTAAATGATTTTTATCTTTACTTTGTCGAGGGAACCTCATTTTCGACACCGCATCTCAGCGCTCTTGCGGCTTTAATGTACTCTTTGGGATATTCCACTGTTGATGAGATAGTCAACCTTATGATAGACGGCTCAATAGACCTTGGAACGGCAAATTATGATAATGAATACGGCTGGGGTTACCCAAAACCCGAATCTCTATTTTCACAGCCTGTTGCAATCAAGACAATAGATTTTGATGTTGCATCCGACATACTCTTCTTTTCAATGATTGTTTTGAATGACACATTCATGCTTGATTCGATAAACCTCTCATCCCTGCTTGTAAATGAAAAACTCAACTTCATTAGAGAGGGAAGTCTGATAATGGCGGAGTTCTCCTCTTCAAAATCAGGAATATACTCGGTAACCGCATTTGGCAGGAAGAATGGAGAAGCCTACAAATTCAAAAGAGATTTCGCTTTAAAGGCAATCACCGACCCTTCAAATGTTGTTTATCACGGAACCATAAAGATGTTTTCTGATTCACCCTTTGTTTTGTTCTTTGATGAAGGAAAAATAATCTCTTCTTCACACAATTCTTCAATAACCTTAACAATTCCTGCAGAAGATGCCGCCAGAAAAGAGGTTTTCTGCGGAGATATCTCGGTTCCTGCAAAAAGATATTCCGACAGAATAGAGTTTTCAATCTCTAAAAAAGGAACATACAGAATTTCCTCACTCTCTTCAAATGCGCACGCTCTTGATGATTCATTCTCAAAAAAGAGTTTGCTTCTTAAAACAAGCATTCTCAACCTTGAAGGGAAAGAAGGGATGCTCTTCGACAAAAGCGGAAGACTCCTCAAAGAATCTATCAAATCGCACATTTCATTTGAAGGCCTGCCATCAGGCATATATTTTATTGAATCAGAGAGAATGTTATGGAAAATAATAAAATTGTTTTAACAACCCTCTTAGTCCTGTCTTTAATGGCATGTTCCATTCTTGACCCTCTTTCAGAGGACGGATGGACATACCTTAAGCAAGAGAATTTCTCAAAGGCGCATGCAAAATTTTTGCAGGATTTTTCATCATTTCCTGATTCGCTCGACATAGTCGGAGGATTATCCTACACATTCTTTGCCTTCGGAGAGAGGGATTCGGCGAAATACTATCTCGACCTTTCAAGAGAGATTGAAACAGACAACAATATCTCTCTTTTTGTTTCTACAATGTATTTCAGGGATGAACCCGAGAGCGCATCCGGCAGATATAGAACATTTGTTTCAAAATACTCTTCATTTCCTCTTTATGCAGTAAGAGATGTTGTCAAGTCAAATACCATTCACAAGCTCGGACTTTCAATTGAAATCCAACGGGACAGTTTTGACTATGCATATTCGATTCTTAAAAGGATAACCTCTATCGACGATTCCCTCGATATGAATTCTGATGAGGACAGGTTTTTGATAATAGAATATATAAACTCACTGGAGGAGTGATGCAGGAAAAAATTGCGATAATAATGGGTTCGGATTCCGACAGAGAAGTAATGAGCTCTGCGGAAAGCACCCTTAAAGAGTTCGAAATAGAATTTGATGTATTGGTTATGTCTGCCCACAGAAATCCAAACAAAGTGCGGGATTTTGCCATGAAGGCAAGAGAGAACGGCTATGCGGCTATTATCTGCGGAGCCGGCTATTCGGCGCATCTTGCGGGAGTTGTTGCATCTCACACGACACTTCCGGTTCTTGCAGTGCCGATTGACTCATCTCCTCTTAAAGGAGTCGATTCCCTCTACTCATCCGTAATGATGCCGTCAGGAATACCGGTCGCAGTATTCACAATAGGAAAGGCTGGAGCAAAGAATGCCGCCATATTTGCGGTGGAACTGCTCTCTGTCAATTCACCGGATATGGAATCAAAATTAAAGAAGATGAGAGATGGCTGGAACAGGTAATATACAAAAGACTGTAGATCTTTTAAATAAGGGCGGTGTGATTGCATTTTCAACAGATACTGTAAATGGAATGGCGGCTCTCTATGACAATGAGGATGCGATAAACTCTATCTTCCGAATGAAGAAAAGATGCAAAGACAAACCCTTTGCACTCTTCTTCAGCTCAAAAGAGAGTGTTTTGAAATACTTCCACAACTCTAAGCTACTTAAAATGGTCATTGATGAATTTTTGCCGGGACCTCTTACAGTAATTTCAAAACCAAAGAGAAGAGTCAACAAACTTCTATTGAAAGACGGTTTTGCATCATTCAGAATTCCCGAGAAGAAGGATGTTCTCCTTCTTCTTGAACTCTTAAAGAAACCTCTTGCGGTCACATCTCTGAATGTCTCAGGCGAAAGAGTTTTAACATCAGAATATGGTGTTGAAAAGGTCTTTGACTCTATAAGCATTTTCAACAAACTCAAGCCCTCCAAAACTCCGTCAACCATTGTCAAGATAAAAAACGGGAAGATAGAGATTTTGAGGGAGGGCGCAATAAGCAAAGCTGTTTTTTTTGAAAGAATAAATAAACATTTGAAATAAGGAGATTCTATGCTGACCAAAAGCAAGATTCATCAGTTTACTGACAGGGTCATAAAGGCGTCAGACGCTGACATGACCACAGTCTCCATAGCCGGAGAGAGGGAGGCTTTGACCAGATTTTCAAACAATGAAATAACGCAGAATGTCGATTCCCTCAGATACACATTCACCATCAGATGCGTTTACAAAGATAAAGTCGGAGTGGTGTCGGGAACATCTCTTGAATCAAAGAATATTAAGAAATTTCTTGAAAATGCAAAACAGATTGCATTGAACCAAAAAACCGGCAAGAAGGTTTACCCTCTGTTGCCGCCTCAGCAATACACTGCAACAAAGGGCTATGATAAGACAATGGAGGATGTCAGTCCTCAGGCGAAGGCAGACCTTGTCAAATCGGCAGTGAAGCTATGCGCAAAGGAGAAGATGTCGGCGGCAGGAATAATGTCAAACTCCATAGTGGTTTATGCAGTTGCTAATTCCGCAGGGCTCTTTGCCATGCATGAAAATTCAAATGCCACATTCTCAATTACAGCACAGACAAAAAATTCATCAGGATGGTCTGAGGATTCACAGACAAGCATTAAAAAACTGAATGTTATTCATGATGCGGAAATTGCAGTAAAAAAGGCGAAGCTGTCAAAAAATCCTCAATCTCTCGAGGCAGGCAAATATACGGTCATTCTTGAACCATCTGCAGTTGCCGATATTCTTTCGTTTCTCTCCTATACTGTCTTTAATGGTTTAAGATATGCCGAGGGACGCACATGTTTATCCGGAAAGATGGGTGAGCGCGTTGCAGATGCTAAGATAAATCTCTACGATGATCCTTTTATAGACGGCATAGGCGGAATCCCATTTGATATGGAGGGTTATCCGCGCAAAAAACTCGCCCTTATAAAAAACGGCGTATTTCATGAAATTCCCACAGACAGAAAGGTAGGCGAGATGCTAAAGATGGAAAATAACGGACACTCTTTGGGAGCCGATGACGAGTATGGGCCTCTTCCTCTGAACCTTCATCTTGAAACTGGGAAATCATCGGTTGAAGATATGATTAAATCGACAAAAAAGGGAATTCTCGTCACGCAGTTTCATTATGTGAACATACTCGATCCTATGAAAACCATCATAACCGGAATGACAAGAAACGGAATATTTCTTGTGGAGAATGGAAGAGTGAAGAATGGTTTGAAGAATTTGAGATTCACACAGTCTATAATGGACGCACTTATGAATACGGAGATGATCGGCAACAGAGCCATTGTACAGAATGGTGGATTCGGCGGAGGATTCTCTGTGCCGGCTATGAAGGTGAGAAACTTCCATTTCACAAGCAAAACAGAGTTTTAGAGCAGGAGGAACAATGTTTAAACTAGGAAATTTGGCTATAGATACCGCAAAGCACTATGGAGCAGATTATGCGGACATCAGAATAATCGAGACAAAGAATGAGGATTTAGGTGTAAGAAACGGAAAGGTGAATGCGGATTACTCGCAGACATTGGGCTTTGGAATTAGAGTTCTCTGTAAGGGCTCATGGGGATTTGCATCAAGCGACACCCTCACAACAGAAGAGATAAAGAGAATAGCAAAACAGGCGGTTCTTATAGCAAAGGCATCAAGCACTCTTCAAACAGCAAAAGTAAGCTGGGCAAAAGAAGATTCTTACAAAGACCATTGGTTTACGCCGGCTTTGAAGAACCCTTTCAGAATACCTCTTGAAAAAAAGCTCGCTCTCATGCTTGAAATAGACGAGGTGCTGAGAAAGAAGCCTGAAATAAAAGTATCAAATGTCGAAATGTCTTTTCAAAACACAAGAAAATGGTTTGTAAATTCACAGGGAAGCGAAATTTTGCAGGACCTTCTTAGAAGCGGAGCGGGCTACTCCGTAACATCAGTGGGCAACAATGATATGCAGGTCCGCTCATACCCTGCATCTTTCGGAGGACAGTATTATTCAGGTGGATATGAAATAATAGAGCAGATGGAGCTTCTGCAGAATGCAGAGAGAGTCAGAGAGGAGGCAATAGCGCTTCTCACTGCTGATGAATGTGAAGAGAAGGTCTCGGATTTGATAATCGGCGGCTCTCAAATGGTTCTTCAAATCCATGAATCAGTGGGACATGCAACAGAACTTGACAGGGTGTTGGGTTATGAAGCCAATTATGCTGGAACATCATTTGCCACACTTGAAAAGTATAAAAAATTCAGATATGGTTCGCCTATCGTAAATCTTTTCGCTGATTCGACAATACCATTAGGACTTGCAACGCACGGATATGATGATGACGGAGTAAAAGCCCAGAGATGGGATATTGTGAAAAACGGAATTCTCTCCGGATACATGACTAACAGGGAATTGTCTCATAAGATAGGAGATTCCCGTTCAAGAGGATGCTCCCGCTCTCAGGGTTTTTCATCAATACCGATTATTAGAATAGCAAACCTTTCTCTTGCACCGGGAGAATGGGAGCTTGATGACCTTATAAAAGACACAAAAAACGGAGTCTTCATGGATACAAACAAATCATGGTCTATAGACCAGATGAGGCTCAACTTCCAATTCGGATGCGAAATAGGTTATGAGATAAAGAACGGAAAAATAGGAAAGATGCTGAAGAATTGCTCCTATCAGGATATTACCCCAAACTTCTGGGGAAAATGCGATGCAATATGCAATGAAAACCACTGGGATCTCTGGGGAGTAATAAACTGCGGAAAGGGACAGCCCGGACAGAGAGCCGAGATGTCTCACGGCTCTGCTCCCGCAAGATTCAAAAAAGTCCCCATAGGAATTGGAAACAAAAAGTAATTTAAAAAATCATAAAGAGGCGCGCCTCTCGCGCCTCTTTTATTTACAAGGAGGTTTTATGAAAAGATTAGTGGTATTTTTAATTCTGTCACTTGCATTTTTGTCTGTTCTTGCTGATTCCGGAGGAGACCCAAGTAGAAATACTTACGGAATCAATGCTGTTTCCGGTATTGATTCGGTAATCGACACAATGAATACAGGGAGAACACTCTCAAATGGAGTGGAATTTGACGGAAGACAATTCTTTATCATAAACAATGAAAGCGCAAGAATGTATAAGATGGATTACATTTACGGTCTCATTGATTCTTTTGCAATGCCTGTTGCCGGATATCACATGGGTATAGGAATAGTGAATGACATACTCTATGTTTCAAATTTGACAACAGGAAATATTGACAAAATGACAAAAGCCGGAGTCTCTGTTACTTCTATTGCCTCACCCGGAGGCACAGGAGCACGAGGAGTTACAAGCGACGGAATTCATCTTTACATTGCCACAACAGACGGATTTATATGCGTCACCGATACTCTCATGAACATAATAGATACGATTCATATTTCTTCAGTAATCGGATGGCCCATGGATATGGCTTTCTGCTCTGAAGATTCAACATTGTGGGTACTCGACGATGTTACACAGTTCGTAAAAAAACTAGATATTTCAATTGACCCACCGGTAGTTTTGGACAGCATTGCTGTTTTAAACGGCGCAACAAATACCGGCGAGGGTGTTGCCTTTGATGGGAATGATATATGGATAAGCACCTATACTGACCCTCAGATATTCAGATACGATGTCGGATATGCAAAGACGAGGGTTGCTTATTTTGAGGATCATGCTCCCTGGGGATCTTGGGCAAATGAGGATGTTCTCTGCAGAAACAGAGTGGCATACCATTATTTTTCCGTTCTTGACTTGCCGACAATGGACCTTTCAAAATTTCAGAAGGCAATATTCGCAAGCCAGCAGGAACTTTCATTCTATCAGGCAATTGCAGATAACAGAACAAAGATAGAGACGTGGATTTCAAGTGGTGGAATATTCCAGCTCAATGGAGCGACTTTCTCATCAGATGCATGGGACGGACTTGTGATGCCCGGAGGATTCTCAATGACCTTTCAGCAGATTGATACTGCCACAATTGTAAGCGCTTGGCATCCGCTTCTTAACGAACCTGTGACGATGGATTCTTCTATGCTTGTCGATTGGGGAACAGTCTTCCACGGACGCCTTACAGGACTTCCTGCAGACGCTTATAATATTCTTTTGACGGGTGACTCACTCAACCCCTCTCTATCTGTTTTCAGAATGGGAAAGGGAGGCGTAATTGCAACAACGCTTACTGCAGAGTATGCCTTTGATAATGCTCTTTCGGAAATTATAGAAAACATTGACATGTACTGGTTGTACGGGTGCTCTCCCAATGTGCTTTGGGCAGTAGCAGAGCCCAACTCTCCTGTAATGATAAAGGAAATTGAAGAGTATCCTGATTTCGGAAATATTGATTATATGGATGCAGGAATTTTTATTCCAAATCAGCAAGATATGTCTCTTTATGATGTTATTTTGACTTATCCGGATTATCCTTATGCAGATCCCGAATCAATTGGAGATTCACTTTTTGAACATGTTGCAAACGGCAAGTGGGTTATCACATGCGGATGGTCATGGTTCACAACCGGACATTACCTCGGAGGAGAAATAATGAAAAATACATACAATCCATTCTCTCCCCTTGACGGTAACAACCACTTTTCAACTGCCAACCTCGGTGCATTTGTCGCAGGACATGAGTTCATGAATAATGTCTCCTCTCTTTCTTCTTATTACAGGGATTATCTCGTTCTCAATTCCGGAGCAGACACTGTGGCAAGATGGGATGATGATGAATGGCTCCTCGGTTACAGAAATCTTCCCGGAATACTCGGAGGAATAGTCGGTCTCAATATAGTTCCAACAGATCAGTATGTCATTTCCGGAGAACTCGGAGGCGATTATATTCAGCTTTTACATAATGTTCTGCTTGTTTCGGAGCTTACTCCGGTTGAAGAGGTTGCTCTTGACGGAAAAACAAATGCATTCAAAACCGAAATAACCTCAATTACATCGGGCATTTTCAAGGCATCATTCTCTCAGCCCGTAACGGAACCTGTCAAACTTTCAGTTTATGACAAGACCGGTAGAGAGATTTCAGTGAAAACATTCTTCAAGTCTTCGGGCATCAAAGAGGCATCCTTTGACGCCAAAAAGACAGGAATTTCATCGGGAGTATATTTCTTCAAGATTGAATCCGGAAAGAATCTCGTCAGCGGAAAATTTTTATACATTTCAAAATAATTTTCAAATTCTCAGGGGAGCGCTCAAGGCGCTCCCCATTTTACATCTTGACTTATCTTTTTTATTGATATAAAATAAATAAAAAAAAGGAGGTATTTGGGAATTGCATAAATCTGTTAATAATAAGTTATTTGTAACAATCAAAACAAAGGAGGAAAGGATGACTTTTAAGAGAGTTTTATTTTTACTCACTCTCTCTGTTCTCTGCATCTCTCTTTCGGCTCAATTTGTATCATTCAGGTCTCTGTCAACAGCAGGACTTATTGATGACAATATTGAAGCGATACTTGCAGTGACCGAGATGACTTATGTTGACGGGTTCAATGTTTTTACGAACCTTTCAAATTTCAACTATCTGTCGGAAGATATTTTTGACGGATACTCTGACAATTATCTTGTGGGTTTCAAGGGATCAATGATGGATATGCTTCATCTTGGATTCCTCTCTGTCTCCAACGGCTACTCTGAGGGATATGCGGACACGACTATCGCAACAGAGTATATAGACAACAACAATGACGAGCAGTATGACGAGTTGGTTAGCGAGACAAATAACTACTCCGATTTGGAGGCTGATAACTGGTCAACAAATTACCTTGCATTCACTTTTGGCAAACCGGAAGGCCTGAAGGCAGGATTCTCCTATACAAACAACAGGGGCGCCTATACCTATGATGAGATTTACAATGACGAGATTATGGATTCAAACATAATCTCAGGCGACCTCATGAGACTATACAATGAGTGGTATGATTACACTTATGAAAATTTGTATACTGACAACTATTACACTCTCAATGGAGCATTCTCTGCGGGCGCAATGGAATTTGCACTGAGCATCGGTCTTGATTTCTTCAAAGAGGTTTATTTTGGATACGATGTCGAATCTATTTATGAAAACCTCTCTCCTTCAGACCCATCCATCGTGAACTTTTGGAGTGAAGATTTCAATGATTCTTCTGACTACATAACAAACGGATTCGGATGGAACATTGGTTTAAAGGGCTATTACCGCACAACAAATCAGGATTCAGTAGAATTCGGCGGATACTTCTCAAATACAAACTACGGACGAACAAACGTTACAGAATATTATATATACAATTACAACGAAGTTCTTCCCGGAGTGGTTGATGAAGAAAGGTATAGTTTTTCATACAGAGATTCATACGGCGACTCTGTCAGCATGTACTCCGAAACATATCTGTCATGGGGCATGGGCGGAAAATTTGTAAAGAAGCTTGAAAAAGCGCACTTTGCAATGGGCGCCTTCTTCGGACAGTCAAAGGATTCTTACATTGACACAGTTATCTATGATTACAGGTATGATGAGTCCTATGACGATGGAAACGGAGTAGATGACGCAGGAGATTATGTATATCTTGAAACAGGTTCATACTCCGGAGAGTATGTCTATAACAGTCTCTCGACCTATCTCCAAATGCCGGTAGGAATAGAGTATAACTTCTGGGGACCCCTTACAGGTCGTCTTGGAGCGAACACACAGCTGAGCTGGAGAAATTCATACAATTCAAGCAAATACTTTGCATTTGACCCGGGAACATACACAGTCACTTATGGAGACGGCTCTGTTTATGAATATCTCAATGACTGGGATACATACAGGGAGGATTATTCGTACGGATATTCATCATTCTATCGCGAGACCTACTTTGAATACGGAATAGGCTGGGAGATTTCAAAGAATGTCAAGATTGACCTTATGGGATTCTCCGATTTGACGGATTTGACAGACTGGTCAATTTCAGCCAATGTCAAGTTTTAATTTTAGGAGGAAACAATGAAAAGATTTATACCATTGATTCTTGCAATACTGCTCATTGCAGCCGGCTGCACATTTAAACCGTATGACGGAGCCGACTATTCGGCAAATTTTGAACCGGCATTAACCGGAGTGAAACCAATGAACATCACAGGGTCAACACCCGCCAATGAGGGCAATATTCAGGACACAGATGGGGACACCGGAGATGTCGAAGGCATCATCTATGTTTATTTCAACGACTATCTCTCTTCAAGCGTTGTGAATGCAACAAATTTCGAACTTATGGAGAACAACTCCGACGGAAGCATTGAGGATATCACTGTTAAATATGAGAAGAATTTCAAGAGAGTAAAGATAACAGCTACATTTGCAAACGGAGCAACATACTCTCTTAGAATTTCAGGAGACCTTGTATCTGACGGAGGATGTTTCCTTGACGGCAATGGAAATGATATAGACGATGATTCTCCATACGATGATGTTTACTTTCAGTTTAGAACCGGAGGAGCATCTGACTGGGCAGACCACAAACACCCTGAATTGAATACACTGATTCCCAACGGAGGAGATGTCAATGTTGATGATATGTTCTTAGTCTCTTTCGACGAATATGTGGACTCGGAAGCGCTTGTAGAAAATGTCTCACTCATCCGCGAAAGCAATGAAAATGAGGAAGACCTTGAGCTTCTACTTTATTTCGGAAATGGAGCGATATTCGGAGTAGAAGGCGGAGATTCTCTTGCAGAGAGACAGGCATATACTCTTACAGTAAAATGCAGTGAAATTACAGACACTTTTGGAAATGTCGCGCTTCCACCAGACTACCCTTATTCTGCGAAGATTCCGGATTTCAGCTCAAGATTCATGACAAACTCGTTCAGCGGTGATGATTACACCCCGCCGACGGCAAATGTTTCATTCTCGGGGGGCGCACCATTCCTTACAATAAACTTCAGTGAAGCAATGAACATCACAACTTTGACATCAGCAAACATAAAATTTTACGCTGATTTCGGAAACGGTCCTGTATATGTGCCGGGTGAACTTTCAATACATCCGGACACTTCAGCTGTCGACTATTCTCTGATAAATTTGAACTGGGATGATTTCAATCAGGGACTTATAGTAATACAGAAAGAGGTGACAGACAATTCAGACAAGAACTGGCAGCTTGATGCAAATGGAAACGGCATAGGCGGAGAAGATGCTGACCTTAACAGGGAGTTTTTCAATTCAGAAGAATCTGACATCTATTATGAATGGTTTTAATTAACCGCACCAAATAAAAAGGGGGCTTCAAGCCCCCTTTTTTTATTCTCTGTTTTGCTATTTAACTATCGCCACTTTCTTCAAATACCTCTTATCTGAAAATTCAACATTCACAAAATAGACTCCCGCCAATAACTCTTTCCCGAAAGAGATTCTCTGGGATCCGCCGTTTACCAAGATATCTTTTTTTACTATAACTCTGCCTGCGATGTCTATTAAAGAGATTTTTGCAAGACCTTTCTTTTCACCCGAAAAAGCAACATTGACATTGTTCATGTTTGATGTTACCGAAAAGAAGAGTTCAGGTTGAATCTCCCTATCTATGCAGACGGATGAGATGTCTCCAAACATCTGAAGAATGTTTTTCACGAGATTTTTGGCATCAGCGGTATTCATGTAAAAAAGCGGAGCCGCAACTATTACAACTGATGTATCTGCGGTGGCTATAATCAAAGGCTTTCCTCCAAAGAGAGTATCTCCGGAAAATGAATGGTAAAAACCTTTTGCCTGCGAACCAGATGTAAGAGAGAAGATTCCTCCATAGTACATCTTCCCCTCTCCCCTCGGAAGTTTTGTCTCTAAAAACCTAATTGTATCAGTCTCGCCATTCATTGTATAGTTTATAAAGTCAAGGTCATACAGAGTATTTCTGTTGTAAGAATCTATTCCGAGAAGAGTTCTTGCCTTTGAATTGGAATCAGAGTATGCGGGAAATGATACCGGATATTCCAATATAGATTTTCCTATATTCCATCCGGCAAGTGCAACTCTTCCTCCCGCTTCAACATACCTGTAAAGGTCTTCATAATCGATTTTATTGAGGCTGAGATCATCATCAATATAAAGAATCCTCTTGTAGAGTGCGAATTCCACAAGAGTCGTCTTTGCCAGAGAATCAGCGTCGATAATATCAAATGCAAAATTACCCATAATTGAATCGTAGAAGGCATCCGTTGCTCCGTCAAGAGCTGTTCCTCCGTTATTTGTTTCGTCAATAACCAGAAGCTCCTTCACCCTGCTCACAATCCTGGTTTCCAGTGTATCAGAGAAGGCGGACTCGTAGCCGTCCGTATCAACAGCTGTCACTGTATATCTGAAAACGGAAGTATCCGAGAGCATCAAATCAATGTAGAGTGTGTCCGCAGTCGTATCTATTTCAGAGAATGAAGAATTGTTGATACTTCTGTATATTCTATAAAAAGATATATCTCCTGCATTTGATTTATGGAATGAGAGATATATGTTTGAACTGTCTCCGTATGCGTCTATACATTTTATTCTGTTGGGGACAAATGACGGCCGCACAGTATCTGTTGCCTCCGAGAAGGCTTCTATACCGGTTGTGTCAATCGGAGATATTCTGAATGTATAAAGAGCTCCGGGTACAAGAGATAACACTGTGTAGTCGTTCGTATCCGGCGCATCCGAGAATTGCTCAGAGGTGTCTCCCTCCTTTTTATAGTAAATTCTGTATGATTCTATGTCTGTGTTTATGGTCTTTGTCCATGACACATCAATCGAAGAATCTCCATTGTCCAAAAGAGTGAATTCGGTTACAGGAAGAGGCATCTGCGAAAGATAATAGACTGTTGCAGTTCCCGCCTGCACAAGCTCCTTCATGTAGTCAAAATTCAAAAGCCCTATTGAATCCATGGGTGAATGATATACGGGAGAAAAATCATACTCTATTGCAAATGCAGATTTGAAGCCAGCCATGTCAAAAGGATAGTGGTCGCTTCCGGAACTTGAACCCAAAACGTGAGTCGTAAGTGTCGTGAATGTGTCTGCCATCATTGCAAATATATTTTTCAACGGTAAGGAGTGCGCCATGCCATAAAGGTCATAGTGGTATGATGCAGAGGGATTGTACCCTATCATGTCAAAGTTGACCATTCCGAGAACATGCATGTTGTTCGGTATGATAAAGTCATTGACAAAATAATCTGAACCGTAGAGACCCCACTCTTCTGCCGTAAAAAGCACAAAGTAAATGTCATAATCGCTCTCTATACCCATCAATGCTCTCGCCGCCTCCAAGACACCGGCGGAACCTGATGCATTGTCATCCGCTCCCGGGGCAATATTGTAATTTGAAGAGTAATCATCATAGTGTGCGCCAATCACTATGCAAGTATCATGGGAAATCAAACCTCTTTTAAGACCAACAACATTCTTTACATAGTATGTTGAGACAAAAAAGTCCTGTCCATAAACCGAATCAAATCCCATTGAGTCCATTACTCCTTTAAGATAGATATAGGCAGTATCAAGCCACGTTGTTACCATCACTCTTGATTTGCTGTATGTGCCCTGCGGATATGCATCTTCACCGCTTAAAACAGCGACATAATCATAGAGGGTGTCCGAAGAGATTATATTTATTATAGAATCTATTTCACTCATAATTGATTTTTCACTGTCAAGATTTGCAGTATATAGGTAATCCAAAGTTTTTTTAGATGGTCTGGCAAAGGAGAGCTTGTATAGCTCCCATAATCCTCTTTCTCCCTGTAAAGGCATTCTGTCAAGAAGAAGAACCGAACTTTCAAAATCAGCATAGAGAAAATCCGGAACATATTTCACGCTTCTATCTTTTCCTACAGTAGCAATATAATACTCTTTATCTTTTTCATAAGGAATCTTTTTTATGATTTCTTTTCCTTCTACCGCGCCTGATGAAATACCTATTTTGAAAGTTTCAAGGTCATAATATTCTGTGACTCCTTCAACAACTCCCCTGTAAATAACTATCTCATCCGCTGAGAGAAAAAAGATTGAAAAGAACAAGAGAAAAATCGGCAGTATTTTTTTCATCAAATCTCCTTTTTTTATTATTTATAATATAATCACAATTGTACTTATTTCAATATTGAAATCAATAAAAACCGCACTCCTTTATTCCATTATACCCTTCTTTAATAACATCTTCTCCAAATATCATATATTCAGTCATATAAACTCCGGAGGAGAGCGGAAGAAAGAGTGTTGCTCTGGACTGTGCCTCTCTTGTCTGTCCTATGAATCCTGCTATAAGATTATTGTTTTTTGTCTTCTTGCAGAAGATCATAGAGGTGTTTGTTGTTATAAATCGCTTCCCTTCATCAACTATCAGGTCATCCGTCATTTTAACCGAGAGTTTTTCAAAGATTTTCCTTGCTTCCGTGCCCTCTTTGGGGATACCTATAAATACAATGTTTTTGCTTTCTTTTTCATCAACCATTGAATCGGCCATCAAATTTAAAATTCCTCTGCATTTTACGGCAAACAGATTGCTTATATATGCCGCCTGAGATTCTGTTATATCCGAAATTGAATCATTTGTTGAATAAACTAAAATAAAGGGTCTTTGGAACGCATAGTTTATCAGGGTATAATCATGACTCTCTATGGGTTTTTTACACAATGTGAATCTGTCATTCTTCATACAAAAAGAGATTTTTTTAGCAGGGGTCACAGAAAACTCATCTTTGTCTATGACAATTTTCACTTTGCCGCTGTAGGCTTTATCAACATTTAAAAGAGTGAATCCCTCGACATTATTTGTTTTTATGACAATTTCATTCAGATTAAGCTCTGCATCAATGCGCGATTTGTGATATTTTTTCTTTTGTCTGTCTATCCTCACAAAATCAGAGGAATCCGAAACAAAGAGCGAGTATGTTGCAAAACTCATACTCCTTGATAAAACCGCTTTCTTTGATTGCTCAATAAAGTGTTTAATTTTATCGGAATCAACGCAGTCAATGCCTGCCGTAGAGTCTAAGTCAAACCAGTGCTTTTCTTGAGGATATTCAAGGATCTGAGTTTCATTATTTTCTGCCTTAACTGCATTGTAAAAGATTCTCGACTGATACACAGGCACATTGTCATCCGACTCTCCGTGAACGAGAAGAACATCCGTATTCCTCAGGTTTTCTATAAAACAGAGTGGATTTTCAAAATCCTTCAAGAGGTCTATGTTTTCCCTCACACTGCTGTTGCCGAACATATTCAGCCTCTGCATGTTTTGAGGCATGTATGTATTGAAATTGATCCATCCGGCAGAGGGAACTATCCCGGAAAAGATGTGCGCATAGAGAGCTCCGAGATACATTGCGCCATGCCCCCCCATGGAGTGTCCCGTCAGGGTAATTCTACTCTCGTCAATTAAATATTTCTCCTTTATTTTCTCAAGAACTTCAAGAAAATCTATCCTTCCAAAATCCTGCCAGTCAAAACCGTATTCTCCCCTGTTTGTCGGGCAGACAAGGATTCCATTCTCCATCTCTCTGTATGAAGATGCCTGCCCCTCAGCTTTAACTCCAGCCCCGTGGAGAGAGAGAGTCAATGGGGCGGGCTTATTGTCTGAAAAATTTTTCGGAAGTCTTATAGCATAATATTGAATTGAAGAATCCATTGCAGAAATAAAAGTTTCACGCCTGACATCTTTTAGTTTTTTAACCTGAAGATTCAAACTCTCATTGTAAACCGTTTCACACGCTTCTATGGTCATTTGCACAACCTGGAGATTCTTCTCTTTGTGAACTCTCCTCATTTCGAGTTTTATAGGTATGTTCTTTACTCCGAGAGAAGGGATTGTATCAAAAATTGTTTGAAAAAAGAATGTAGAATCATTCTCATTATGAGAAATTTCAATATCCATCCGAGTCAGTCCCGCATTCATCACTTGAACAGAGACCCAGCCGAGCATCAAAGAATCTTCAATTATATCAAACACGACAGAGGCAGAATCATTGAAAATAAATGGTGTTTCCGCTGAATATACTTCAATATATGCATCGGCATAGCCATAGTAACCGCTTAATATAAAAGAAAATTTATTGATTCCCTTTTCAAGTAGAACGGGAGTTAAGATCTTCCGATTGCTGTATGGAGATGCCTGATACTTGATTGAATTTACAAAAAAATTCGAAACCCCTCCGGCATAAATGAGAGCAATCCTCCTTTCATCAGATTCAATAGAAGAGAAGGCATAATATAAGGATAGAATCCCCGGGAACCCCATAGCTTCGTAAGCATTACTGAAAGCAAGAGTGTCGTGACTCAGGTGGATTTCATTATTTTTTGACTTATAATCCCAAAAATACAAATCTTTCGGTTCATAAAATCTGTAAGAGGAAGTCCATTCTTCATACATTTCAATCTCCGGATAGAATGGAATCTCTGCAACACCCTCTTTGGGGGCAAAATTCAAAGGACCGAGAATCTTCCACTCCCTTAAACCCGAAATGTTTGATAGTTCCACACCCTGCAAAGATAAAAGCAGAAAGAGAAAAACTACGGAAAGAATGAGTATTCTGTTCACAAACTCCTCTTTCTGAGAGATTTCAGGGCGGCAGAGTAAAGAAATACAAAAAGAATCATGGTAATAATAAATACAACAGCTATTGCATAAAAAAAGTTGACATTGTTGAATTCAATTCTTTTGAATGCATACTCAAAATATGTTTTTGTCGGATTTGAGAGAATTCCGAGGGTGAGACCTATATATGCAAGAGATGATATAGCGGATATTATTCCTCCGAATCCACTAGCTATCTTTGAAGGGTTTGTCTCTGTAAACTCCGGAAGAAGGGCTCCTATGCCTGTATTTATTATCGTTATTCCAAATGATACAATAAAGGTGACAACCATTGAAACAAGAACGACAATTCTGTCTATAGACAAAAACGCATTTGTCCCCACGATAAGAATCTGTCCTAAAACGCTTATCACTATGAAATTAAAAACAAGCTTCGCATTAAAATAATCCCTTATATTCACACTGCTCTTTATAAGAGAGAATGTCCGTCCCTCAAGCGATATCAATGGAAATATGAATCTGACCGAGAGAGTCGCCATTATGTATGTCGAAAATCCTATGTTAGCAAATGCCAGAATGTAGGTATAGAATGGCGTCTTAAAATAAATGGGGCTTCTCACAATGCTTATGCCGTAAAAAAGGAGAAGCAGAAGAAAGGTTACGGACTGCCCCCACTGAGACGGGTCCCTAAGAAAGACAAGCATGTCCTTCTGCATAAGAAGGGCAATGCGGTTCTCTCTGAATACGGTTGGAAAGTCCATTCGGTTTTTGTGTTTGACGCTTCTTCTGCTTGTTTTTTCATACGACACATATTTACTGCTGTACAGTTTCATGAATATAAAAGTTGCCGCTATCGTCGGAATGAGATAAGCCGTCAGAAGCATGAGATAAAAGAGGTTGCTCCTATCCATTCTCTTGTTAAATATCATCTCTATGACTATTCCGGAGGGCAGATACTTGAATTGCTCTACTTCAAGAGATGAAATGAACCTTTCTGCTTCGTAAAGGTCTGCATTTCTCGGAAGATTGAACAAATCGGAGGATTTCATGAAAAATATAGCTATAATTATAATAACCAATACAAGAACAACCGTTATGATTATGTTGCCTATTGATTTTTTTCTGAAAAATTCGGAGAGCATGAATGAGATAAACACTCCGACCGAGACTGCGATGAAGACCATTGTGAGAAAGAGAGCTGTTGACTTCAAGGTAAACCCGGCGCCGAAAGCAAACGCGCGGCTGAGAGCAAGCATGAGGGGTATCGAAATCATAAGAGTCGCCCATGATGCAAAAATTCCGTTTTCGATAAGCTTTATAATGAAGATTTTCTTCGGATTTATCGGTGTCGTGAACAAAAACTCAAGTTCCGGCGTGCGGAAGAATGTTGTTACGGATGTCACAACGCTTGACATCATAAGCATAATAAAGAATGTGGAAAACATTATAGAGACAAGCCTCTGTGTTATGCTGTACCCTATTTCCGGATCCGACTGCAGGAGAAATGAAAATATCTTGTAAAAAATGAAATAGTTGAAATATAAAAATACTGAAATAACGCAGAAATATGTGAGAAGCCTGACGAAAGACTTTAAGTCGTGCGCTATGATTGACCTGAAAAATGTTTTCAGTCGTATAAGAATTATTTCATTCATTGTTCTTCGTTATCTCCAGAAAAATATCTTCAAGATTATTCTTCTTTATTTTGTTTTTCAAATCCTTTATCTCTCCAAAATAAACAAGCTTTCCCCTGTCCATGATTCCTATCTTATTGCATATCTCCTCCGCAAGAGAGAGCGTGTGTGTCGACACAAAGAGAATCCTGTCCTCCTGAGCAACACGTTTGAAGAGGTCTTTGACTATTCTGCTTGATTTCGGGTCAAGACCAACCATAGGTTCATCTACAAGAAGTATGTTCGGATTGTGTATGAAAGCCGATGCTATCACTATCCTTTGTTTCATCCCATGCGAATACTCTTCGGTTCTCGCATCCATATAATCCGCAAACTCCATCTCTCTGGAATAGAATTCTATCTTCTTCTCAATGTCCGCCTCTTTCATTCCATATATTCTTCCGACAAAATAAAGAAACTCCCTTCCTGTAAGTTTGTCGTAGAGAAACGGAGTATCAGGCACATACCCTATTCTTTTTTTGCTTATATCCGAATAGTTTTCGGCATTCCGATTATTTATTTCTATTGTCCCGCTTTGATAGTTGAGAAGCCCCGAAATGCACTTTATTGTAGTTGTCTTGCCTGCCCCATTTGGTCCGATAAATCCGAAAATGTCGCCCCCTTCAATAAATAGATTAAGGTCTTCAACCGCGGTCGTTTTTCCGTATTTTTTTGTAAGATGTTCAATCTTCAGCGATATTTTTTCTTTCTCTTCCATTTTTCATCTTCTCCATTTTAATTTTTCTCAGTTTGTTTGCGAATCTGTGCGCCTCATCTCTGATTGATTTTATAAGAGTTGCTCCCGAAGTTCTTCCGTTAAGCATTATCTCTCTTCCTTCCGAATCATATAGAATATCAAATCTTTTAGCCAGAGCGAAAACATCCAAATCCCTGCCTGTCTCTTTTACAATCTTCATGCAGGAGGAGAGCTGTCCGAGTCCTCCGTCAATAATTATCATGTCAACAGGATGTTTTTCGAGATACCTGAAAAGCATTCTGCTCAAAGCAAGATAATCATTGTTGCCTATTTCTTCGAGATTATAGTACCTGTAAAGACTCTTATAGGGTTTCCCGTCTTTGAATGCGACAACAGCTCCGGATGTCCACTCTCCGTTTACATGAGATATGTCGATGCCAACAATGTACTCCGGAATTCTTTTGAGATGCAGGTCTTCCCGTAGCTGTAAAACCGCCTTTGAAACAAACCTTTTGTTTATCGAAAAATAGAGTTCATTCTTTGCATTTTCAAGCGCTGTCTCATACAATCCATATTCATAAGATTTTTTTCCAACCTCTTTAACCTCAATATCCCTTTCTCTCATAACATCTTTTTTCACATCCTCTACAGATGCTCCCTCAACAAATATAACTTTAAAATCAAAATCCGTTGTTGTCATGTAGTATTCGGAGAGTATCTCTATCGCTACGGTTTCATCATCAAGTAGCGGATTGGCTGAAAATCTTTTTGTTATTATCTCATGTACTGTTCCGTTCCTCAGCTTCAAAACAGAAAATGCTCCCGAACTTTTTTCTCTCGCCATGGCGAAAATATCGGCATTTTTTCCTTTTAAGCCGGTCTTCTTTCCCCGTCTCATCTCTCGTTTGATAAAAGAAATGGTATCCCGTATCAATGCCGCAGATTCAAAATCCTCTGAATCCGCATTCTTCTTCATCTCCTCTTCAAGCTCTTTAAGTATCTCCCTTGTGCCTCCGTTGAGAATTCTGCGTATTTTCTGCATCTTCTCCGGATATACAGCCTGCTCCTCCCCGAATTCACAGACCCCTGCACAATTGCCCATTTGATGCTCTATGCACGCCTTCTTGGGCAATTTTTTCTTGCATGTTCTGAGTTTATAAATCTTGTTGATGTTTTCAACAAGAGTCTTTACATAGAGTCCGGAGGTGAAGGGCCCGAAAAACAGCCCTTCCTTCTCTGCGGCATAAGTATAAGAGAGGCGCGGATACTCTTCCTTTGAGAGCATTATGTAGGGATATTTGCTTGAATCTTTCAGTTTTACATTATACTTCGGCTTGTTTGCGGAAATAAGATTGTATTCAAGTATAAGAGCCTGCTGTTCCGATTCCGTTATGCTGAATTCTATTTTTTTCGTCTCTCTTTTTATGAATTCAATCTGAGGGCGGGTGTCTTGATTGCCTGTGAAATACTGCTTGACTCTCTGTTTCAGCGAGTTGGCTTTCCCTATATAAATTATTTTACCTTCACTATTTTTAAATATATAGACGCCGGTTTTGTCTGGAACAGCTTCAAAATCAATCATAGTATTCGTTTATTTTTTCTATTACAAAATTCTGCTCTTTTGTATCAAGCTCCGGATAAATCGGAAGAGATAAAACCATTTTTGACATCTGCTCTGAAACAGGCATACTCTCAATGTTAATATAAGGACTAAGAGCGGTTTGAAGGTGGAGGGGCACCGGATAATAAACAACAGAATCTATGTCATTCTTTTTAAGATGCTCCATAAGAGAATCCCTATCCTTTACTGCTATCGTATACTGATGAAAGACATGTTTGGACAAACTGCCGGTTTGAGGTTTTACAACCTTCTTCGTGAGTCCCTCAAAGTATCTTTCCGCAAGAAAAATTCTTCTCTCGTTTTTCTCATCAAGATGTTTCAATTTTGCGTCAAGTATTTCCGCATGCAGTGAATCAAGTCTTGAGTTGAATCCTATCTCTGAATGGACATATTTTTTTACGGCACCGTGTACTCTCAACAGCCGCACCTTTCTGTTTATTTCGTCATCATTTGTAACAATTGCGCCGCCGTCCCCAGCGGCTCCAAGATTCTTTGTGGGAAAGAAGCTTATTGTTCCGGCTACTCCGAATGAACCTGTTTTTCTGCCTTTAAACTCCGCTCCGATAGCCTGCGCGCAATCCTCTATCACAATGAGATTGTTCTTCTTGGCTATTTCGGTTATCCTGCCCATATCTGCCGGATTTCCGTAAAGATGCACGGGAAGTATCGCCTTTGTTTTCTTTGTTATCTTTTTCTCTATCTCTTTCGGATTTATGTTGTATGTCTCTTCATCTATGTCTGCAAAAACCGGCTTAGCCCCTGCCTGCACTATTGTCTCGCCTGTTGCAAAAAAAGTGAATGGAGTTGTTATAACCTCGTCTCCCTCTTTCACTCCCGCGGCAATCATGGATATTAGAAGCGCATCCGTGCCGTTTGCAACACCTATGGCATGTTTGACTTTGAGATACTCTGCAAGATTGTTCTCAAAATTTTCAACAGGTCTGCCGAGGATGAATGACCCTTCGTCAAATATTCTGTTTACTGCTTCAAGGTACTCTCTTCTGTAAAGCGAATACTCCCTTCTCGGGTCAAGCATCTTCACTCTCATTTTTGAATGACTCCTTCGCGGGTTTTTTCATATACTCTTCCGCACTTAAAACATCTGTATGATGATTCATAGGAAGATATGTCGAATTTGTTTTTCATTTTTTCTCCGCATTCGCACATGTATCCGACTATTCTCGCAGGATTTCCGACAACCACGGCAAAATCCGGAACATCCTTTGTGACAACCGAGCCGGCTCCGACAAATGCCCACATTCCGATAGTTGTCCCGCAGACAATTGTCGCGTTTGCTCCGATTGATGCTCCGCGCCTTACGAGAGTCGCCACCCAATCCCCATGCTTCGGATATGGAGCCCTCGGATTGAGGTCATTTGTAAATACCATAGACGGACCGAGAAAAACATCATCTTCAACAGTCACCATTCCGTATATCGAAACATTGTTCTGAATTTTAACTCTCTCTCCCACAACCGCTCTGTTTTCTACGGTAACGGACTGCCCAATCACGCACATCTTTCCGATTTTTGCTCCGGATAAAATATGCGAAAAATGCCATATTTTTGTTCCATCTCCCACTTCAGCTCCATCGTCAACATAGGAAGATTCGTGAACAAAGTATTTTTTTTCTAACATCATAAACTCCTGAAATATTCTGCCGTCTTTTTCAATCCCTCTTCAATTTCCACAAAACTAATTCCGTAATCTTTTTTTATCTTATCAGAGGAGACTACACTGTTTACAACTTCTCCCATTCTTCTCTCTTTCAGCTCCGGCTCCAAAGTATACTCCGGATAATTCTTTTTTAAAAGATCATATATTCTCTTGACGCTTGTCTTTATTCCGGTCCCGACATTGTAGATTTCTCTGTCTCCGCTTGATGCTGATATAAGATTGGCGTTCGCAACATCTCCTACAAAGACATAATCTCTGTACATCTCTCCGAATCCGTACAGAATGGATTTTTTCGAACTCTTCATGTTGTTTGCAAATATAGCCACGACGCCCGCCTCTCCCTTAACCGACTGTCTCGGTCCGTAAACGTTGGCATACCTTAAAATAGTATAATTTATGTTGAAGTTTTCAGAAAAGAACTGAATGTAAAGTTCTGACGCCAGTTTGGATATTCCGTATGGCGCCTTGGGATTCTTATCGAAATTCTCTTTCGCCGGAGATTCGGCCTCTCCGTACAGAGCACCGCCGGTTGATGAAAAAATTATTTTATTTGCTTTATGTTTTTTCATTGCATTAAGAATGTTTATAGTCCCGATGACATTTATTCTTGCATCCTTTTCCGGCTCCTCTGTTGAAATTCTTACATCTATCTGAGCCGCAAGATGAAAGACTCTCTCTATGCCGCAGGAGGCGAAGAGACTCTCCACATTTTCTTCATTTGAAATGTCTCCTCTGACAAATTGCGCCTTTGGATTTATGTTTTCCTCGCATCCGGTTGAAAGATTGTCAAAGACAACAACCTGATGGCCTGCTTCAACGAGTTTATCAACAACATGAGAACCTATAAACCCGGCTCCTCCGGTTACAAGCATTTTCATATTACCACCTTCAATTTTCCTGTTAAATTTAAAACACCCCTGTTTGATATCTCTTCTCCGCTCTCCTCATACCCGTTCAGAAGCGATGCCAGAGCCGATATTTCAAAGCTTAATATTTTGTTGAATTTATACCCCATTCCTATTTCAGAGGAGATTATCCGGTCTATTGTTCCGGACGGAAACGCAAGGTCGGAATCGGGCATCTCTGATTCCCATGAGTTTGTCAATTTCCCGTCACCTTGCCTCAAATAAGAAATGTCAAGATAAACTTCAAGATTCTTTGCTTGAATGGTTTTCACTCCAAATGAAATATTGTCCATGTCTGTGCCGGACATATATGACATCGGAGCATTGTAATAAGAGTATGACAGAGAGGTATATTGGTGGGTGTTTGTATATGTGTTTATAAAACAGTATTCTCCGTAAAATATGGGATTCATTCTGATGTTTAAGGAGAGAGAGCCGTTCAGAAGGAGTCCTATTTTGTGCGGCACATACTCATAATCTTTGTCATACTGAAAATCATCTATAAAAAACTCTCCTGATAACAAGAGACCCTCTATTCTTTTATTGGAAATCTCCAATGACCAGAAAATATTGTCATCCGAGTGTGAATTGTGCTGTATCACATAATAGAACATCGCCGGATTGAGATAATACATCTGAGGCAGATTTGACCTGTAGAGGACAGTCTCTTTAAATGAGAGTGTTGTTTTAAAAGGAAGCTTGAATGACAGCTTGTGGCTTGACATGTAAGCATTGTCGACAGTTCTTTTGTTTGCATGGTGATATTCTGATTTGTTGGCGGCAAAGAAGGAGAAGCTTCCGCTCTCCCAATAAATCTCTGCAAGCAAACCATCCATAGGCAGAATTTTTCTTGAAAAGAATATGTCATCCTTTATGCCCTGACCCCACGCAGGAAGAATCCTTCCGAACAAAATGCTCCATGCATCACCGAAAACAGCCGCATAGGTGTTGCGACAATCGCTTCCTGTATTTTTCCACTCATCCATGCGAAATGATGTTGAATCGGTGTTTTCAAACGGAGCTTCGGTGAGAATTTCAAATACAAGAATTCCGTGCGGAATATTTTTTTTCGCATATAGAATGTTTTTAAAAAGATAGTCAACGGAATCGGAATATGAAACAAGGAAAGACGCGTCATCCTCTATGACAAGGTCATCTCTTCTTGAGTATCTTTCAAGAATAGAGTTGATCGCTATAAGCTCCTCCTGTGAAAAACCGTTTTCTTTGTTCATCTTCTCAATCCATGCTGACTCTATGGCGAGAATGACCTTATCCGACCTCATCGGAAGGTTAAGAAAGTCAATATCAATAATGTCTCTTCTCACAAGAAATTCTATTTCATCATAGAGAGGATCATCCCTGAATATGAACTCCTGCGGAAATAATGTTAAAAAAGAGAGTGCCGCAAGAATTATTGCGGTAAAGATTTTCATTATATGCCCCCTCCCTTTAAAACTATCGGAATTGTCTTTACAACAATCGCAAAATCATATATAAGAGACCATTTATCTATATACTCCATATCCTTATACATCCAGTCCGTAAAATCAATTTCATTCCTTCCGGAAATCTGCCAAAGGCATGTGAGTCCGGGTTTCATGGAGAGGCGTCTTCTGTGCCAGAACTCATACTCTTTTACTTCACTTAGAAGCGGTGGCCTCGGTCCGACAAAAGACATCTCCCCTTTTAGAATATTTAAAAACTGAGGTATCTCGTCAAGACTATACTTTCTTAAAAATCTGCCAAGCCTTGTCACCCTCGGGTCTTCCACTATTTTAAAGACCGGTCCGCTCATTTCATTCTTCTCAACAAGCTTCTCCTTCATCTCCTCGGCTCCTTTTACCATAGTGCGGAATTTAATCATTTTAAATGCTTTTCCGTTCATCCCCACCCTCTCCTGAATAAAGAGTATGGGTCTGCCCATGAAAACAAGTATCAAAAGAGTCACAAGCAGATAAATCGGCATCATGAGAATAATAAGAATCAAAGAAAAGATTTTGTCAAAAAAATATTTAAGATAAATCGGCATCGGTTTTTCGTTGGTATCGGAGAATTCAAGAAAATCAAATCCAAAGACTGTCTGGGTTGAAACAAAGTTGTTTTTCTTGACATTGAATATTGTGTCAATGTTCACCATTGTTTTTATGCCCGACTCTGCAAAGAGGTTCAGGTATTCTTCTATTTTCTCGGAATCTTTCTTTTCACCGGCAAAAATTACAAGGTCGATAGGCATTGATTTTATTTTATCAGCCGTCTTTTTGTCAAATCCGTCTATATCATACTCATTTGCAAGAGTTATCCCCCAGTCTCTGTGAGAACGTATCAGCTGGGTTATCTGCTTGAATGCGGCGCCTCTTCCGATGATGACTATGTCGCTCAGCCCTTTATTGCTTCTGAATTTTGAGATTTTATAAAACTGATACAGCTTTCTCTCTGCTACAAGAAAAATGACATTTATCGCAGAAAAAAGCAGAATGAAGATTCTTGAAATTATAAATCCCTTTATAAGAAATGTAATCGAGAGTATGAGAATGGTGCCTACAAAGACAATCTTTGTCACATCGTATGCAATTTCTTTAAATGATTTATTCGGCAGAATCTGAACTTCGCGGCTGCCGGAAAGAAGTATCGTCCACACGAGCAGAATAAGAATAAAGAGGAGGGCATAATACTGTATATCGACAAGAAAGCTGTTGTTGTCTATAACAAGAAAGCTTCTTATGAAGAATGCAAGGGCGAATGCCAAAACAGTGACAAGCAGGTCAAGAAACACAAGGGATATCCTCGTGTGTTCCCTTTTACTCCCCAGAAGCATCTTCAATTCTCCTGTAATTTTTCAGCATTTTAAGAAGAGAGTATACAAAAATCATTGCTGTAAAAATTCCGTATAATACAAATACTGCCGGCGATGGGAAAAGAAATGAGAGCACTGAAAATGCCGCAAATATTATGTTTATTCCATATATTAAAAGCACAACCGTATTGTGTTTCGTCCTACCGCCCATAAGAATGTGATGAATGTGATTTTTGTCAGGCGCGAAGAGCGGTCTTCGGGCAATAACTCTTCTTACAACAGAAAGAACAAGGTCAAGGAATGGATATGTGAAAAGCACTATAAATGCATACCATGACTCTGTAAGATGGTATGAGAGAAGCATTATCATCATGGAAAACATACTGCCGAGGAAGAGACTCCCGGTATCGCCCATAAAAATCTTCGCCGGATAAAAATTAAAGACAAGAAACCCTCCCAGAGCCCCCATAAGAGAGAGTGTGAGAAAGACAAGGTACGCCTTGCCGGTAAGCACTGAAAAGAAGAGAAGAACCGACGAGAGTATGAATGATACTCCTCCGCATAGTCCGTCAAGCCCGTCAACAAAATTGATTCCGTTTATAACAGTTGCAAAAAGAACTGCTGAGAGTATTGTAAGAGTTGCATTTGTAAAAATTATATTGTTGAAAAGAATCGCTAGGTCGTTTCTGTTCCAAAGAAAAAAGAATGCCCCAGCCAGTAGTTGAAACATAAATTTTGATTTCGCAGATACTCCATGCACATCATCGATGAGTCCGATTACAAAAAACAGAGTGCTTGTCGAAAGAAGCTTAAGGGTGGAGCTGTCCGCTTCAATTATTCCAACGGCATTCAGGACTATCATGGTTATCCAGGTGGCTCCGAACAAACCGATGCCGCCCAGGGTCGGAATCTTCTCAGTGTGAACCTTTCTTTGATTTGGAATATCATGAAAACCAAAATCTATCGCAAGCCTCTTTATTATATTGACAAGAAGCGCAGAGAGCATTCCCGAGAGAAGTATTATTGGTAATATTAATTTATTCATATTTTTCAATCCTTATAATATTCATAGCAAAATATTATATATCTAATTAATCATATTGTCAAGAAATCACAACTTCTGCAGGTGTTTGTTGTTGATTTTTTTTAATATATGCTTAAAATAGCTTTTTTTAAAGGAGGTTTAATGAACAAGCGGTGGAATCTCGACGCCCTATATCCTTCGTTTGAATCAAATGAATTTCTTGAAGATATCAAGACTCTGGATTTGGAGATTGCCGAGCTGATTGAGTTCGGAAATTCTGATTTTTCGGCAGACAAGAGGGCGGCTATTGAAAAATATATAGGGCTGGCGGAAAAATTTTATAACACACTTTACCGCCTCTTCGCCTTCTGTTCTCTCACCCTTGCAGTTGATACATCAAACAGTAGCGGAATGAATTTTAAGGATCTTCTTCTCAAGAAATCAAATTCGGCAACGGTTCCTTTCACAAAATTCCGCCTCTTTATAAAAGATTTAAACGACCTTGAAAAACTCGCAGAAGAGAGCGCCACTATAAACTCCCACCTGTTTCATCTTAAAGAGATGCGCACATCTGCAAAACGCCTCTTCTCTCCGGAAATAGAGGAGATGGTATCAGACCTTCAGCGCACCGGCTCTTCGGCTTTCTCATCTCTCCAGAGTCAGCTCACGAGCAACCTCATCGTGAATGTAGAGGTTGACGGAAAAGTCAAGCCGATGTCCTTGGCGCAGGCAAGAAATCTCTACTATGAAAAAGACAAAGATCTTAGAAAGAGGGCATACGATGCAGAAATTTCTTCCTACTCACTTATTGAGACTCCATCATCTGCCTGCCTCAGTGCCATAAAGGGGGAGGTCATAACTCTCTCAAAGAGGCGCGGCTATTCATCCGCCCTTGAAATGACTCTTGAAGAGAGCAGAATGGATATGGATACTCTTGATGCCCTTCTTGGTTCAATGAGAACATCTCTCCCAATGTTCAGAAAATATTACAGACACAAGGCAAAGCTTCTTGGAAATAATGATAAATTGCCGTTTTATGACCTTGTTGCTCCGGTTGGACAAAGCAGAATCTTTTTCACCTATGAAGAGGCTGCCGATTATATTCTGAAGGCGGAGAGGAAATTCTCTCCGGAGATAGCTGATTTCATGAAGAATGCCTTCGATAATTCTTGGCTCGACATTGAGCCGAGAAAGGGAAAGCGCGGAGGCGCATTCTGCAGCACGATTTATTCAGTGCGCCAGTCAAGGATACTCGCAAATTTCAACGGCTCCTTCGATAATATGACAACTCTCGCGCATGAGCTGGGACATGCCTATCATGGGTATGTTCTAATGGATGAAACCATTTTGAATTCTGATTATCCGATGCCTCTTGCAGAGACGGCTTCCATTTTTTCGGAGACTGTGGTTATGGATTATTCTTTCAGGAATATGTCTGACGACAATCTTCTGACGATTCTTGAAAATGATATTTCAAGCGCCGCAACCGTTATTGTTGACATATATTCAAGGTATCTCTTTGAAACAGAGCTTTTCAGGCAGAGAGAATCATCCGTTCTTTCCGCAGACAAGCTGAAAGAGCTAATGTCAAAGGCTCAGATTGAAGCATACGGAGACATTCTTAACGAAAAATTTCTGCATCCTTACATGTGGGCAAACAAACCTCACTACTATTATCCGGGAGCCAACTTCTACAATTTCCCCTATGCATTCGGATTTCTCTTTGCGAAAGGTCTGTATGCCATATACAAAAAAAATCCTATAAATTTCACTGAAAAGTACAAAACTCTTCTCAGAGAGACCGGAAAGAACACAATATACAATGTCGGTCTCTCAGCCGGCATAGACCTTCATAATAGGAAGTTTTATGACGACACATTTGAAATGATATCAGGCGACATTGAAAGGTTCTTGACAATGAAATGATTTTGATTAGAATGATTTTCCCTTGAGTTGTATTTAAAAAAGAAAATGAAAACATTAAATGATCAGTTGCACAAAATCCTTTCAGAGAAAGTGTCATCCGCCGATTACAGCCGCTGGCTCTCTTCTCTCCGCATAAAGGAGCTTGACGAAAGAAGCATTACGCTTATTGTTCCGACCAATGTTATAAAAGAGATGATAGAGGATGATTTGTTTCAGGAGCTTGTGGATTCCATCCGCTCTATTATGGATAGGGACCTTCAGATAAGAATCGTTGCAGAGAAGGACATTCATGACATCCCAAAGGAGCTCAACCCGTTTAAAAACAATGATTTTGGAATAATAGACACATCATCTCTCAACACAAAATATACTTTCGAAGAATTTGTCGTGGGAAAATCAAACGAACTCGCTTATGCCGCATCTTTCTCCTTGACAAAGACTCCTGGCGACCAGTACAATCCGTTATTTATATACGGTTCGAGCGGGCTCGGAAAGACGCATCTGTTAAATGCGATAGGAAATCAGATTAAGCAGAATGACCCGAGAAAGAAGATCTATTACCTTTCAACGGAGAGATTTCTCAACGAATATGTCTTTGCCATTCAAGAGAAGAAAATTCTTGATTTCAGAAACAAATACAGGGAGATGGATGTTCTGCTGCTTGATGATATTCATTTCCTGAATAAAAAAGAGGGAACGCAGGAGGAGATTTTTCACACATTCAACGCACTGTATGAAAACAACAGTCAGATTGTTTTAACATCAGACAGACCTCCCAATGAAATTCAATCTCTTGAACAGCGGCTTGTTACAAGATTTCAGTCAGGACTCGTAGTCGACATACAGCCGCCCGATTTTGAAACAAGATTGGCGATACTAAGAAAGAAGGTGGAGAGCGACAACATACAGATAGGCGATGATTGTCTTATCTACATCGCCAATAACATTAAAAATAATGTCAGGCTTTTAATTTCAGTCATTATAAACATACTCGCGCACTCTTCTCTTCTTAAAAAGAATGTCGATATAAATCTGGTGAGAGAGGTCGTAACAGGAATAGTGAAGCCGACCCATGATTCTGTTTTTTACAGTAAAAAAATTATGCCTGCGGATATTTTGAAGACAGTCTCTGAATATTATAAAATTCCCGAATCCCAGATAACAGGAAAAAAGCGCACTGCATCACTGGTTATACCCAGACAGATATCGGCATTCCTTATGAAGAAGTTCACTCAACTCTCCTTAAAGGAGATAGCAGAAAAACTGGGAAAGAAGGACCACTCGACAATCATACACGCTGTAAAAAAGATTGAAGAGCTCTCCAAAAGGAATGACAGCAGAGTAAAAGAGGATATTGAGAGCATAATCAGTTTATTGAATATTGATTAGCTGTGGATAATATAAGAACAACTTTGGTTTTTCCACATCAACTTCGGTTAACAACATAATTGTGAATATGTCTGTTGATTTTAAGGTGTAATTTTGATATAATTTAATACGGTTATGAACATATGGACACTTAATAATAGAAGTAATAAGAAAATTAATACTATAAAGGAGGAGAGATGAAATTTCACGTTGACAAACAAGAGTTTTTGAAAAACCTCAATACAATATCAAGCATTGTTCCTGCAAAACCCATTGTAACAATAATCTCCAATATTATGATTGAAGCGAAAAAAGAGACATTGTCATTTTCCTCTACTGATTTTGAAATAACAATGCATTCAGAGATGCCTGCAACAGTCACTGAGGACGGAGTGATTGTTATAAATGCAAAGACAATAGTTGAACTTGTAAGAAAACTTCCTGAAGGCGAACTCTCAATATCTCTCTCCAATGATGAAGTATCTATAAAATCAAAGTCAGGCATTTATAAAATGCCTGTAATCAAGAAAGATGATTATGTGGAAATTTCAAGAATAGAAAAAAACAAGATGTTCAATGTTGATTCTCTTCCATTGAAATCTGCAATAGACAATTCAGTATTTGCAGTTTCCAAAGATGCCGTAAAAGTTGCAATAACCGGAGTTCTTCTTGAAGGAGCCGGAAAGAATCTGACATTTGTTGGAACAGACGGACACAGGTTGGCATTTTATTCAATCAAAGATATTTTTGAAAAACCCATATCAAATTCTGTTATAATTCCTCCAAAGGTTTTGACGATTCTTAGAGACCTTATTGATGATGTGGATGAATTCAGCATGGGTTTTGATGAAAAGAGAATTATGTTCAAAGTCAAGACAATAGAAGTCTGGGCAAAACTCATAGAGGGTACATATCCTGATTACAAACGAGTCATACCAACGGATAACAATAAAGTCATGATTGTCAAAAAGGATGACCTTATAAATTCTCTTAACATAATAAATGTGTTTACAAATCCAAATACGAGGCTTGTCAAATTTGAAATAGAGAGCGGCAAGCTTATAATAAATGCGTATCAGAATCAGACAGGAGAGGGGACGGAGTTTATCGAAGTCGACTATGAAGATAAAGAGAAGCTTGTGATAGGATTCAACAATAACTATCTTCTTGAAATACTAAAACGGATAGAGACTGAGAATGTAAAGTTTAAATTCAAGGGAGAGATGTTTGCTGTGATAGTTGAAAACGAAATGAGCAAGGTTGATCAGGAGGCAATTTATATTATAATGCCTCTCAGATTAAAGTAAAAACAGATTTATATTATTGAGTGCAAAGAGGCGGGGTAACTCCCGCCTCTTTTATTGAAAATGTAAAAGAGTGAAAATATAGGAAGGTTAGAATGTGAGGGAGATTGAGTAAAGCTAAAATCTTACTCAGCGGTGTCACCCTGAACGCCTCTATGGTTATGACTATCGTGAAGGGTCTATCAGTTTATTGCTTATTGATAATTGAAGATTGAACTGGGGCTGCACGCAGGCGTAGCGTCGGCTCACACACTCCGCTTCGTCGCTTTATCAAGATGGGATAGCGTAGCGAGGGGTCGCCCACTTGATGGGCGTCTGCGCGGAGCGTCCTCGCCGACTTTGAGCTTTCATTTTCAATAAGAATTGATTTGCTTGTCCTCGGAAAAACATTGAATAGCAGTGCGGAGATGCACTGGAATTTTTCCTCGGAAATGTAAAGACAAAATCTTACTCAGCTCCCCGTATTTTGCTCAAGGCACATGGCTCACGGCTCATGGCTGATTTTGGGGGCTGCACGCGGGTGTAGCGTCGGCTCACACACTCCGCTTCGCCGCTTAATCAAGATGGGATAGCGTAGCAAGGGGAGAACCACTTGATGGGCGTCTGCGCGGAGCGTCCTCGCCGACTTGTAGCTTTCGTGTATCAATAAGTTAATTAATTGATTGAATCTTCACAAAGCATTGGCGAGGGTGTAATGTGCGCGAGCGCACATGATAGACGCCTCGGGCTGCACCAGAACTTTGTGAAGATTACTGTAAAGACAAAATCTTACTCAGCGGTGTCACCCTGAACGCCTCTATAGTTATGACTATCGTGAAGGGTCTATCAGTTTATTGGTTATTGATAATTGAAGATTGTTCTGGGGCTGCACGCGGGTGTAGCGTCGGCTCACACACTCCGCTTCGCCGCTTAATCAAGATGGGTTAGCGGAGCAAGGGGACAACCACTTGATGGGCGTCTTCGCGGAGCGTCCTCGCCGACTTTGAGCTTTCACTTTCAATAAGTTAATTAATTGAATGAATCTTCTAAAACCATTGGCTGGGGTGTAATGGACGCGAGCGCACATGATAGACACTTCGGGTTGCACCAGAACTTTGTGAAGATTATTGTAAAGACAAAATCTTACTCAGCAGTATCACCCTGAACGCCTCTATGGTTATGACTATAGTGAAGGGTCTATCAGTTTATTGTTAATTGATTATTGAAGATTGTTCTGGGGCTGCTGGCGGGCTTAGCGTCGGCTCGCACACTTCGCTTCGCCGCTTAATCAAGATGGGATAGCGGAGCAAGAGGTCGCCCACTTGATGGGCGTCTGCGCGGAGCGTCCTCGCCGACTTGTAGCTTTCGTGTATCAATAAGTTAATTAATTGCCTGAATCTTCTAAAACCATTGGCGCGGGTGTAATGGACGCGAGCGTCCATGATAGAAAAAACGGGTTGCACCAGAAGTTTTAGAAGATTATTGAAAAGAATAAATATTAATCAGCAGTATATTGAGTGATGACTGCACTGGAATTTTTCCTCGGAAATGTAAAGACAAGTTATTTACTCAACTCCCCGCATTAAGCTCAAGGCACATGGCTCACGGCTCATGGCTGATTTTGGGGCTGCACGCGGGTGTAGCGTCGGCTCACACACTCTGCTTCGCCGCTTAATCAAGATGGGTTAGCGGAGCAAGGGGACAACCACTTGATGGGCGTCTGCGCGGAGCGTCCTCGCCGACTTGTAGCTTACACTCTCAATAAGAATTGATTTGCTTGTCCTCGGAAAAACATTGAATAGCAGTGCGGAGATGCACTGGAATTTTTCCTCGGAAATGTAAAGACAAAATCTTACTCAGCGGTGTCACCCTGAACGCCTCTATGGTTATGACTATCGTGAAGGGTCTATCAGTTTATTGTTAATTGATTATTGAAGATTGTTCTGGGGCTGCACGCGGGTGTAGCGTCGGCTCACACACTCCGCTTTTGCTCCTATTGACAATATTGTTTAAATATTATATATTGAAATATTATGGTTAAAAAAGCATTTAAAAATTTTAAAAAGAGCAAGAAGACCAAAAAAACAGTAAACACCGCGATATTTGTTTTTGGACTTATTGTTTTTATTGCTGTCTTTGCGGCAGTGGGCTTTGCAGTTACAATGTATTTCAGTCTTCAGAAAGAGATTCCAACCATGACAGATATGTTCATATACTCGGCTCCTTCAGCCACTTTGATATATGATGACAACAACAGAAAAGTGACGGAACTCTTCCTTGAGAAAAGGATGCCGATTAAACTCAAAGAGCTACCTCAATACTCGATAGACGCAGTCATATCGCTTGAAGATCAGCAATTTTACTCGCATTGGGGAATAAATGTAGCGAGATTTTTTGTGGTTTTGACAAAGAATATGCTGACATTAAAAAAAGGAGCGGGAGCATCTACCATAACACAACAGCTTGCAAGGAACATGTTCCTCACAATGGAGAAGACATGGACAAGGAAGATAAAAGAGGCTCTCATAACCATAAATCTTGAGCGCAACTTTTCAAAGGATGAAATTCTTGAAATGTATTTCAACCAGATAAACTATGGCTCGGGAGCTTACGGCATAGAGGCCGCATCAAACATGTATTTCAATAAATCTGCGCGGGAGCTCACTCTTGCAGAGGCAGCAATGCTTGCGGGAATTCCGCAGATTCCGGAAAAATTCAATCTTTTCAGGCATTATGACAATGCCAAAAAACGCCAGAAGCTATGTCTAAGCAATATGCTTCAAGAAGGATACATATCAAAGGAAGAGTATGAGGATGCCGTTGATGACAGTGTGATAGTGATAAAAGGCTCCAAAGATGCAGAGTATGGAAGATACTTTATAGAGGAGGTCAGAAAAGAGGTCATATCAAGGTTTGGCATGAATACTCTCTATAAGGGCGGTCTGAAAATCTATACAACAATGAATTCCGATATGCAGAGAGAGTCAGAAAAAGTTGTGGAAAAAAAGATGCTCTATTTTGAAAAAATGTACAAATTCAAAAATACAAAAGAAAAGTATGATGAAATATTTTCAAAAGACACGGCAATAACTGTTCCCCCGCAGTATCTTCAGGCAAGTATGGTAATAATTGAAAATGAGACAGGAGAGGTCAAGGCAATAGTCGGAGGCAGGGATTTTGAACAGTCCGAATACAACAGGGTCTTACAATCGAAGAGGCAGCCCGGTTCAATTTTTAAAATATTCCTCTTTTCAGCCGCAATAGAGAGCGGGATGAATCCGGGAGACATAATTATGGATACTCCGGTGGTTCTTGACGACGGAAGTGACACCCCGTATAAACCGAGAAATTTCGACGGGGATTTTTTGGGGCCTATACCTTTGCGCAAAGCTCTTGCACTTTCAAGAAATGTAACGGCTATTAGGCTTATAAAGAGCATAGGACCCGGAACTGTAGTAAAACACGCAAAGAAGCTGGGAGTTGAATCGCAGTTGACTCCGGTGCTCTCTCTGGCTCTCGGTTCAAGTGATGTCACTCTCTTTGAAATGGTGAGGGCATTCTCCGTATTTCCAAACAAAGGAATACTCAGAAAGACGAGCATGATACGATATATTGAGGATGCTCAGGGAAATGTGATTTTTGAAAATGACAATCTTGAATCAAGAGTGATGGATGACGATGACGCATACATAGTGACAAACATGCTTGAAAGCGTTGTAAAAGAAGGCACTGCGGCTGGGCTTAAATATTACAAGTTCAATGTGCATATAGGCGGAAAGACGGGAACTACCGATGATTATTCGAATACATGGTTTGTTGGTTTTACAAAAGAGTATACCGCTGGTGTCTGGGTGGGCTTCGACAAACTCCGCACAATAGCCGATAAGGCAACCGGAGCGGTGCTTGCGCTTCCGATATGGGCTGAGACAATGAAGCCCTTTGTCAACAATGCCGATTCTCTGCCGTTTCCTCAGACAGACAGTATAATCCATGTGACAGTATGCCGCGAATCCGGGCAGATAGCAACGAAATACTGCAAGTTCATACGGGATGAAATATATAAAAAAGGTCACGAACCCAAGGTGAGTTGTGAAAAGCATATAAAGGGCTACTCAACCAATCAGGATTTTGATTTTTCAAAACAGGACATTCTCAAAGATGATGACCTGTGAGGAGGCAAAATGAAATTCTTGGCAGTAATGCTTCTTATGATAATAATTGCGATGTCAATCTATGGCATTTACTACTATTATCAGTCATATAAACCGGCGTTAGACAAGTACTCTGAACTGGTAAGTGAAAACAAGACACTTGCAGAGTATATAAGCAAGCTGAGGTCTGAGCAGATGAAGAAGGACAGCGTACTCTCCATTCTTGCCAATTCAAAGAGTGATGTGGATACTCAGATAATTTTTGACAACATAACCGGAACAAGAATAACTCTGGAATCGGAAAATCTCTTTGAATCCGGAGGATACACTCTCAATAAAAAAGGAAAGGGTCTTCTGAAAAAGACCGCAGAGGTGCTTCTTACAATGTCTGATGCGGAGATTGTCATAGAGGGACACACAGACAATCAGAAGATAGGACCCTCAATAAAAAATGTCATTCCGTCAAACTGGGAATTATCTGCGCTGAGGGCGATAAATGTGATGAAGTATCTGAGGGATTCAATAGGAATTGAGGAGAAGAGAATGTATGTTGCGGCATACGGCGAGACAAGACCCATTGCAGATAACAGCACCGAAGAGGGAAAGAAAAAGAACCGCAGAATTGAAATATTTCTTAAAGGTTCATCCTTCAACAAGATTGTTGAGGATACTCTAGAGTGAAGCGCAGAATACTGCATCTCTTTTCAGGCGGTCTGGACTCAATACTCTCATATAAAATACTTGAAAGAGCGGGACATGATGTTACCGCCATCTGTTTTGAAACTCCATTCTTTCCATCCGCAAAAAGTGTTGAGTACGGAGATAAAAATAAAATAAAAGTAAGAGTATTGAATATTTTTAAAGAGTATGTTTATATGCTTGCTCGACCTAAGTATGGATACGGCAAGAACTTAAACCCATGCATTGACTGCAAGGCGATGATGATAAACAAAGCGTGCAGAATCGCGATTGACGAAGGGTATGATTTTGTTTCCACAGGAGAGGTTCTCGGACAGAGGCCTATGTCACAGACAAAAGGAGGGTTCATCAAGCAAAAAAAATTGCTTGAACATCCGGAAATGGTGATAAGAGTTCTGTCGAGAGAGGATGGAGAGAACAACCTTGAGGGAATGAAAAGAATTGAAATTGTCGGAAGAGAGAGAGCGGCTCAGATGAAGATGAGCGAAGAGATTGGGATAACAGAGTATCAAACACCATCCGGAGGATGCTTTCTCACATATAAAGAGTTTTCCTTAAAGGCGAAAGTTCTTCTGAAAAAGAATCTGACAGAGGAAAGATATTTTTACATGATTAAAGAGGGGCGGTTCAAAGAGTACTCCTGCGGAGTTGCTGTGATTGGAAGATGCGAGGAGGATAATGAGAAGCTTTTATCGCGAAGAAATGGAGAGGTTTGCTATCAGGTGATTGATGGAAAGGGTCCGGTAGGAATTGTGTTGGGAAAACTGAATGATGAAGAAGAAAATGATTTGAAAGAGACTCTTTTGAAATATTCAAAGAGAGATATAAATGAAAAAGATTCTATTCACCCTGTTTAGCTTATTTGTCTTAATCCACCTCAACGCAGAAGATCTCTGGGTTCCGCCGGTTCTCTCTCTAATATTTCCGGGAGGCGGACAGGTGTATAACAAAGATTATTTAAAGGCGGGAATATTTGCGGCTGCAGAGATAACAACTGCCGCAGTTTTATACAAAGAATTTAAATCCGAAGGAGAAAGAACCCTGCTATACAGGGATATTCTTGCAGGAGTCATTCTCTTTTCAATTCTTGACGCATATGTTTCCAAAGAACTTAAAGAGATAAAAGAAGGGGAGGTTCTATCAGATACACTGCCGAAGAAATAAGAGAATGCTTTAAATCCAGTAAGATAGATATTTCAAAAAAACAAGCGGAATCATTTGAATTATACCTCAACCTCATAGTTAAATGGAACAAGAGTGTCTCCCTCGTTTCTCACAGAGATGAGATATCTCTGATTGAAAAACACCTTCTTGATTCTGCCGCAGGTTTGGTTTCCTCGGGGATAGAAGACAAAGAAAAGATAACGGATTTGGGTTCCGGTAATGGATTTCCTGCAATCCCGATAAAAATTCTGCTTCCCGATACGATTGTGGATATGGTTGAAGTAAACCAGAGAAAAGCTGCGTTTTTGAAAGAGGCTGTAAGAGTTCTTGAAATACAAAACATCAATGTCCTATGTGAAAGAGTTGAGGATTATGAATTCTCTTTCACAGAAAAAATTACAGCGAGGGCTTTTAAACCCATAGAAGAAATTAAAAAGATTCTTTTGCCCTCAAGGTTCTGCGGAGAGATTATTGTCTGGGAAAAGAGAAGTGGCGCAAGAGTCGCAAAATACCCGTTCTGTAATGTGGAAAAGATGTGAAATGTTCCACGTGGAACATTTGCAACCGAAATATTATTCCGCTAAGTTATTGTAAATAAGATACATTTGATTTTTCCGTACAAAATAGTTTTCCACAAAACAAATTTCATTGTTCCACGTGGAACAAAAAAAATGCTTGAAATATTTTCTTCTTTGTGGTAATATTGCCCTCTGATGAAAAGAATAATTGCAATTGCAAATCAAAAGGGCGGAGTCGGAAAAACAACCACCGCCGTAAATCTTGGAGCGGCTCTCGGGGTGGCTGAAAAGAAGACACTGCTTATTGACATAGACCCTCAGGCAAATGCCACATCCTCTTTGGGATATTATGACAAGAATTTTCTCGGAAGAAGCGTTTATGATGTTCTTGCTAACAAAGTTTCAATTGAGGATACGATTGTACACACAGAGCTTGAGTATCTTGACCTTCTGCCGTCAGACATATCTCTTGCCGCAACGGATGTTGAGCTTGTCGGGCTTGAAAGAAAAGAGCATCTGTTAAAGCATTCTCTCAGCCCCATTTTAAACAGGTATGAATATATTCTTATTGATTGTCCGCCCTCTCTTCAAATTCTGACTCTCAATGCGCTTGTGGCGGCTCATTCGATATTGATTCCGGTTCAGGCGGAGTTTTACGCTGTTGAGGGGTTGGCGAAACTTCTCAATACGATTAACAGCGTGCGTCAGGCTTTGAATGACGACCTTGAAATAGAGGGTGTTTTGATTACAATGTATGATTCCCGTCTCACATTGGCTCGGCAGGTTGCGGACGAGGTTCTCAACTATTTCAAGAGTTCTGTTTATAAGACATACATTCCGAGAAATGTGCGTCTTGCCGAAGCACCGTCATTCGGAAAACCAATTATAATTTTTGATCCGGTTTCAAACGGCTCAAAGGCTTATTTGGAGCTGGCAAAGGAGTTGATTGAAAAGCATGAAAAAGGCGTTGGGTCGAGGTCTTGAATCTCTGATTTCGGGAACCGAGCAGAGAGAGATTAGGCAGATATCTATTAAGCAGGTCAAACCCAATCCGTTTCAGCCAAGAAAGACCTTTGTAGAAGAGGACCTTTCGGAACTGACGGAATCAATCAGAGCAAATGGTGTGCTTCAGCCGATAACAGTAAGAAGAAAGAATGATTTCTTTGAAATTGTCGCCGGAGAGAGGCGGTTCAGAGCATCTGTCTCTGCAGGTCTTAAAGAGATTCCCGCAGTGATAAAAGAGATTCCTGACGAAAAAATGCTTGAGTTCGCTCTTGTCGAAAACATACAGAGGGAAAATCTGAATGCTCTTGATGAGGCGATGGGATACAGAGATCTGTCAGACAAGTTTCACCTTACGCACGAAGTTATTTCGGAAAGAATGGGAAAATCCCGTTCGCACATATCAAATATGCTGAGAATCCTTGAGCTTGAAACTCACATAAGAAAGATGATTTCGGAAAATACACTCTCATTCGGTCATGCAAAGGTTCTCTTATCCATAAAAGACAAAAACCGTCGTCTTTTAATAGCGCAGAAAATTGTAAGAGAAAAACTCTCGGTAAGAGATGTTGAAAACCTTCTCTCCTCAAAGCAAAAAAGTCTTCCTGTTAAAGAGAAGAGAGTCGACCATAAATCAAGCCACATAAAGAATCTCGAAAACAGAATCTCTGAGCAGTTTTCAAGAAAAGCAGAGATTTCATATAAAAAAGGAAAGGGAAAGGTCTCTCTTGAATTTTATTCGGATGATGATTTCAAAGTTCTTTTAGAGAAACTTGGGCTTAAAAATTTTGATTAGGAGTATAGATGAAAAACATGCTTGAAACAGTCAAATCCCTCACTATGGCTATAGGTCCTTCAGGCGCCGAAGATTCTCTGTTTAAGGTTGTGAAGAATCTTGTCAGAGGGTTTGATGTGAGTGTCGAAAAGGACAGAATGGGAAATATAATTGTAATGAAAAAAGGAAACAGAAAGGGAAGAGTCGCCTTTTTCACACACAATGATGAAATAGGTCTTATAGTGACTAAGATAGATAAGGATTACCTTCGCTTTACAGAGGTGGGCGGATACGATGAAAAAGTTCTTTTGGGGCAAGAGGTCATTGTTTATGGAAAGAAAGAGATAAAGGGTATAATAGGAGCAAAACCACCGCACCTTCAGACAAAAGGAGAAAGCGATAAGTTCCTTAAATTCGAGGACTTATACATAGATATCGCAATGAAAAACAAGGATATAGTTAAATATATATCAGTTGGAGACAGGGTGGTAATAAGAAGCGACTTTGCAGAAATGAAGCAAAATTCAGTATGTGTGAAGGCTCTCGACAATCGTTCCTGCGGAGCAATAATACTTTACATGCTCAAGTACCTTGAGAATGTTAAGAGTCATCCGGACATTTACCTTGTTTTGAACTCTCAGGAGGAGACAACTATGACCGGGTCTAAAACCTCCGCATATAAATTGAATCCGGATGTAGCATTTGTTCTTGATGTGACATTTGCCAAACAAACCGGATATGAACAGGGATATGCTCTCGACAAAATAGGATTCGGAATGGGAGCAAATATCTGCAAGAGAATCTTTGATTTTGTCAGAAAAAGCGCAGATGAAAACAATATCCAGTATTTTATAGAGCCGCTTCCTTCAATGTCAGGCACTGACGCCTATGCTGTGCAGACTGTAAAGAGGGGAGTGACCACAATGCTGATATCTCTTCCCATAAGAAATATGCACTCTCCTGTTGAAATAGCCAGCACCAAGACAATGGAGGATGCTTCAAAATTCCTCTCACTTCTTATGGCAACAATCAAGACGGAAGATTTCAAAGAAAGAATATTAAAATAAGGAAAAAAAATGAACATCCTACTTAAAAAACTCACAGAAGCAAGCGGAGTCTCCGGATGCGAGGATTCTGTGCGCGATATAATCATTGAAGAGATTAAACCATTCTGCGATTCCCTTAAAATAGATAAGATGGGAAACCTTATAGCATTCAAAAAAGGGGCTCTTTCAAAGAAAAAGAAAATAATGCTCGGAGCGCACATGGATGAGGTCGGATTCATGATAAAATCGATTGATGAAAACGGAGCTCTTAAGTTCATGACCGCAGGTTCAATAGACCGGAGGGTTTTGATAGGAAAGAGAGTTCTTGTTGGAAAGGACCGTATCCCGGGCGCAATAGCGTATAAAGCTGTTCACAATCAGCGCGAAGAGTATGAGGTTCTGCCGAAAGTTGAACAGCTTTCAATAGACATCGGCTGTTCTGACAAAAAAGAGACAGAAAAATTTGTTTCGATCGGCGACTATGCTGTCTTTGACACAAAATATGAAGAGCGCGGAGACATCTTGAAAGGAAAGGCGTTTGATGACAGATTCGGTTGTTATGCCATTATTGAAATTTTCAAGAAAAAGCACAAGCACGATATTTACGGCGCATTCTTCGTACAGGAAGAGGTTGGACTGCGCGGTTCCGCTCCATCAGCGGCTTTTATTGAACCCGACTATGCAATCGTGCTGGAGGGGACATCAGCCGCAGATATGCCGCATGAAAGAGATGAGGCGGATTTTCCGCAGATGCAGAAAGGGGTTGTAGTGACAATTTCAGACAGAACCTTCTTTGCCAATAGAAATTTTCTTTCTCTTGTTCAAAAAACCGCCAAAGAAAACAGAATAAAGTTTCAGTTCAAACAACCGCAGGTGGGCGGCACAGATGCAGGTATGATACATGTCTCAAACGGCGGTATAATGACGATGGTATTTGCTGTGCCTTCAAGGTATATACACTCCCCTGTTTGTTTTGCTTCAAGGGCAGATTTGGAAAGCATGATTCAGTTGACAATGAAAACTATTAACACAATAAAATAGAGGTGAATAGATGAAAACAATTATTCGCACCCTGACAGAAATTATAGGACCCTCTTCTTATGAAGAGCTTGTAGCTGATGCAATAGAGAAAATGCTCAAAAAAAACAGAAAGCTGGAGATAAAGAGAGATGTCATGGGCAATCTTATAGCCAGAAGAAAAGGAAATGGCAAAAAAATAATGCTTGCCGCGCACATGGATGAAATAGGTTTTATGGTGAAACATATAGACAAGAATGGATTTCTCCGCTTTGCGGTTGTGGGTGGGATCTTCAACCACAACATTATTGAAAATCATGTGAAATTTACAAACGGCGTAGAGGGCGTAATTGGCGTGGAATCTAAAACATTCAACTGGAAGGATATACCCGCGGCGGAGAAGATGTTCATAGACATTGGAGCAAAGAGCAAAACAGAGGCGGAGAAGCTTGTTTCCATAGGATCTCTTGCCGGTATGAAGGCCTCTTTTGTCGATATGGGAAAGAGAATTTCAACAAAGACTCTTGATGACAGAATAGGCTGTGCAATGCTGGTGGAGCTTGCTCTTCAGAATATAAAGGGAAACAATGACATTTACTTTGTGTTTACGACACAGGAAGAGGTGGGGCTTCGCGGAGCAAAGACATCTGCATTTGGAATCTCGCCTGACTTTGCGGTCGCTATTGATGTGACAGATACGGGAGACACTCCGGAATCGCACATAATGGAGGTCTCTCTTGGAAAGGGACCGGCGATAAAGGTTATGGATTCCGGCATGGTTGTAAGGAAACCTGTTATTGATTTTATGAAGGATTCTGCGGAAAAAAACAAAATTCCCTATCAGCTTGAGATTCTGACTGCAGGGTCAACAGATGCTATGGTGATGCAGACAAACAAAGATGGAGTTCTTGCCGGAGTCATCTCTGTTCCCACAAGATATATTCATTCACAGGCGGAGATGTGCGACATGGATGATGTTGAAAACGGAATTAAACTTTTAAAGGCAATGGTGGAAGCAGACATAGCAAAAAGGATAATGTAATTGAAGAGACCGCATACGATTATTTACATAACTCCCGACGGAAAAGTGAAGAAGCAGTTCTCTGTGAGCCAAACTCTTTTCAAAGTAATTACCGGATCAATAGCCGCTCTTCTTCTTATTGTAATAGTTTCGCTAATATTTGTGGGAAGCGTCTATTCTGATGCAATCCAGAAGAGGGTCTATGCAGACAAAGTGAAGAAGATGGAAGAAGAGATGAAGAAAATAGAAAAGCTGAAGCAGGATATACTCTACCTATATGACAGGAGCGAAAAGATAAAAGAACTTTTGGGTATAGATATTCAGAATGTCATACTGAGGTCTCACTATGATGAAACAAGGCGCGTGACTATAGATTCAATTGTTACAAAGGAATCTCTGACAAATACGGAAAACTCTGTTCCGGATGTTAATCCGACAGACGGAGAGATATCAAGAAAGTTTTCAAAAGAACATCCTGCAATAGATATTGCCACATCGTCCGGCTCTCCCGTTGTTGCAACGATTGACGGAACAGTTAAAGCTGTGGGCTGGGATGAGAATTTCGGCAATTACATAAAAATAAGCAACAAAGGATTTGAAGTTTTTTACGGGCATCTTGAAAAAATCTATGTAAAGAATCTTCAGAATGTTAAAAAAGGAGAAATCGTCGGGCTTGTCGGAAATTCAGGAAAATCAACGGCTCCGCATCTTCATTATGAGATAATCTCTGACACCTCGCTTGTGGACCCGGAAAACTTTTTGACAAAAAAGAAGTAAATAAAGGAGAGTATTTATGGAAAAATCAACAGTTGGAATTACGAACATCATCGGAGAGGGAACTGAGATCAACGGTAAAGTGTTTGTGCCCGGTTCTGTCAGAATAGACGGCAGGGTGGATGGAGAAATGTCAATAACAGAGATGATGACTGTGGGAAGAAGCGGAAACCTTAAAGGAACAATTACAACAAAAGATGCCGTGGTCGGAGGAAGAATTGAGGGCACTCTTAATGTGAAAAACAGAATAGAGCTTCAGAAGACGGCAAAGGTCTCTGTTGATATGAACTGCAAGTTTTTGGTTATTGAAGAGGGTGTTGTCTTTGACGGAACATGCTCTATGACCAAACAATCGGACAAACAAGAGCCGGTGAAACACTGAATGGTGTGTTAAAAAAGAACTTTTTATTCTTTCTTTTGGCTCTTGCCATGCTCTCCTCATGCGGCAAGAAGCTTCCGCCTCCTTCGCCGGATATCTTTCCCGCAAAGGTTCTTCTCGGATACTATATCCCCAATTCTCAGATAAGGGTGGATTTCAATGAGAATCTTTACTCTTCATTTGATTCGGCATACTGCCAGATAAACGAAGAGAGGTTCCCCGTAAATGGTTATGTGAAATCAAAATCCGTATTCATAAATTATGATTTTGACTCCTCGGCAGAGTATCTTGACTTGTTTGGAGTGCAGGATGAAAAGAAAAATAAAAGAGATTATCTTTCAATAAAGATAGGTGGAAAAGTTCAAAAGGATACAATGCCTCCTGAGATAATAAAGCAGGTTCTTTCCGATTCCACTCTTCTTTTGGAGTTTTCGGAGGATATCTTTTCGTGTTCTCTTGAACTTCTTCCGGAGTATGTCTCATACTCATACTCTGTTGTAAAAAATAAGGTAATTGCGAAATATTTTGACACTCTCGGATTTTATCCTCTGCAGATGTTCGTTTCAAAGGCGGAGGATTCGAGAAAAAATAATATTAAGGCGCCGATAGAACACAGGTTTGTTGATTTTTCGGATTCCGCCTCCTTTGTCAGCCTCAGGATAGATTCCGTAGGAGAATTCAAGACATTGATTCTGATTGATGCGGATTCTTCAATCATTTTCAAGAAAAATTCCGGATTGTCTCAATATGTTCTCTTCGACAATTTAAAACAGGGAAGATATGAGGTTTGTGGAGATTCGTTTTTTCTTGATACTCTTCTGTTAAAATAAAAAGAGGGCGGTATGCCCCCTTTTATTCTTTAATAACCAAACTTCTTAATAATTTTCAACAAACAGTTCGAAGAATGCCTTCGGATGTTTGCAGACCGGACAAATATCGGGAGCCTCTGTTCCCTCATGAATATGCCCGCAATTTCTGCATTTCCAGTAGACCTTCTTCGCGTTTTTGAAGACAACTTTCTTCTCTACGCTATCGAGAAGCTTTCTGTATCTCGTCTCATGGTCTTTCTCGACGCTTCCTATAGCTTCGAACATTTTTGCTATTTCTTCAAATCCCTCTTCTCTAGCCTCTGCCGCCATCTTGGGATACATTTCCTTGGTTTCAAAATTTTCTCCATCCGCCGCCGCCTTCAAATTGTCTGTTGTTGTTCCGATTCCGCTCAATGCCTTGAAATGAAGTTTTGCATGCTCCTTCTCATTTTCGGCTGTTTCGAGGAATATTCCGGCAATCTGCTCATACCCCTCCTTCTTCGCCACTGAAGCAAAATATGTATATTTGTTTCTCGCCATTGATTCGCCGGCAAATGCGTCATGAAGATTCTTCTCTGTTTTTGATCCTTTTAATTCTTTCATCTTACCTCCGATTGAATTAGTTTTTACCGAGGATATTTAAAGTTATCTCCTTAAGCCTTCCAAAGCATATGTTTGTTGCAGTATTCGCGCACCTCTTTTATTTCTGATTTTTTTATGTTGAACATTGCCGACGGATTATCTCCCGGCTTGAGTTCGTGCCTTAATACATCGCGCTCCGTGAGAACTTCTATGAAGACTATGTAATGATCATTCTCCATAGGATGGGCAACCGAACCAATCTTTACAATGATCTTATCTTCACCCAGTTCTTCAATAACCGGAGTGTGCTTCTCTTTTCCTTCATCTCCGCTCTTTGCGGTGAGTTTGTTCATCGGTTTTCCGCAGCACACAAGAGCCGGGGCTCCTGTATTGACAACCTCAATTACATTTCCGCAAATTTCACAGCGGTAAATTTCCCTGAGTTCTGTTTTTGCCATAAATCCTCCTTATTCTCTTGTTCCCAATTGTTTATCCAGCATGAGGAGTCCGTTTGCGGAATCTTTAATCTTTACAAGCATTTTTACTATGCGGTCAAAAGATGCCTCCTCCTCGACCTGTTCATCGACATACCACCTTAAGAAGGACTCTGATGCATAATCATTTTCATTTTTAGCGAGAGTCATAAGAGTTGAAATGTTCCTTGTAACTGTAAGTTCGTGATTGTATGCGTATTTGAAGACATCAAGAGCATCTTTGAAGCTGTTTTTGGGAGCATCTAATTTCTGAAGCTCAACCGAAGCTCCTCTTTCATAGAGAAAATCCAAAAACTTCATTGCATGCGAATGCTCCTCTTTTGCCTGAATCATCATCCATCTTGCGAAGCCGTCAAGGTTCTCGCCTTTGAAAAAGGCGGCCATCTGCATGTAAAGATATTCAGAGAACAACTCCCTCTGAATTTGGTCATTTACCTCTTTGACCATTTTTTTACTGATCATTTATAACTCCTTTTAAATTGTTTTTTATCTTATTCAAGGAATCCTCTGTCGGCACAAATTGATGTTTGATTGATTCCAGCATTTCAAAGCCGCAGTTTTTGAGAGACTCTTCAACTTGTTTTATTGATTCTCCACCCCAGCCGTAGGAACCGAAAGCAAGCCCCTTTCTTCTTTTTGGAGAGAGTCCGTTAAGATATGTCAAAAATCCGCTCACCGATGGAAGCATGTTTTTGTTGAGAGTGGGAGACCCGACAGCGATTATCTCTGAATCCAAAATCTCAGTCATCACATCTGACATGTGGAAGGTTTTGAGGTTGCATAAAACAACCTTGTATCCCTTCTCTTCAAATGCCTCGTAAATTTTGTACGCGATTTTCTTTGTGGAGTTCCACATTGTGTCGTAGATTATCACAGCTTTTCTGATTGTTTTGTTATCCGACCAGTCCGAATATTCTCTTAAAAGAGCATCTATTGATTTTCTCCACATTATTCCGTGGCTTGGACATATCATCTTGATTTCCAAAGGCGACAAGGCAGAGAGTGCATTCTTTACCTGCTGAGAATATGGGAGAACTATGTTTGCATAGTATTTTTTTGCCTGTTTCAATACTTCATCAACCGACACTTCATCGTCAAACCTTTCGAATGATGCAAAATGCTGTCCGAAAGAATCATTTGAAAAGAGAATCTTCTCTTTCTCAATATATGAAACCATATTGTCAGGCCAATGAACCATCGGAGTCTGGTAAAATTTTACTTTGAATTCTCCTGTTTCAAGAACATCTTGGCTTTTTACTGTGTTGTATTTTATATCTCTAAAAAAATGGTTCTTAAGCCCCTTTTCTCCCTGAGGGCAGGTGATGACATCTGCATCCTTGGCTATGTCGAGAATTAAAGGTATTGAGCCTGAGTGGTCCATCTCCACATGATTGGATATGATGTGTTTTATCTCTTTCGGGTCAATCAGCTCTTTTATTCTTGACAGCATTTCATCAAATTTATAGTGTTTTACCGTATCTATGAGTGTTGGTTCTCTATCAAGGAGAAGGTACGCATTGTATGTTGATCCCATCTCTGTGGTATAGCCGTGGAAATCCCTTAAATCCCAGTCTATTGCACCAACCCAGTAAATTTTTTCTGCTATTTTGACAGGTTTCATCAGCTCTCCGGAGTAAACTCAGATTTGCCCGCTCCGCATATCGGACATACCCAGTCTTCAGGGATCTTTTCAAACGGAGTGCCGGGTTCGATTCCACTGTCCGGGTCGCCCTTCTCTGGGTCATAAACATATCCGCAGACATCACATTTATACTTTTTCAAAACTGCCTCCTTTTTTTCTTCTTTTCTTGCTTCGGCTTGATATGTGGGCGCATTCTTTGGAGATTTTCCATTCTTTACCAAATGATAAAATGAGTAGGTCATCATATTCGCATTTGAATAAACCTCAGCATCCAAAATCTCTCCGATGAAAATCGTGTGTGTGTTGACATCAATCTTTTGAATAATCTTGAAATCAAGCCCGGCAACAGAATAGTCTGTAACAATGGGAGCCCCTGTTGCCAGAGTTTTATATTTTATGCTTTCGAATTTGTTTATCTCCCTGCCGGATTTGAATCCGAAATTTCCTATGAATTGCATCGTAGCATCTTCCGATATGACCGACACTCCGAAAATGCCGCTCTTATCTATATACTCGTGCGTCAGATTGAGTTTGTTTATCGAGACTGCCACTGTTGCCGGCTCGGATGTTATCTGAAAGAGTGTGTTTGCAATCTGTCCGTTGATTTTATCATTTAACTTTGATGAAACAACATACATTCCATAAGAAACTTTAAAAAGCGCGCTCTTGTCCACTATTCCTCCTCTTTGCATTTTTTACAAACACCGTAAAGGTATATCTCTTCGCTTTCAACTCTGTGTTCTGCGTTTTTTATCTTTGGCGATGCGGAAAATATGTCATAAACAGCTCCGCACTTTGTGCATTTGAAGTGCATGTGATTTGATGTGTCAATGTCGAATCTGACGAGAGATCCCTCTATGAAGAGTCTTCTCGCCATTCCGTTGTCTGCGAAAAGTTTCAACGTGCTGTACACCGTTGTGCGCGAAAGCGTCGGAATCTCTCCGACAAGATCAAGATAGACCGTCTCGGCAGAAGGATGAATGCGGTGCTTCATAAGATACTCGTAAATTTTGATTCTTTGAAAAGAAGGAGATATGCCCTTGCTTAGAAGCATATCCTTTATCTCATCCGAATAAATCTTATTCTCTCTTTTCATTTGAAGACCCTCCCTGCCTCCTTGTACCAGAGTACAAAATCAAGGTGGCTCATGGGAATATTGATTTTGCCCGAAAATGAAACCATTTTCTCTTCAATGGCAAGGTATAATTTTTTTGTAATAACTTTTGGCACTTCTTTGATTATACCCAACAATTTGAGATTTTTCAAGATGTGTCTGTCAAGAATTGCAAGTTTTTCTCCATAGCCAATATTTCGCAGAAAATGGCTTGCCTCTTTGAATCCAATACCTTTTATGTTTTTGACGAGATACTCCCGCATCTCTTTTGGCTCCTTGACTTTCAGCATCTCCTTTAATAATCCATCATTCCACATCTTCTGCGCCTCTTCGAAATACTTTGACTTGTTGTTTTTAAATCTGACTTTATTCAGGTGCTTTACAATTTCAAAACTTTTATGATCCTTGCGCTTGCTCTTTTTTATTGAGCATATTGCTTCCCAGCAGGAGATGGCCTTTGACTGCGGAGTAAGGATGCAGAATCCGAGTTCGTAAAAAAGTTCATCCTTCGGCATATCTCTGCCGGTTATTTCAAATTCCTTCATTCGCGACTCTATTTCAGGTTTTATCCGGGCATAAATATCAATTATTTCTTTCAAAAGCGCTTTATTCATTTTTAATTTGTAATTATTACAATTTCAAACCAATTATAATTCAAACAATTGATTTGTCAAGTGCGCAAATTAAAAGAGGAAAATCTTTTACAGCACGAAAACAAAAAGAATATGCAGTATTCCGAATACTAAAGCAAGTCCTGCGAGTAGTTTGTGATGAAATATTTTCAGCTGAAGCTTTCTCATGAACATTCCTGCCGCCATTGAAAATACCATAAAGACGAATGTTGTTATTCCGGTCAAAATTTCCATCATTTTTCTCCTCCTGATGAGAGTTTTGTTTTTTTGCCTCCGAATATGTTGCAGGATGCTGAAATTTCAACTGATGTATCCGTCTGTGAAGGTGCATAAAGAAAATATGCCTCCTCAAACTCTTTGCTTGATTGTCTGGAGAACCTCTCGTCTATGAGGTCCTTTCCATTCACAATCAGCTTTATTGATTTTATATAGTGGGCGGTTACAGAAGGAACATTGTGATAAACTTTTACATAGAGCAGGTTAAGTGAATCATTGATTGTCAAGTCAATAGAGGATGGTCCGTGTGCAAATAGAGTCAGGGATGTAATTAAAAAAAGCGCGCATAAAGCAATCTTCATTTTTCCTCTTTGTATATACTTATATATATTATGTTAAAATGGCGTTAAACAAATGGGATACGAATGATAACCGAATGAAATCTGAATGTCTGTTAGAATGGAATCAACCTCTTTTCTGCTTAATCTTTCAGAAGTTTTTATCTCAATTAAGCCGATTGAATAGAGTTTTCTCAAATCAATTACACCCATAAGCCAGCAGGCAAGGTTAGGAATATCAATCTCAATACAAATGGGAAGTGGTTTTCCCTCACTGACTTTAACAGAGTTTTTTGAAGAGATTATATTTAGTGAAACTCTATTGTTTGCCATAAAATTGTCATTTATTTTGAGTGTGAATGAAAAATCCTTGTTTGTCTTTGATTTTTTCGCCCTGCGATGTGAGTTTTATTCCCGGATATGCTGTAGAGACAATCTCAGTAAAGGTCTTTATCTCTTTTAACTCAAGCTCTCGTATGACTCTCTTCATTATTTATAATCTATCTCCATATTTCCGAATACGACATTTGCCTCAATTGTAACAGCAGTCTCGGATGATGCATTTTCAGAAGAGAATGTGTTTGACCCAAAGTGGACAGTACTGCCGTTTAAAGCCCTGCCCTGACCGAACACAGAATTCATGTGTATTACATACTTCTTGTCTTTTGAGAGATACACTTTACCATCTCCGAATATGACATTGATTTCAATCTTCTTCCCAACTTCAAAATCAGTCTTTGAGAGGTCAACTTCTCCTGATGAGAATATTACATTGTATTCTCTGTTGGAGGGTGTTGCGTCGAGTTTTGATTCTCCGAACATTATCGTGTTGGAGCGCTTTTTAAAAGGCGAACCGGTGAATATTCTGATGCCGAGGTAAATGAATAAGAGAGCGAAAAGAGTTTTGAATATCGGTATTGAAATATGAAAATAAGTTGAAATCAAAATAAGTCCGCCTATTACAAGAAGCAGTGTTCCCCAAAAAATCGATGAGCGTGATTTATTGCACATGGTTTCTCCTTATGGCTTATTCTATTTATATTATAAGATGAGCATCTCTTTGTCAAGGTGCAGTTATATCATCCGCATAAAAAATATAGAAAGAAGAATGGGCAGACAAATGAAGCGGAATATGTCTTGACTGACTTTCAAAAATAATTTACCATCTATAATAATCAGGAGGCAGGATGAAGAAACTTTTGACATTGTTTCTTATGATTGGAGTATTGGGTGCGTATTGGAATGTAGCAAGTGAAGAAATTTGGGAAGAGAAAAATATAATTCATACTTCTATGGATGACATTAATAATAAACTAGCACTAAAATATTTTTTAACATTAAATCATAATGGAGAAATTATTAATGATAATAAATGGAATTTAACATTAGGTTACTCGCTGGCATATTGTTTAAGGGGAGAGGATTTCAACGAAGGACCGGAGTGGGGTTTGTTGAATATTTGGAACTGGGATGATAAATGGGCATATTGGTTGAATATATTTGAAGTTGGAAGCATTTTTAATTATAATAATTACAATATAGAAGTTGGCATTGGGTATGGCAAATGTTCTATGAGAGGCGGTTCATATGTTTTTTTTAAAGATGAAGAGAGTACTTACTGGCAATATTCTCGCAATATAATAAACCCATATAAATATTATTTGTTTTTTGGTGGCAAAATTGATAAAAATATGATTCTCGGAGCAGAATTGAATTTCAGTAGAATTAATGCTTTAGAATCTCATTATAATCTTACAAATCCCGGAAGTGATACAGATACTAGTTTTATAACAAGGATGGATTTTTGGGGTTGTGGAATGTATTTTAAACTATATTTCAATGAATTTTCTAATGAAAAAATTGGTTTATCTCCATTTTTAGTTTTAAAAATCGCCGGTTCCAACGAAATTCATAATGACTCGCGGAGTTCAGATTATTTTAAAAACACAGTGATGATTTGGTATTCAGGTATTTATTTGGGATTTAATTTTAATCTGGGAATGTAAGATGAAAAAAATAATTTTATTATCATTTCTTTTTTGATTTATATTTTCTTTTTCATCGGAGGTGCGAATTTTCTTTCGGTTGGTTGTGGATTGGCGATTAATAATTTTAATTTATCCATTGAGAAAATCATTATAGGATATTACAAAGAATTGTCTTATTATTATAGTCAAATTCTATTAAATAATAACTTTGATATTTACGAAAAGAATTATGGCTATTTAGTTAATTTCAAGTATGACTTCTGGGGTGTTGGAATTGGCTGGGGGAAAAAGTATAAAGTATGGAAAGAATTATATATTGAACCGATGTTGAATTATAAATTTATTTACACTTTTGATTTCGAATCAGGATGCATAACAGGTTTTATCGGTGGATTGGGAATAGGTTATAGCTTTTAGGAGGAAAAATTGAAAAATAGTATTTTATTAATTATTTTATTATTTTCATTTTTATTTGCATATTCTGATGAAGTATTACCAAACATCATATTTATTCACGGAACAAGCGAAGAGGCAATACCAGATTAAAAAGAGATAATGATGATGGATATAAGAAAGGTTCACTATTTTCATGGCATCCTTTGCGATATAATGAATCTTTAGGAAAGTATATAGAAGTGGACAGCACGGCTTTTCTTAGAATATTAGGTTATAAAGGATACAAAAAAGGGAGTCCCTTTGACTGCACAATAGACTCAAATCCAAGAGATGTTTCCGGCAATGTTGTTTACAATTTTAGCTATTATAATCCGGATGAAAAAAGCAGAGAGGAAACAAGATATAAAAACTATACATTGACACTTGAAATCAAAGTGCTAATATGGGATTATATAATCAGGAGGCAGGATGAAGAGACTTTTGACATTGTTTCTTGTGATTGGAGTATTGGGGGTGTACGGACAGACAATTGAGGGTGCAATGCAGATAGAGACACAGGCAGAGATAGATACAACACAGCAGGTGGATACAATTGTTTTACCTGATACTATTGATGTTAAAGAATTGCAGATTGAATATGATACAGCTTCATCAATTAAAGATTCATTGTTTACCAGAGAAAACAAAATTGACCAAGAGGAGGAAAACGAAAAGAAAGAGAATCTGCTTTCATGTTGTTGTTTGGGTGAAAAGAAAGAACAACGGAAATCAAACTTTAGCATAGGATATACCTTGGGAGTATATCCGAGAATCCTTTGGGCAGTATATGGAGGAGAAGAGCTTAGAGGTGCAACCGATGGGTTTTATATTTATGGTAATTGGGTATGTTTGTTTCATGGAATTGAGATAAGCCACAATTTAAATTTAATAAAAAGATTTCCAATGAAGCTTGGATATAGCTATGAGTATTCTAATTCATTTAATATAGTTAATTTATTACATGTATCAGAATTCAACTCGGATTACGAGATTTCTCATTATCACGGATTGAACTCATTTACATTTCATTCAATTAGCATAAATGCAATTAAAGATATTTTGTTTTTTAGGATTGGTTTATCTGAAGGTGTTACTATTTTATCGCAAAAGTTTAATAGCTATTTTGAAACAGATGAAGGATATGAACAATATGGGATTGAAGTGTCAAGAAAATGTTTTCAATCAGGCGTAAATGCTGGTTTAAATTTATCTTTTTTTAAAGACAGGATGATGTTATATTTGGGATTGGCATATAAGATGTATTTTCAATTTAAATCAAATATTAATTATCCCAATATTATTTACAAAGTTGATGAGTTAAATCCGAAAATGTTGAATCATACTATAAAAATATCCTATAATTTTTAGGAGAAATTATGAAAAAGTTACTTACTTTATACCGTCAGAGATATGGGGGACGGTGCTTCTTTGAAAGAGTGTCAATAGGATAATCGATAATTCTCCTTTTTTCAATTAAAGAACTTAATTACTTGCAAAAGACCCGATAATGATATAAAATTAATTATGCTTCTTTAGA
>JBFXGO010000045.1:0-16874 GCA_050239825.1 bacterium
TAAAATATTTTATCTATATAATTACTTTTTTATTATTAACAGGAGGTTTTATGTCTATCAGAATAGCTATAAATGGGTTCGGCAGAATAGGCCGCCTTGTGGCGAGAATCGCAGTAAAACACAGGGATATCGAATTATGTGCAATCAACGATATCACTGACCCAAAGACATTGGCGCATCTTTTCAAGTATGACTCGGTTCACGGAATCTATCAGGGAGAAGTCAAACACACTGAAAATTCAATAATCATTGATGGAAAAGAGGTAAAGATTTCAGCTGAGAAGAATCCGGAAAATCTTAAATGGAAGGATTTGAACATTGATGTGGTTGTTGAATCAACAGGATTCTTTACAAAGAAAGAAGACGCTGAAAAGCACATAAAAGCAGGAGCAAAGAAGGTGATAATCTCTGCTCCCGCGAAGAATAAAGTGGATGCTACAATAGTTCTTGGAGTCAATGAATCCGTCTATGACAAAGCAAATCATCATATAGTTTCAAATGCGTCATGCACGACAAATTGCCTTGCGCCGATAGTAAAAGTGCTTTTAGAGAATTTCGGAATAGTGAGCGGAATGATGACAACCATACATTCATATACAAATGACCAGAGAATTTTAGACCTTCCTCATTCAGATTTGAGAAGGGCGCGCGCCGCAATGCTCTCCATGATACCAACTTCAACAGGAGCGGCAAAGGCATTGGGTCTTGTCATTCCTCAGGTAGAAGGAAAGATGGACGGAGTGTCAATAAGAGTCCCCACAGCTGATGTTTCACTTGTCGACCTCTCTGTGGTAGTTGAAAAGACAGTAACAAAAGAGGATGTCAATGCGGCATTCAAAAAGGCGTCAGAAAGCAATGAAATGAAAAAGTATCTTGAATACTGCGATATACCGCTTGTCTCTGTTGATTTTCTCGGAAATTCTCATTCTGCTATATTTGATTCATCGCAGACATTTGTTAAAGGCAGTCTTGTTAAAGTGTTTGCATGGTATGACAATGAGTACGGATACTCATCAAGAGTTGTTGACCTTATCGATTTCATGATGAGGTGACAGATGAAGATAAGAGAGCTTGACAGCGTAAATTTCGTGAAGAAACGAGTTCTTCTCCGCACAGATTATAATGTTCCGATTGAGGAGGGGAGAATAATCGACGACAGAAGGATTGAATCGACAGTAAAGACGATAAATTATCTTTTAAACAAACAGGCAAAGGTGATTATAATCTCTCATCTCGGCAGACCGAAGGGTTTTGACAAAAAATGTTCTTTAAGACCGGTTAAGGATAACCTTGAAAAGCACCTCAACAGAGAAATAACATTCATTGAGGATTTAAGAAGCGGTGATACATTCGAGAAGCTTAACAAACTTGCATTCCCATCCGTTGCAATGTTCGAGAATATCAGATTCTATCCTGAAGAACAGGAGAACAGTGACAAATTCGCCGCATCTCTGAGTGAATTCGGAGATGTATATGTAAATGATGGTTTCGGAGTGGCTCACAGAAGCGATGTCTCTGTCTACTCTCTGCCTTTGAAATTCAAGGAAAAAGCCGCGGGTTTCCTAATATCACAGGAGGTAAAGCATTTGTCGCATCTTCATGAAGAGCCGGAAATGCCGTATGTCTTTGTGGTCGGCGGCGCAAAGGTCTCATCCAAAATACAGATAATAGACAATATTTTAGATCATGCGTCAACAGTTATAATAGGAGGAGCCCTTGCCTTTACATTCCTCAAGGCTCAGGGATTTAAAATAGGCAGATCATTGTTTGAAGAGAATATGCTGATGGAGTGCGAAAGAATATTTGCCAAATCCCGCGAGAAGAGAGTCAATATTCTCCTTCCTCTTGATTTTGCAGTAGCCAAGAGCAGAGATGAAAATATCAGAAGAGAGGTCAGGAGGGATTCTATAATGGATGACGAAATGGCTCTCGACATAGGAGATTTGTCTGTGGAGATTTTTAAATCAGCCATAGAGAATGCAAAGACCGTTGTCTGGAACGGACCTATGGGTCTTTTTGAAAATCCGGCTTTTGCCTATGGAACTCTTGAAGTGGCAAAGTCGATAGCCCAAGCGACAAAAAATGGAGCTTACACAGTCGCCGGAGGAGGAGATTCCTGCGCGGCGATAGATCAGATGAATCTCACGGATTCATTTACCTATATCTCTACAGGCGGTGGAGCAATGCTTGAATTTTTAAGTGGAATTGACCTTCCCGGAATAAAGGTTTTAAAGGAGTCGTGATGAGACGCACATTCATTGCCGGCAACTGGAAGATGAATATAATAGACAATCTTCTTCCTGTGAAAGATGCCTCAATGAAGTTTGATGTGGATATCGCTGTCTTTCCACCCTTTGTATATCTTGAAAAATACAAGAGAGAAACTGAAGATTCAAAAATCATTGTAGGCGCTCAGAACATGTATTTTATGGAGAGTGGAGCTTTCACGGGGGAGACATCTCCAAAGTTCCTTCTTGACATGAAAATAGAGTATGTGATACTCGGACACTCTGAAAGACGCCAAATATTTAAAGAAACAGATGAAGAAATATCACTTAAAGTCAACAAAGCAATAAACTTAAATATGAAGCCAATTCTATGTGTAGGAGAGACTGAATCTGAAAGGTCCTTAAATAAGCACAAGATGAGAGTTGAGAATCAGTTAAAAATCGGTCTTGGGGGTATTGAAAATAATTTAAAAAATATTATAATAGCTTACGAACCTGTTTGGGCTATAGGAACAGGCAATACTGCAACCCCTAATGATGCAGAGGAAATGCATTTATTTATAAGGGAGCAGATTTCATATATCTTCGGAAGAAATATCGCTTCCGAGATGTTGATTCTTTATGGCGGAAGTGTCAATGAAGAGAATGTCAAAGACCTTCTCAGAAAAGACAACATTGACGGAGCGCTTGTCGGAGGCGCATCTCTGAAGGGCGACAAATTCGCCAAGATAATTGAAATAGGTGGCAAAACAAACATATAGGAGGCACTTTGTTTACATTGGTTCTAATCGTCCACATTATTGTTTCGATTCTTCTGATACTTGTGATACTGATGCAGCAGTCAAAAGGCGGCATGTCATCCATGTTCGGAGGAAGCCAGGATTCAGTCTTCGGCGCTTCAGGCGCAGAGACATTCTTTACAAGAGCAACAGCAGTGATGGCAGTGATATTCATGATCACAAGCTTCTCATTGGCGCTTATGTCAAGCAGCAGCAAGCCCTCGGTACCGGTTCAGGATATTCAGCCTCAGACAGATGTGATGCCTGAACAGACGCTGCCGCAGACCGACACAACACCAGCCCCGGTTCAAGGGCAGTAAAATAAGGAGGAAGGAATGTTCGCAGTAGTAGAAATCAACGGCCTTCAGTACAAAGTAACTGAGAATGAGATTCTCCAGATAAACAAAACTGAAGAGAAAGAGCCAAAATCAAAAATGGAATTCGACAAAGTTCTTTTCATAAATGATGAAAAAGAGAGCATGATAGGCAAGCCGTATATCAAAGGGGCAAAAGTGCTCTGCGAGTATCAGGAAGATACTCAGGGAAAGAAGATTGAAGTTATGAAATTCAGGAGAAGGTCGAACTTCAAGAAGATTAAGGGACACAGGCAGGACTACTCAGTCATTAAAATCGAAAAAATAGTGAAGCCCTAAGGAGGAATGAAAAATGGCAACGAAGAAGGGTGTAGGTTCATCCAGAAACGGAAGAGATTCCAATCCGAAATATCTCGGAATAAAAAAGACAAACGGACAGGTTGTCACGACAGGAACAATCCTTGTCAGACAGCGCGGCACCGCAGTTCACCCCGGAGTGAATGTGGGTATGGGAAAAGATGATACTCTTTTCGCACTTGCAGACGGAACCGTGAAATTTTCAAGATTCGGCAAATTCAGAAAGAAAGTATCAGTGGAGAGCAAGGAGCAGAAGTGAAAATAGTGTGGTTTGGCCACGCTACTTTTTTTGCGGAACTTGACAATAAAATCAGAATACTTTTTGACCCGTATGACAAAAGCGCCTACGGGTCTTCTTTTACCTATTCGGACAATTTCCCAAAATGCGACATAGTTTTGATATCCCATAAACACAGAGACCATTCTTTCAGGAATTTTAAAGAGAAGTTCGGATATCAGCCCCTGATATTGGACAGAGAGGGAGTTCACGAACATAATGGAGTGAAAATTACCGGGAGAAAGTACTTTCATGATAAAAACAATGGAAGCGAGAGGGGAGAGATAATTGCTTTTTCAGTGGAGACGGAAAAAGGAAAAATAATTCATTTTGGAGATATAGGGGAAAAGATAGATAAAGACAAATTTAAAGGAATGAGCGATCCATACATAGCTATGGTTCCCGTCGGAGGAACATTCACTATTGACTATAAAGAGGCGGCAGAGCTTATGAACATTCTTTCCCCGCAGTATATATTCCCCATGCACTATAAAACAGCACAGCTTGATTTTCCCATAGAGAGCGCGGAAAAATTCATGCAATCAATGAAGAATTACAGAATAAGAAGAGTAGATTGTTTCAACGACGATAAGGAGAATATGGAAAATACTCTTTTCATTTTCAATCCGAGTGATGGTTCAATTTAGGAGGACCAATGAACTTTTTATCTTTCAAGACGCTTTTTAATTCATTCATGTCAAACGACATTGCCATTGATCTTGGAACAGCTTCCACTCTCATATACATGAAAAATGAAGGAATAGTTTTAAATGAACCTTCTGTCGTCGCTCTTGATGTCAAGACTCGCAGACCGATAGCAGTCGGCTTCGCCGCAAAGGAGATGCTCGGCAGGACGCCGGAGGAAATAAAAGCTCTCAGGCCTATGAAAGACGGAGTGATTGCCGATTTTGAAGTTGTTGAGGAGATGCTCAGATACTTCATTTCCAAGGTGCAGAAATCAAAAATTCTCATAAGACCAAGAGTGATAGTGTGCGTGCCATCGGGAATTACAGCTGTAGAGACGAGAGCCGTGAGGGATTCTGTCGAACATGCCGGGGTGAGGGATGTTTATCTGGTGGCAGAACCTATCGCCGCCGCAGTGGGAGTTGACCTTCCGGTTGACAAGCCCACCGGATCAATGATAATAGACATAGGCGGAGGAACAAGCGAAATAGCGGTTATAGCTCTGAATGGAATTGTCTCCAACAACTCAATCAGAATCGGTGGAGATGAGATGGATGAAGCTATAAACCAGTATGTGAAGAAAAATTACAACCTTTTAATAGGCGAACAGACAACGGAAAAAATTAAAACCACTGTGGGTTCGGCTTTTCCTCTCGAACAGGAGCTTGAGATAGAGGTGCGGGGTCTTGACCTTGTGGAAGGAATACCAAAAACAATAAAAATAACATCCGAAGAGATAAGAGATTCATTAAGAGAGCCCGTTATGATGATAATGACTGCTGTCAAGCAGGCCCTTGAAAAGACTCCTCCGGAGCTGGCATCCGATATTGTGGATAGGGGGATAATAATGACAGGAGGCGGAGCTCTGCTGAAGAATTTTGACAAACTTATAGCGAAGGAGACGGGACTCACGGTTAAAGTGGCTGAGAATCCTCTGGAGTGCGTTGTGAGGGGAAGCGGGAAAATAATTGATAATATCTCCCTTTATGAAAAGATAATAATGCAGCCCTCCAAATGACAAATAAAAAAGTAAGAAATCTTTTCATAATACTTGTCTTTCTTTCGCTTTTGATACTGATATTCAATGATAACATAGACTATTCCATGACGAGGGCATTCTTCAGAACTCCCATAAAACCGTTTATAAGGACTATAGATTTCATTTCCGAAACGAACGGAAAGATTATTGCAAGTGAGATGCTTACAATTTACCTTGCAGAGGAGATGCTAAAAAAAAACAAGCTGAAAGCGCTTGATTACGAAAACCGACTCTTGAGACAGATGCTGGATTTCAATACAACCGTTTCGTACAGGCTTATTCCTTCAGAGGTTATAGGAGGCAATCAGAGCGATGAATCCAAGCTGATTATCAACCGCGGAACAAAACATGGAATAACTGAGGGAATGGCAGTTTTTTTCTTGAAGGGAATTATAGGTAAAATAGTCGAATGCGCCAATGCCTATTCTGTTGTAGAGACACATTCAAACATGAACTTCAAGGTTGGAGTGTGCGACAAAGACAGAAAATATTTTATGATAGCCTACTTCTATGCGAAGGGATCTTTAAAGGTTGAAAACATTCAGTATGATGTAAAGCTCGAGGAAGGCGATACTCTTTTCACATCAGGATTCGGGAATATATATCCACCCGACATACCGGTGGGCACAATAGAAAAAACAGTGAGGAGCGAAGACGGCGAGTGGTTTTACCTTCTTTCTCCTCTTGAAAATCTCGGAGCTTTGAGATTCGTATTTGCGGCCGAAAAGAGAATAGATGTGCTTCCGGCAATATTTTCGGAGCATAAGATGGACACTCTGGGAGAAATCGGCTGGTATATGATTTATAGGAGACAGAGATGATTTACATACTTTGGACTCTAATAGTTTTTTTTGGAATATTTTTATCAGTGACATATCCCCCGATTTTTTCCATCGCAGGCATTGTCAGGATAGACCTCTTGATGGTTATTCTTTCTTTATACGCTCTCTATCTTTCTCCTTATTTCACACTTCCGGTTTTTTTTATTGCAGGATTGATATTTGATTCATTCTTCATGAATCCCTTAGGTTACCATTCTTTGATTTTTATCGGCATATCTTATGCTATTTTTCTTGTTAAAGGATATATTTTTAAAGAGAAGTTCATGTTTCAAATATTGGTTATTTCCATGGCGGCGTTTCTTTACCGAATAGCAGATACTGCGGTATTTTATTCGCGCATAAAATCTTTTTCTTATGCGTTTTGCAATGTCGTTCTCTCTCCGATTGCCACCATTCTCTTTTATTCCCTTATCTATGTTTTGGTTGTGATACTGCAAAAGGCGGTTAATGAACATGGGAAGAGAAAACAAGCTTCTTGATTTGTCTGTTCTGCTTGCGGTATTTTTATTGATTACCGCTTTGGCGCTTTTAAATCTGCAGATTTTCAAAGCAAGTCAGTATCGCACCCTCTCTGAGGAAAACTGCTTTAAGAAAGAGATTATTGTCAGTGTCAGAGGAAACATATTCTCAAGTGACAATGTAGCGGTTGCCACTTCGAAAAGATACTTTTCTCTTTACGGCGAAGTGAACAAGATAAATATGGATGCCGCGGCGATTTCCAATCTTTCAGAATTGCTCGCAATACCTTCGGAATCAATAAATACACTTATCAGAATATCGCGCATATATGATGAGAGGGATGTTTTGCTTAAGAGCAATCTTGACATTCAAACAGTCACTTTCATTGAAGAGAATGGGGGATTGTATCAGGGTTTGTCTATAAAATCCCATCCGAGAAGATACTATCCTTATGATTATCTTTATGCTCACGCTATAGGGTATGTGGGCAACATAACGCAGAATGAGTATGAAAAATACAAGCAGAGCGGATACAGCATAACCGATTTCATAGGAAAGACAGGGATTGAACGCGTGTATGAAAAATATCTGAAGGGACTAAACGGCATCACATACTTTGAAACTGATGCTTTGGGAAGAGTTGTAAGAGAGATTGAAAAGAAGAATGCCGTTAACAAAATGAACGGCGATGATGTCTATATTACCATAAATCATGCGATGCAGTCATACATAGATACGCTCTTAAAAGAAGAGGAGAGCGGATGCGTTATTCTGCTTGATGCAAAGACCGGTTCAGTTATATCGATGTATTCAAAACCGTCATTTGATCCGAACATATTCGTATACGGAGTCCGTAGGGACACATGGGATTATATGAGAAGAAACCCTCTGTCTCCATTCCTCAACAGATGCTCGGACGGCGTCTATCCCCCCGGTTCGACATTCAAAATACTCACCACTCTTGCAGGTATAGACCTTCACATTGCCGATTCCTCCACCTACTTTCAGGAATGCAATGGGAGTATCATGATTGCCAACAGAATCTTCAGATGCTGGAGCACTCATCATGAGCTTAATCTCACAGAGGCATTCAAACAATCTTGCGATGTCTATTTCTATCAGCTCGGCATGAAGATAGGGCTTGACCAGCTTGCAAAATACGCTTATATGAGCGGTTTCGGCGATTCAACAGGAATAGACATACTTGAAGAATCAAAGGGCCTTGTGCCTGATTCAAGATACTTGAATAAGAAGTACGGCAAAAACGGCTGGGGCATGGGACAAACGGCAAATCTATCGATAGGGCAGGGAGACCTGCTTGTGACTCCTCTCCAGATGGCTTCATTTGTGCTCTCAATAGTGAATGACGGAAAGAGGATAGTTCCTCACATTGTCGACTCTATATTAGACAAGCATTCCGATATCAAATTTACTTACAAAACTAAAATCAGCGGAAAGCTTCCGTTTGACGCGGATGCTCTGACTTACATAAAAAAATGCATGTTTGAATCTGTAAATGGAGAGGGAGGGACAGGAGCCGGAGCAAAAAAATCAAAATGCCTTGTAGCCGGAAAGACCGGAACAGCCGAGAATTCAATGGGAATTCCGCACGCATGGTTTGTCTCATACTTTCCCTATGATGACCCTCAGGTGGTGTGTGTTGTGGTGCTTGAAAACAGCGGACATGGGGGAGAAATCGCCGCTCCTCTGGTTTCAAAAATAGCAGACAAATGGATGGAGCTGAAATGAATGCGGGCGCAAAGATAGACAAGCTTGTATTTGCATCTCTCATAGGTTTTTACCTTTTAGGCGGCTTCATGGTTTTTTCCGCCGTCTGCAATCAGGATTTATTTATTTTTTACAGACAGCTTCTCTGGATGGCTGTTTCAATGATGGTCTTTTTCTTCATACAGATTGTGCCTCTTAAGGTATTTTACATATCATCCTACCTCCTTTATTTTTTATCGATTGTGCTTCTTCTCTTTTTAAAATTGATGAATGCGAGCTATGTCGACAGGTGGATTGACATCGGATTCGCTTATTTACAGCCCTCTGAGTTTGCAAAACTTACACTCATTCTCGCCCTGGCGAGATATCTTTCAAACAGACGCAGGGATGTAAATAAACTCAATGTGATTTTAACAGCTACTCTAATCGCTTTTATTCCGTTCGCCTTTGTCTTCATACAGCCCGATCTTGGAACATCGGTTATTTTTCTCTCTATCCTTGTTTTCATACTTTACCTTGCGGATGTCAAAATCCTCTACATCGCCGTTCTTCTTACGCCGCTGATTTCAGTGGTTCTCTCATTCTTTCCTTTGGTATGGATTATATATCTTTTATTTCTTGGGTTTGCACTGTATTGGGGTAAGATGAACATACTGAACATGATAAAGACCGTCTTTCTAAATGTTATAGTCGGCGGGCTCTCTCCTGTGCTTTGGGGTTTTTTGAAGGAGTATCAAAAAGTCAGGATTCTATCATATTTCGAACCCCATAAGGACATTCATGGCTTTGGTTGGAATCTTCTTCAATCCAAGATTGCCATAGGTTCGGGAGGTCTATGGGGGAACGGCTACCTTAAGGGAACTCAAAAAGGCCTTGATTTCATTCCCCAGCAACACACTGATTTTATTTTTTCCGTAATAGGCGAAGAACTTGGATTTTTTGGATTTATAATAATTACAGCCCTTCTTTTGGCCGTTGTTTACCGCACGGTAAGCGTCTATCCTTCGATAAAGAGCAGATACTCAAAGCTTCTTGCGGGAACGATTGTAACAGTCCTTTCTCTTCAGATGCTGCTCAATATTTCAATGACGATAGGCATTCTTCCAATAGTGGGAATACCTTTGAATTTTATTTCATACGGAGGCTCCTCTCTTATCACCTCCACAGCGATGATAGCATTGCTCAATAAAATAATTCTGGATAGGGGGAATTATTGGTAACGAACTTATCTCTCTGATATATCCTCTCAAGTGCGTCTGCTGTTCGAACACACTCTTCGTCAGAGAAATTCCGCTGTGTAAATCATGCTACAACAAACTGAAATTCGTATCGAGGCATGTCTGCGAGAAATGCGGAAGACACATTGAGGAGAGGGAATACATATGCGGGGATTGCGCATCAAAAAAAATAAGAATCGATTTTTCCCGCTCATGCGTCTATTATGATGATGTTTCATCAATGATAGTAAAGAAATTCAAATACACAAACAGGAGAGAGATAGGCATGTTCATAGCCGCAATGATGCATGAAAAACTTATGACTGAGCAGGAATTCTCGGATATTGAATACATCACCTATATACCATTCAGTTATTTCAAAAAGTTCAACAGATTTTACAACCACTCTATGATCCTTGCAGAGAATCTGTCGGAGCTTACAGGAGTGCCTCTGGCAGGAGATATTATTTCTCAGAGATTTCTCTCTCTCCCTCAGGCAAAACTTCCGACAGAATTAAGAAGAAAGAGGCCTTCAATGTTTTTAGGGGGAAAGAGGAGAGTGAAAGCCGGAAAGATACTGCTTATAGATGATGTTCTTACAACCGGACGCACTATCTCTGACGCATCCGACGCATTAAAGAAGCATAATGATATTGAAAGGGTGGTGGCTCTCACATTTTCATGTTAAATGCCGAAGGCCGGAATCGAACCGGCATGATGTTGCCATCATCGGTTTTTGAGACCGACGTGTCTACCAATTCCACCACTTCGGCGAGAATGAGATTTTACATAAATTTCAGACAGTGTCAATAGCCCCCTTGACTATTTTTGCATAAATACTTATAATCTTTACATGAACACGAAGAAAGTTTATGATTTTACCATCATAGTCTTAATGTTCTTCGGTCTTATCTGGTTTGTCGGTTTTTATCTTTTATACATGAATTTTTCTCAGGTGCTTGACAAGTATTATCATGACAAAGCCGATTATATTTTTTCATGCTATTCATCATGCGGCTCATGCAATGCGATTTACGACAATGATCTCCTTTACATAGTGGAATTTGAAAAAGAGGATTTTAACAACAGGCATTTTCTATATGTAAAAGAAGGATATGAAGAAGATGATCTGCTGAAATTCAGAAATTCCTTCCGTTTCAACAAAACCTCAAGCCAGTCGAAGGCGATGCTTTTGGTCTTCACTGATATGTCGTCATTCTTTCACTATATTATTGCTTTTTCTCTGATACTGGGGACATCTCTCTTCCTCAGCGTGATTTTTTTCTTTTACAGCCAGAAAGCGAGGCGAAACAGGGATATGCAGAATCTCATTGAATATATAAGCGGAGATGACCATTCATCAAAGGAAGATTTTGCTGATGATGACATAATCGAGCTTTACCATGCAATTTTGAGAAACATTGAAAAAACAAAGTCAGACGAGGAGAATCAAAACAAGCTTATTAAAATTCTTCAGATGGAGAATAATGCGCTGAAGAACAAGGACACAATGAAGACAGGCGTAATTGAAAATATCTCGCATGAGCTGAAATCACCAATGACTAAAATAAAAGGGTATCTTGATTATCTTTATTCTGAGAAGATGGGCGAGCTCAAGGGTACTCAAAAAGACGCACTGGTTGTGGTCAGAAAGAATGTGGACAACCTTTTAAATCAAATTGACCAGATAATCAAATATGCCAAAGATGAATCATTCCAGCTGGAAAAAGAGATTTTCGATATCAAAAAACTTATAAATTCCATTATACAGGTGCACTCGAAAGAGGCAACCGAGAAGGCGATATCAATAGAGCACGACATAGACAATCTAAATGATCCGTTGCTTGGAGACAAAGCCGCTCTTACGGAGGTTTTTGACAATTTAATAGTAAATGCCTTGAAATTTACCGATAAAAATGGTAAAATCAAAGTAACAGGTTATGAAAAATTGGAGAATAATGTATTGAATGCTGTAATTAAAGTCGAAGACACGGGCATAGGAATACCGCATGACAAGCTTGAGAGGATATTTGACAGATTCTATCAGGTTGAGCAGGAGAGGTCAAAGAAGTATCCCGGCATGGGTCTCGGGCTCACGATTGCTAAAATCATTATTGAAGCCCATGGAGGCTTTATATCAGTCTCTTCTGTGATAGGGAAAGGAAGCACTTTTAAGATTGTTCTGCCAATCAAGAAAATAGGAGGGGAATTTGAAGCAAATACATGAAAAAAACAATTTAAAGAAGATCCTTATCATTGATGATGATGAAGATATCATCAGTTTGATAAAGATAATTCTTGAAAATGAGAATTATTCCGTAATTGGAGCATCAAGCGGAGAAGAAGGAATAAAGACCGCCATAAAGCAAAAACCCGAGCTTATACTTCTTGACATCATGATGCCTGTGATGGACGGCTGGGAGATTCTCAAAATGCTGAGGACGGAAGAATCAACAAGAAAGATACCTGTGGCGATGCTGACCTGCAAGACAGATGTCAAAGATAAACTGACAGGCCTTCAGGAAGGAGCCATAGATTATATAACAAAGCCGTTCTCTCCTGAGGAGCTCATAGAGAGAGTGGATAAAATTTTCAAGATACTGCATATCTGATGAACGAGAACGATTATTTCAAAATGCACACCGAATGGCTCAAGTATAAGAGCTGTTTGTTTGACATGAACACGGGGCTTCCGGTTCTTCCGGTTGTGCTTGATGAAATAAGAAAGATGGTTGACGATTACGGAAAAGTCTCCCTTATATATATAGACATCACCAAGGATATTGAATCTCTTTACGGATGGCAGTTGTATGACAAGCTCATACGGCAGACAATCAACTCAATAAACAATCTGAAAAAAGAGATACTGCCTGCTCATACCATTATGACTTTAGCCAGTGTAAGAAGCGGAGAAATACTGCTTTTCCTCGCGACAGACAAGCTTGGAAATGCTCTTACCAATAGCGAAGTGGAGAGAATTCAGTATAAAATAAAAGATGTTGTTGAGAACGAGCTTCCCGGGTGGGAGCCGAATTACATATTCGCCACAAGGGTGTTCAGGCTTGGCTACTCATTCTTTACAAAATCTCCTATCAGAAGAACGGAGAGGACTATTTTTCAGGCTATTGAGAAGGCGAAGCGAATAATTGAAATGCAGAAAGAAGAATCCCGTCTTGACAGGGACCTTAATCTTGAATATATAATAGCAAATAATGAGATAGACACAGTATATCAGCCGATAGTCAATCTGAAAAGCGGCCAAATTCTCGGTTATGAGGCACTTGCAAGGGTAAACAATGCAAGTTTCCTTTCAAATTCCGAGATACTCTTCTCCTATGCTGTTGAAACCGATATGCTTCTCGACCTCGAAAGAATATGCCGCACAAATGCAATAAAGCATCTTCCAGAACAGCTGGGCGGTAAAAAACTCTTTATCAATTCAAGCGCAAAGGGAGTATATGACCCTGAATTCAAATCCAAAAAGTTCGACAATTTCCTGCGCGACAACAATATAGAGAAAGATGATGTCGTGATAGAGATTACGGAAAAACTCGCGGTAACTGACTATGAAGCATTCAACACTTCCGTGAAAATACTGAAGGAGAAGGGCTATAAGATAGCGATTGATGATATGGGAGCGGGGTATTCTTCTCTTCGCACAATAGCGGAGCTGAAGCCCGATTTTCTCAAATACGACATGGCCCTTATAAGAGACATCCACAAGAACCTGATAAAGAAAGACCTGCTGGAGACTCTCATACCATTCACCGAACGCCTCGGTTCTGAAATAATCGCTGAGGGAATAGAGACGGAGATGGAGTATGAGGTCCTCCGCGATATAGGGATAAAATTCGGACAGGGCTTCTATCTTGCAAAGCCCGCAAATCCGTTCCCTAAAGTCTCAATACCCGCAAAGTGAAAATAAGAATACTTCCGGAGAATGTTTATTCGCTGATTGCCGCCGGCGAGGTGATTGACAGACCTGCTTCGGTTGTCCGCGAACTCATGCAGAATTCCATTGACGCCGGAGCCTCCCAGATAACATTGTCTCTTGAAAACGGCGGTAAATCGCTTATCTCTGTTATTGATGACGGCTGCGGCATGGATGAGGGTGATCTGAAAATTGCCGCTTTAAAGCACAGCACAAGCAAGATATCAAAAGCGGAAGACATGCATGAAATAATGACATACGGATTCAGGGGAGAGGCTTTAAACTCTGTATCCCTTGTCTCTGATTTCAAAATAGAATCATCTCCAAGGGAAGAGGGAACAGGAAATTCCATAGCAATAAAATTCGGAGAGGCGGAGCCTGTTATCCCTTCTTCAGTTGCCGCCGGCACTATGATTACAGTGAGGGATATTTTTTCAAACATGCCGGGAAGGAAAAGATTCTTAAAATCAGACAATGTAGAGCACAATTACTGCGAGAAGGAGTTCATGAACCTTGCGATGGCAAATCCGGACATTTCCTTCAAACTTATAGCAGACGGTAGAGTTTCATACAACCTGAAAAATGCTACCCTTGAAAAAAGAATGTCCGAAATAAAAGGCGAAGAGTTCATCAGAAATGCTCTTACAGTCAATTATTTTGATGCAGGAATAAGAGTGTACGGCTTTGTCGGCAAGGCGCCTATTTTTGACAATAAGAGATTTAATTTCAGTTATGTTTTCGTAAATAAGAGGAGCGTTCTTTATCCGCAGATAAAGAGGGCTGTCTATATGCCCTTCGGAAGCCAACTGAGCAGACATTTTACACCATACATTTTATTTATTGAAATTGACGCAAAAGAAATTGATGTAAATATTCATCCTGCGAAAAAAGAGGTGCGCTTTTACAGGGAGGATAGGGTATTCTCAGCAGTAAGCATGAGCGTTAGGGAATCGCTTAGATTCTTTGAAAGAACTTCGGAGACGATAAACCGCAATGATGAAATATCAACTGTAATTGAGAGGCCGGAATCATTTGTCAAAGAGTCATCTCTTTTCGCCGATGTAGATTATGTTCTTTCAGAAAAGACGAGCGAAACAAAAGTTCAGGAATACAGCAGATTCTGGCAGTACAATGATTCATACATTCTTGTAAATCTCAAAGACAAGCTTTACTTTATAGACCAGCATGCGGCTCATGAAAGGATAATGTTTGAAAGAGTTGTCAAAGAGAGCGGAAAGATTCTAAGCCAACAGTTGTTATTCCCGTTTATCGCGCGCCTTCCGTCGGAATTGTATGATTTTTACGATTCAAATAAATTGAAAATTGAAAACTGGGGATTCACAGTGAGGGAGTTCGACAAGATGAAGCTTCTTGTGGAGGGGATTCCGGCAGTTATCACAGAGAATTTCGAGCAAAATGATTTTCTAGAGTTTCTGACGGAAATAAAGCAAACCGGAAGCAGTTTGAAGGCGGAAGAAGTGAGCAAGATAATCGCATGCAAGGCGGCGATAAAAGCTGGAAAGAAGCTGAAGATAAATGAGATGGAAGACCTCTTCAATCAGCTCTTTCTATGCGAGAATCCCTACTCTTGTCCGCATGGCAGGCCTACATTCATCACATTTGACAAGGATGAAGTGGGCCGATGGTTCAGAAGATGAGAGAGCTTCTCATAGGCGAAACCGCATCCGGAAAGACAGAGTATATAAAAGAGAGGGCGTCAAGGGAAAAAATAGAAGTTCTCAACTGCGATTCAAGGCAGATTTACAAATATTTTGACATCGGAACTGCCAAGCCTTCAAAATCTCTTCAAAGGGAAGTTAAGCATCATCTTGTAGACATAATTGAAATAACAGATGAATTCTCAGCAGGCGAATTTTTAAATTACTCATTGAAAATTCTTGAAAAGGCGGAGAATGTCATAGTGAGCGCCGGCACGCCTTTCTATCTGAATGTTCTTATAAACGGAATAGACGAGATTCCAAAGGTGAAACTTGAAACAAGGAAGATGATTGATGAAATGCACAGAGAGAGAGGCAACTCGGGTCTGTATGATTTTTTAAAGGATGTGGACTCCGCGAGAGCTTTGCAGTTGAATGTTAATGACACTCAGAGGATTAAACGCTCACTAGAGGTCTATCTTGATACGGGTATTCCCATAAGCAGGTATTTCAAAAAACATAAGAGGCGTGAGATAAGTTTCGACAGAATAACATACATTAAAAAGGAAAAGAGAGTGCTTGAAGAGAGGGTCGCAGAGAGGACTCGAAGAATGCTTGCGGAAGGGCTCGTGGAAGAGGTTGAATCTCTTCTTAGAAGGTACAGCGCAGATGACATTATCAGAAAACCGATAATCGGATATGTTGAGGCGATGGAGTACCTTGAAGGAAATATAGACAGAGAGAGGATGGCGGAAGAGATAGTCAGAAATACAATGGGATACATAAAGAGGCAGAGAGTCTTCTTCAAAAAAATTCTCCTTCCGTATGCAGATTTGGTTGAATACATTTAAAAAAATACATAAATACGGTATAAATGTAGAGACAAGGTATGCCTTGTCTCTACGGTCTCTACGGCATTTGTAGGATATAAGAGAAGATGGTTTGTCAATTCTGCAGTCAACCGCCATAGCCGAATATGTCGCTGTAAAGTAGAATAATTACTGTTCATTTCTCTATTATAAAAGATCTTAAATAAAATGGTGCGTTTTGGAACCACCGTCCCTGAATGATTGAAACCCTCCTTTTATGTTTTTATCAGTTATCATTCTTGACAACATTACAATTTGATTATAAAATCAGAGAAACAATTTGGAGGTAAAGGGAATGAAAAAAGAAAAGAACAATGATAATGAAAAACCACTAAAAGAATTTACCTGTAAAAGCATAATTCCTATTGAGAGAATAGAGAAAAGAATATTTCTTATGAGAAACAAGAGAGTAATGATAGATAAAGATTTGGCGGATTTATATAATGTTCCCACTAAAGTATTGAATCAGGCAGTTAAAAGGAATATTAAGAG
>JBFXGO010000046.1:0-16691 GCA_050239825.1 bacterium
GGAGAATCGAGTCCCAAGAATGTAATCAGATGTGAGATAAAAAACAGGAAAAAGGCTATCCATCCTGCTATGACTATTGTCAGGCATAAGAGAGTGTTTATAATATTGACTACATTGAAATCAAGTGACATTGTGGCTCTTTTTGAATTGTTTATATTGAATATACCACAGATAATATTTTTAGTAAATATTAAAATTACGAAAAAAAAACCCGCCATATAGGCGGGTTAAAAAATAATGCCGGCAGTGTCCTACTCTTCCACGCAGTTGCCCACGCAGTACCATTGGCGATGAAGGGCTTAACTTCCGTGTTCGGAATGGGAACGGGTGTAGCCCCTTCTCTATAGCCACCGGCATTAATATAAATATTAATGACATTTGATCTGTAGGAATACAACTTAAGGACTAAGACGCTCGGCTTATTAGTACTGCTCGGCTGAACACATTACTGTGCTTACACCTGCAGCCTATCAACCTGGTAGTCTCCCAGGAGCCTTCGCTAGGTAAAACCTAGAGTGAAATCTTATCTTGGGGTAGGTTTCCCGCTTAGATGCTTTCAGCGGTTATCCTGAACAAACACTGCTACCCAGCTATGCCACTGGCGTGACAACTGGCATACAGGAGGTTTGCCCATCCCGGTCCTTTCGTACTAGGGACAGCACACCCTCAGATTTCATACGCCCGCAATGGATACAGACCGAACTGTCTCACGACGTTCTGAACCCAGCTCGCGTGCCACTTTAATGGGCGAACAGACCAACCCTTGGGACCTTCTCCAGCCCCAGGATGTGACGAGCCGACATCGAGGTGCCAAACTCCCTCGTCGATGTGGACTCTTGGAGGGAATCAGCCTGTTATCCCCGGAGTACCTTTTATCCGTTGAGCGATGGCCCTTCCATACGGGACCACCGGATCACTAAGGCCTACTTTCGTATCTGTTCGAGCCGTCGCTCTCACAGTCAAGCTCCCTTATACCTTTATGCTCTACATGCGATTACCAACCGCATTGAGGGAACCTTTGCACTCCTCCGTTACAATTTGGGAGGAGACCGCCCCAGTCAAACTGCCCGCCTGACATTGTCCCTGCTCTGGATTACAGAAACAGGTTAGAATTTCAATAAAATAAGGTTGGTATTTCACCGTTGACTCCACCGAAGCTGACGCCCCGGCTTCAAAGTCTCCCAACTATCCTACACATACCTTACCAAAACCCAGTATCAGGGTACAGTAAAGGTTCACGGGGTCTTTTTGTCCGATTGCGGGTAGGCGGCATCTTCACCGCCGCTACAATGTTCGTCGAGCCTCTCGTTGAGACACTGCTCATATCGTTACACCATTCGTGCAGGTCGGAACTTACCCGACAAGGAATTTCGCTACCTTAGGACCGTTCGTTTATGTTAGCTTCATATCGCTATGAAGACCGGACTATATCATCGGTTTTTAAACCGTTTGGCGTGTAGTCTCTGAGGATTCTTTTTGATGAATAATTTCTGCTTCTGAGAATTTTCTCTTTCCGCCATCATTCATCTCTCTCCTTATGTCCAGTATTTTTTTGATTCCTTCTTCTGACAAATGCTGATTATCATTGACAAGTTCAGCTATTTGACAGAATTTTGAAAAATCGCGCTTTTTTTTCTGAGAAAGAAAATTGAATTTTTTGAAGAATGGTATCACTTGTTCGTTGATTGCAGTCAAATTATTGACTTCGTAGTACCACACTCCGTCCCTTCTCTGCCTCAAAGTTCCGCAGTTTAAGTGTTTCTTAAAGAGAGTCAGTATCAATTTCTCTTTCTGCGACACATTAAAGCACAAAGATATTTTAAATCCCTGCTTATAATCATCGCTCTTTCTGAATGAGACATTGAAACTTCCCTCTCCGTCTGCGAAACCGGCAAGATAAAAGCCGATATCGTCTGGAACATTATTCATGGAGACCTCCTAAAAAGTCTTTCCTGCTGATTGTCCGCACCCGAGCCATTGTCACTGCCCTCTTATTTCAAGAGCGAGTAGGCCGGGATACACCGGGTTTTCCAGCATATAGCCAAATTTTACAACTACAGTGGTCCGCGTCTATAGTTACGGCCGCCGTTTACTGGGGCTTCGGTTCAAAGCTTCGAACAATTGCTTGCCCTAACCTCTTCCCTTAACCTTCCAGCACCGGGCAGGTGTCAGGCCCTATACTTTGTCTTACGACTTTGCAGAGCCCTGTGTTTTTGATAAACAGTCGCATGAGCCATTTCTCTGCGCCCCAAATCCGCTTAAAGAGCAAGTCTCATCACAGATCTGGGTCCCCCATTTTCCGAAGTTACGGGGGTAAATTGCCGAGTTCCTTAACGAGAGATAACTCGAGCACCTTAGGATTTTCTCCTCATCCACCTGTGTCGGTTTACGGTACGGTCACCAACTTTTCTCCCTACGTGGCTTTTCTTGTCAGTATGGGATTAACCACTTCGCTCAGTAAAGAGCTCGCCATCACCTCTCGGAGTTAATGAAAGCGTGGATTTGCCTGCGCCTTCCTCCTACGGGCTTAGTCCAGCATCCGACAGCTGGTAGGTCTACCCTTCTGCGCCCCCACTTCAGTAATAACGAAAAATTGGTGGTACAGGAATATTAACCTGTTATCCATCGACTACGCCTTTCGGCCTTGACTTAGGCACCGACTAACCCTGGGAGGATTAACCTTCCCCAGGAAACCTTAGATTTACGGTGAGCGGGTTTCTCGCCCGCTTTATCACTACTCATACCGGCATTTTCACTTCTGTCCACTCCACGGCCCCTTGCGATACCGCTTCAACGTTGACAGAACGCTCCCCTACCAACAAAATTGTTCCGCAGTTTCGGTAATAGGCTTAGCCCCGTTAAATCTTAGGCGCAAAACCACTCGACCAGTGAGCTATTACGCACTCTTTAAATGTATGGCTGCTTCTAAGCCAACATCCTGGCTGTCTGTGTAATTTCACATCCTTTACCACTTAGCCTATATTTTGGGACCTTAACTGGCGGTCTGGGTTGTTTCCCTCTCGGCAATGAAGCTTAGCCCCCACTGCCTGACTCCCGGACTTTGAGTATTGGAATTCGCAGTTTGATAAGGGTTGGTATGCTTGTGGCACCCTAACCTTTTCAGAGCTCTACCCCCAATACTAACCATCCGAGGCTAGCCCTAAAGCTATTTCGGGGAGAACCAGCTATCACTGAACTTGTTAAGCCTTTCACTCCAATCCACAAGTCATCCAAAACCTTTTAAAGGGTTACTGGTTCGGGCCTTCATCTCGTGTTACCGAGACTTCACCCTGCTCATGGATAGCTCGTTCAGCTTCGGGTCTGCAGCATGCTACTAAACGCCCTATTCGGACTCGCTTTCGCTACGGCTCCGTGATTACTTTCACTTAACCTTGCAACATACGACAACTCGCCGGTCCATTATGCAAAAGGTACGCCGTCAGGCATACTCCGGTTGCCCGGAATGTAGCCCTCCGACTGATTGTAAGTATATGGTTTCAGATTCTATTTCACTCCCCGCCAGGGGTTCTTTTCACCTTTCCCTCACGGTACTAGTGCACTATCGGTCACAGATTAGTATTTAGTCTTAGGAAATGGTCTTCCCGGATTCCCACAAGATTTCACGTGTCCCGTGGTACTTGGGATACCTGAAAAAGGTCACCTGCATGCCGCATACGGGGCTTTCACCGTCTGTGGCCTGTCATTCCAAACAGTTCTGCTATACAGATGATTTGTAACCTTTTGGTCTCACTGCACTTAACCACTCAGGTCCCGCGACACCTGACATACAACGGTTGCAGCCTATCACGTATGTCTGGGTTTAGACTCTTTCCCGTTCGCTCACCACTACTTGGGAAATCACTTTTGTTTTCTTTTCCTCCAGTTACTGAGATGTTTCACTTCTCTGGGTTGGCGACCCTAAACTATGTATTTATTTAGGGACGATACGAGTTTATCGTATCAGGTTTCCCCATTCGGAAATCCTCGGATCTAAGCCCGCTTGACGGCTCCCCGAGGCTTATCGCAGCCTGCTACGCCCTTCATCGCCTATCTGTGCCAAGGCATTCCCCATATACTCTTAGTATCTTAATCCATAAGATGCATTCCTACAGAAATCAAAATGTCAAAGAACTTTCAAAGTAATCAAAATTAAAAGGATGATTATTATATCAAACTTTAGAAATTTGTCAAGAGCTAAATTGCGTTTTTTTATTTTTTTATTTTTTGGGAGGGATAATGTTCCTCCGACCGCTTGCATAGTATAGCTAAAAATAAATTTTTGTCAAGAGAAAAAATTTTAGGGACGGTGGTTTCAAAAAGCTGGCTTTTTTATTCGCCTATCCATTTACTTATCGTGCATTTATTTCTTTTAAAAATGACTGCAATTTCATTGACAGTATAACCTTTCTCATAGAGTTTTCTGGCAACTTGTTTTCTTTTTTCTTTTTCTGATTCACAAGAAATTTTGTTTGAAAGATATTCGAAATCCAACTGCAGCTTTTCATCTTCAGTACGTCTTTTTTTATACCTTTTATTCTTCCTCGGCTTTCTCTTTTCGAGTTTCAGGAAATCTTTTTCTTCTCCGTAATAATCATCTTTTTTGTTTACCAATTTGTCATAATCAAAAAGTTTTTCTTTGTTCACATATGTTATCATCGAGTCAGAGTGTTTAATTTTATACGACATAGCGCTTGAATATTTGTAATCGCAGGGATCTGTAACAAAGCCTTTCTTCAACGGATTATTATGAATGTAAAGAACTATTGTGTAAAGATATTTCTCGTTCAAAATTATATAGATTTTTGCTCTATCCTGAAAAACATGACCGGTAAATCCATATTTGTTATTGAAATAAATGGCATATCTGGTATTTATTATTCTAAGAAATTTTTCTATTTTATCCTTATTCCTTTTTACAAGTAAATGGTAATGATTTGGCATCAGACAAAAAGCATACAACTCTATGTCGGTTCGCTTCAGAGTTTTTTTCAAAAGAGAAATAAAATAATCCATATCTTCATCGCATAAGAATATTTTATCTTTTCTTTGCCCTCTGCACATTACATGGTAAAAGGAATTTTCAATCTCAATCCGCCCTGTTCTCGGCATGTGTGCCTCCTGAAAAAATGCAGCTTTTTGAAACCACCGTCCCTAAAAAATGGAGGTAAGCGGGATCGAACCGCTGACCCCATGCTTGCAAAGCATGTGCTCTCCCAGCTGAGCTATACCCCCAAAATTTTGTTGAAAAAGATCTAAAATTCGTAACCAGTATATGAAATACCTATGTTCATGTCAAGATCATTGATTGCATTTCCCGACAGAATATAAGGAATTTCAAAAATCTCTTTCGAGAGATCAAAAGCAATTCTCAAATTGTCAAAAGAAAGAACCACTCCGGTTCTCATGTCATACTCAAAACCGGCTGTCTGCATAACCGGAGAGAGAAGCGGAGCATCTTCAACCACAACGCTCTTCCAGCATCCGGAGACACCCGCGTTTAGCGAAACAATCTTATTGACATAGAAAGCAAATCCGGTTGAAAGAACAGGAAATTTAGAGATTGTTACTCTCTCTTCGCTTTCAGAACCTGTCACAAAAGAAAGCTTGGAATAGCTGACACTCTGCTCATACGCGGCGGACAAATATGCGCTCACATAAGAAAATGATTCAAAACTGAGTAAAACTTTTACTGAGAGAGAATCCTCGGAATTCAATTCCACATCTCCGGAAGTCTCGCCTTGCTGGAACTCTTCAAGTCCGTAGGGATTCTTTGAATATTTAGCAGAGACAGTTATCTTGTTTTCGGCAAACAGCTGTGTAATTCTGCCGCTCAGTTTGTATCCAAGAGGAGAGGCGGCTTTAATAATTCTATTCACATCATCGGAGCCGGCAGAAAGAATTGTCACATCTCCCGCAAAATCTATTGCGAGCATATCGTTTATAATCATTGTTATTGATGGATTGATGCAAAATTCAGACATATTGAGGGTCGTGTTATTGTATGGAGATATCCTATCTTTCAGATATTCGTCGATTTTATATCCTGCAAAGGCTATGCCAAAATTGAAATTTTTAACTTTTTTTCCTGCGGATATACCGAGAATGACAGGCACAATATCCCGGCCGGAAATATTTTTTATCATGGAATCCCTCAATATATTCTGAGTCCTTTCAACATAGACTCCAAGCCTCCCCCAATAATTATCAAAAAGCGCCAGAGCATTCACTTGTGAATTATAATAGTCAACAGAAGCAATAGCCTTAAATTGCTCAGATTCAATAAGTGAAGATGGGTATGTTAAAAAAGAGTTTGGATCATCAGTCATTGTGGGGTCGATTTTTAGAGAATTCCATTCGGAAATAGATGCAAATAGGATGGATGAAGATAAGACAATTATAACAAAAATAAATTTTTTCATCATTACCTTCCTTTTAATGGTGGGCCTGGTTGGAGTTGAACCAACCACCTCACGCTTATCAGGCGTGCGCTCTAACCAACTGAGCTACAGGCCCAGTTAAATCTACTTTAGAGTTATAAAATAAAAAAATGTGCACTACCACTGATATTGCGATTTCCTTTAACAGAAATCCCTTTAGAAAGGAGGTGATCCAGCCGCACGTTCCCGTACGGCTACCTTGTTACGACTTCGCCCCAGTCATTGATTCCACCTTAGGCATCCACCTTGCGGTAGGATAACTTCGGGTGTTCCCAACTTCCATGGCGTGACGGGCGGTGTGTACAAAACCCGAGAACATATTCACCGCAGCGTGCTGATCTGCGATTACTAGCGATTCCAACTTCATGCAGTCGAGTTGCAGACTGCAATCCGCACTGAGGCCGGTTTTTTGGGATTTGCTCCACCTCGCGGTCTTGCTTCCCTTTGTACCGGTCATTGTAGGACGTGTGTAGCCCTGGATATAAAGGCCATGCTGACTTGACATCATCCCCACCTTCCTACGGCTTGTCGCCGTCGGTCTCGATAGAGTGCCCAACATCATAAAGATTGGTGGCAACTAATCGACAGGGGTTGCGCTCGTTGCGGGACTTAACCCAACACCTCACGGCACGAGCTGACGACAGCCATGCAGCACCTGTCTTAGGGCTCTCCTTGCGGAGCACCCCTCTGTTTCCAGAGGGTTCCCTAGATGTCAAACCCAGGTAAGGTTCTTCGCGTTGCTTCGAATTGAACCACATCCTCCACCGCTTGTGCGGGTTCCCGTCAATTCCTTTGAGTTTCAGTCTTGCGACCGTACTCCCCAGGCGGGGTACTTAATGCGTTAGCTACGACACGGAGATTTCTCCCCACGTCTAGTACCCATAGTTTACAGTTGGGACTACCAGGGTATCTAATCCTGTTTGCTCCCCCAACTTTCGAATTTCAGTGTCAGTAACAGGCCAGAGAGCTGCCTTCGCTTTTGGTGTTCCTCCTAATATCTACGCATTCCACCGCTACACTAGGAGTTCCGCTCTCCTCTCCTGCACTCCAGATTGGCAGTATTGGATGCAGTTTTACGGTTGAGCCGTAAGATTTCACATCCAACTAACCTATCCACCTACATTCCCTTTACGCCCAGTGATTCCGGACAACGCTTGCTCCCTCCGTATTACCGCGGCTGCTGGCACGGAGTTAGCCGGAGCTTATTCTACAGGTACAACGTCAAGATGCAATGGTATTAACATTGCACCCCATCTTCCCTGTCTAAAGAACTTTACAACCCGAAGGCCTTCATCATTCACGCGGCGTCACTGGGTCAGGCTTGCGCCCATTGCCCAATTTTCTAGCCTGCTGCCTCCCGTAGGAGTCTGGACCGTGTCTCAGTTCCAATGTGGCCGGTTACCCTCTCAGGCCGGCTACCCATCGAAGCCTTGGTGGGCCGTTACCCCTCCAACTAGCTAATGGGCCGCGGGCTCATCTTTTGGCGCAAGGTCTTGCGATCCCCTGCTTTGACCGTCTCTACATATGTAAAAACGGTGTTATGCCGAATTAGCAAGAGTTTCCCCCTGTTATGCGACACCTAAAGGTAGATTACCCACGTGTTACTCACCCGTTTGCCACTGACTTATATTGCTATAAGCCCGTCCGACTTGCATGGCTAAGACACGCCGCTAGCGTTAGTCCTGAGCCAGGATCAAACCCTCCGAAAAAAAATTGACTTATTTTTCGATTGGTATGGTGTGGTAGTGCACATTATTTCAAAGATCTTTTTTTCTGATTTCAACCCTTATTAAAAAGGGGATGATTAGTATATCAAATTTTTCAAATTTGTCAAGAGGTATGTTTCTTTTTTTCTTTTTTTTAGATCACTGCTGTCTCGTGGGCTTCTTTATATCACAAATAAAGTTCCTTGTCAAGCGAATTTTTTTATTGCCGGATAACTCTCTCCATAAGAGATGCATATTCCCGCGCCTGACTCTCCCTATTGTACTTTTCATATACCAACCTCTTGCCGTTTCTGCCCAGTTCTTCGCACAGATTTGGATTGGCCATGAGAGTCTCTATGCTTTTCACAAGGTCATCCGCGCTGTCTGATTTAAATACAATTCCTGTCTTGTTTTTTTCTACAAGCTCTTTGGCGACTCCGTATATACCTATAAGAATCGGCTTGCCGGATGCCATAACATCGAACATCTTTGCCGGGTACATTTCTCTTGCCATAGGCAGGTCCCTCTCATGAGCAAGGCCGGCATCAACTTCAAGCATAGCGTACGGCACCATCTCAAGAGGGATTTTATCCCATAAAAATATATTGCTCAGATTTTTCTGTTTTATTGAATCCGCAATTTTAGATTTTTGCGCTCCGTCTCCGATTATGAAAAAGAAAATGTTTTTATCTTTCATTTTTGATGCGGCTTGGACAAGGATTTCAAGATTGTGCGATAAACCTATGGTTCCAATGTATGCAACAGCAAAACCTTTTTTTATCCCGTCCTTCCATATTATATTCTTTTTTTCAGCTACATCGAACCGTTCCGGGTCAACTCCATTTGGTATGCATTCCACTGTTTTTCCGGGAAAGCATTTCTTGAGGATATTGATTCTCTGCAGAGGAGTTGTCGTTATTATCAGGGCTGATTTTGCATACAGAAGGCGCTCCAGTTTCTCCATCAGGCGGATTATCATTCTTATCTTCAGCATTTTCAGATCAACGGCCGACTGGGGCCATATATCGCGCACTTCAAACACAAAGGGGATTCTTCTGAGTCTTGAAATAATATACCCGGAAATTCCCACAAAAAGCTGGGGCGAAGTCGCCACAACCACATCAGGCTTGTTTACATACAGGCCTGTAACAAGAGCGGTCACCATGAATGACAGAAAAGAAAATATCCTCTTAATGAATCCCTTATTGGGTGTTACATAAAGAATAACCCTCAGAATTCTCACTCCGTTAGAATGCTCCTCCGTAAAATACTCCCATTTGTATTTCGGATGTATTATTCCATCCGGATGGTTGGGCATTGCAGTTATTATGGTTACTTCGTGCCCATCTTTCGCCCAATATTTTGCAAGCTCACTTATACGGGCGCTTGGAGCGCACATTTCAGGTGTATAATATTGAGTTATAAATAAGATTTTCATCTTAATGTGTTTTCGTAACTATAAGAGACTCTCCTAACAATCAAATCGGCCTGCATCGTGCCATGCTTTCAATCTTTGCAGAAGAGATGCAGAGCGCTATTTCTTCTCTTCGTTTTTTTCACACTCAGAGACAAATTTCTTGATGTCATCAATTGCATCAAGAATCAACTTCGCCTTTGAGTAGCCGAATGAGAAGGGGTACCGGTCATTCTCATTTCTTTTCAGAATGATTACGGGCTTTCCCCTGTACTCAGTTTTGTCGATAAACATAAACGACTCCTTTTTAATAGCTATATAAATAATATATTATTAAAATATTATATAAAGTCAATAGAAAAGAATAGAAATTGATTCACTATGTGGAGGCAGTCGATATTTATGTTGCCGTTTACAGAGGGGGGATTTCTTCTTTACTTTTTTCTTATTTGGTGTATTATTTTAAGATGGGAAAAACCAAACCTGAATTTTATCCGAAAATTTTCAGTAGTCTTCTCAATTCCGAAAATCTTTCCCTCAAAAGAGAGTTTTATGCTCTTTTCGCAGACATATCCGGTTTCACGCAGATATCGGAATCTTTAATGAGCGGAGGATTCGAAGGCGCAGAGAAGATTCGGGACATTATAAACTCTCATTTTGATTTTTTTTCCAGGACAATATATTCAAACGGCGGAGACATACTTCAATACAGCGGAGACGCCATACTCTCGATTTTCTCGGAATTTGAATCTGCCGCAAGGTCAATGGAGATGATTATTGAGTTCACAAGAAACAGCGGGGTTTTAAGCATTCGGGGAGGTCTCTCGTTCGGTGAAATCGATTTCAAAGCTTATGAATTCAACGGCGGGTATCTCATTCTTTCAAAGGGAGATTGCGTTGAGAGGGCAATGAATGCAGAGCACACTTCCGATATAATGAGCTACAATGTGAACACCTCTGAAAGGAAAAGCGTGGATGCCATTCCGACTGGGGAAAGATCTCACACTTTGCTTGACAGATCCATATCAAAGGTGTTTGAAACATGCAGTCTGGATTACGGTTCATTTGCGTTCTCGTCAGTTTTATTCCTTTTTGCCGAAGAGAGGGACATACCATTCATCCTGAAACTTGCTGAAGGACGGCTCTATTTGAACAAGATTGAAAAGTATCCGGAAGGGATAAGGCTCTTCTTTCTATCCGGAGTTCTTGATGCAAAATGCAATCCTGTAGAATCAATGTTGGAATTCGTTGCGGATATTGATTCATCCTCCATCAAGGATAGGATTTTTGGGGGCTTTACTTCCGGCTACATGTTCAACGGATTTACTGGAAGCGAAGAGAGATGCGAATACAATCTTATAGGCAAATCTATAAACAGAGCCGCGAGAATCGCCGCAAAATCAAGAATGGGAGAGATGCTCTTCGATAAAGAGATTCTGGAGGAGACTTCATCCGTTTCCGGTGAATTTATCAGAAGCGAGAACCTTAAAGGTATAGGGATTGTAAATCTGTACCGCCTTAAAGAATACAGAAAACACTCTGTGCCGCTCTATCTTCCTATTTTCGGAAGAGAGAGGGAGATGGAGAATCTCGAATCTCTTTTAAAAGAGAAGACATCTGTGGTGGTTTCCGGCGAGAGCGGATCCGGTAAGACGCACTTTGTCTCTTCATTTATTTACGAGAAAAATGTGAATGCCCTCTATTTGAATATCTCGGATTCAGACACATTAAACGATTATTCCATTCTGAAAATTCTGAATTTGGATGTTGATGAAGAAACATCAAAGGAGGGGGCTTACAGGAAGTTCCTTGAATTCATGCTTGCTCAAAGCGAAAAACGAATTCTTGTCATAGACAATTATGAAAAACTTGATGAAAAATCTTCAATTATAGTAAAAGAATTTCTCAATGAATCAGTCACAATAAAGGCAATTCTTATCTCTTCTGCAATGAAGGGAGATATAGAATTGGGAATTTTCAATGCCGACGGAATCTCAGGAATGATAGAGACAAGAACGGGAATACAGCCTTCGGCATTTCTTTCGGATGCTATTTTCAAAAAAACAAACGGAAATCCATACTTTGTGCTTGCATTCTTCAAATCTCTTGTGGGAGATGACCAGATAGAGATGAATTATCTTGGAGAGTGGGATTTGAATGAGAACAAGAGCGTTGTTTCATCAGAGATTTCCTCATCGGTTCAGATGGTCTTTTCATCTCTCTCTATTCTCGAAAGAAACATACTCAAAATTTCCTCGGTCTTTGACTTCGGATGCCCCGAAGACATTTTGATGCAAATCCTGCGGGAAAGTGAAATTGAAATCGTTTCAAAAACAATTATGGAACTTGTTCAGAAAAACATACTTCAAAAGAGGGAGAGAAAGGTATCCTTTGTGAATGACATTGTCAGAGAGCATGTATATAAGTCAATACTTGATAAAGAGAAGACAAGCCTGCACAGACTTGCGGCAAAAAGCTTTACCGCATCAAAGGAAGACCTTGAAGCGGGAAGGCACTTTTTTTTAAGCGGAGATCTCGCCCAATCCAAGAATCTGCTGAAAAGGTATTCAGAACTTATTGAGGATGGAAAATTTTCAATGGCTCTCTACTATGCCGGGATTTTATTCCGTATTGAAAAGACCCAAAAGGTTCTGACTGACATTATCACTCTTCTTTTGAAGGAGGGCAGATATCAGGAGGCTGAAAAGCTGTTTAACAGTGAAAAATCTCTGCTTGATTCCGATGGAGCGCTTCTTTTGACCTTGAAGTTTTTAGTTTTCAAGGGAGACAACTCTCAAATCATTTCTTTCGCCTCTTCTTCAGCCTCTGATGCAAAGAGCGAAGAGACTTTATTTTATCTGATTGATGAGGCGGCATTCGCAATGGCCATTATCGGTGATTCTTCCGCATTGGAATATGCAGATAGAGCACTTAGGCTCTTTGAAAACGGAAAAATAAGCGAATTTAAAAAGATTAAACTCGGAGGAACATACAGACAGCTGGGTGATTATGAGAAAGTTGAAAACATATACAGGATTATACATCGCCGCGCGATTGAAAACAATGATATGATAAGCGCATACGCCGCTCTTTCGGAAATGATAGAGATGATGCCGCCAGGGCGGTATACTGTGGATTACACCGTGGAGATAAATGAAAAATTCTTGAGTTTGCTGAAAGAGAAGGACAGAAAACGAGAGGAACTCAAGGCTATGAAGGTTCTAACCATGAGGCTACGTGACAGGGGAGAGTATGCAGGGGCAATGGATATGGGCCTGAGGGCAATCGGCTTGGCACGCATTTTGAAGGATTCGGTTTCGGAGACAGTCATTCTCTCGCAGCTTGCAAGAATGGAATTCAACAGAGGAGACATGAATAAGGCCTTGGAGCTTTTTGAAAGCGCAAGAATTTTGGCTGAAAAGAACAATTTTCTTCTCCTACTTGAATCCATTTACGGCAACATGGGAGTTTTGATGCATGTTATGAAGGATTACGCCATTGCATACGAACTCTATGAAAAGGCTCTTGAAATATCTCTGAAAGTGAAGCATTCAGATACAAGATTTCTATGGATTTTAAATCTCGCGCTTCTCGGAATTGAATCAAAACAAATTCAGAATGTAGAGAATTACATTCTGATGGCGAGAGAGGAGCTTGTAAAATCAAACATTCCTGAAAGATGGATTGATGTTGAACAGATTGCCGCAAACTGCGCATTTTTGCAGGGCAATTACAAACTCTGCATGGAGAAAGCCAAAATGGTTTTAAATGAAGCGGAAAAAAGAAATGAAACCGAGATTTATTTTGAGACCCTCCCGTACTATGCCGGAGCGCTTATTTTATGCGGAGATTCGACGGGAGAAGAGATGCTTGGCAAAGCTCAAATATGGGCTGATGAGAAAAATTCCGACAATGTAAAAAAGAACATTGCCGATGTGAGGAGGGTGTTGCCCCTCCAATCACGCGGCTATTGAAACTTCACAGGGTAAACCTGTGAGTGAATTTGAAAAATATCAGATTTTCCGGATACCTGCCGCCTAAATAAACAACATTGCCGACCGACGGTTTGTATTCGCACACAAAGAATATTTTCATATCCTTTTCAAAGAACTCCTCCGGAGTATAGTAATTCGGAGCAAATCTCGCTATCTGCCTTTGAAAGAGTGACCTTATAGAGAGGGAGTTGGTCGGATTATATGATATTCCTGCATCTGCCGCTACCGACTTCCACTGGTAAACCGCGTCTCCCACATCTTTTGAATTCAGCGCATATTTTGCCGTATCTGCGTAAAAGAGGTCATAGGATATTCCAGTATTCAATGTGATGAACGGGAAGGGATTGAAGTTAATGTTGGATGCTCCGTTGGAATAGTATCCGACTCTGAGATAGTTGTAATCCACTCTGGTTCCGCCGTTGATGTTTATGTCATAAACTATTTTATCGGTAATGTTCATCTGCGCATAAGATAATATTTTTTCGGCGGTAAAGTATGTATCCGCCCAGTACGCTTTCGCAGTTCTCAAAATGATGTGTCCGTATCCGTTATGAAAAAAATTTGAAGCTATCTTTGCATCTACAGTATACTCAAGAGAATCAGTATTCTTCGTGAGATAATTTCCATAATTATCATAATCTCCCTCCAAAACAAACTGTAAAGAGGGTGTCAGCCTGCTTATCTTGCCGCCGCAGAAGACAAAATCCTTCTGGATGTATGCAACAGAGATTTGTTTGCCTGTCCAGGTTACATAACCGAGATCATTTTTGAATGAGTCGCCTATCCCTTGGTGCATTGCAATGAATGCCCAATTGTTCTTAAATATAACATACTGGGCTTTAAACATCAGATTTTCTTTTAAATTTTCTAATGATAAATCTATTGAGCTGTCCTGTGAAGAGTGTGCGGCCAAGAGATAGCTTAAACTGTTGCCCGTGGATATGTCATAGGCATAGTCATGCATCAGAACAAGTTCATTTAAAGAATTTCCCATATCATATCTGTCAAGAGCCATAAATCCGAAATCCATTGATTTAATCTGTTTGGATATTCTTGCAATTCCAGCAACTGCGTTTGTGTTTCCTATTAAAGAATCCTCTCTGTCGTATGCAAGTATGACTCCCGACTGGAGGGAATTATCCTTATAGGTGTACCTTCCGGCTACAAAAGGATTCTGTATAGACCTTGAGTAATATATCTCCTGCTCTGATGCAAAGACATTTGTCTCTTCCACAAAGAATGGCCTGTATTCTGAATAGTATAAGGCATACTGGAGATTGTTGTCGAACATTATCGGATCACCCTCAATCTGCGAGTAATCCGGATTGAATGCGAAGTTAATAACGCCGCTTGATCCGACGGAAGATTTAAGGTCAAATCCCGCATCTCCGTCTGAAAGAACATTAGAGTCAATCACGGCGCCGAATATTCCGTAAGGAGTTATTTCCGTCTTGCCTGTTGTTTTTGCGCCCTTGATAAGCACGGGAAACATTGCATCATATTCTGCATCATTAGAGAGTTCGGGCATTCCGATAAAGGTGCCTTGCATTCCTCTGGAATGAATCTTCCTGTAGAAATTGATATTCCACACAAGGTCATCCGATTTTCCCACGCGGAATTCGGAGAATGGGATCTTCATTTCCACAGAGTAGCCGTTGCCGCTCTTTTTAACAGCGCTCTCAATGTTTCCATCCCAGGTGACATCCTCGGAACTGTCAAGATTGGAGCGTCTTTTGCGAAAATCTCCTATGTTTCCCGAGAGCCCCACAATTATCATGTAAAGCTCTTTTCTATTTCCGAGCGGGTCAATTATAATGCCAACCCCATCCTGAGCATACGCATTATCCCTGGTTCCCTTTACCTCAATAAAAGTTGAAGTATCCTGAACAGCAAAAATATGCACATAAAGATTTTCTTTGTCGCACAAAATCCTGATGTAGGTTGAATCATCCATCATAACTCCAAAATCCGGACATATCTGCACGAACCTGCCGTCAAATTTTTTTGCGTCAGACCATTCCTCAGGTATGCACTCTCCGTCAATCACAGGAGGCACCGCAACTGAAGGAATTTCGATTGGTTGAGAGTAAAGTCCCAGCGAGGCGATAAGAATAACAATCAACAGCATAAACCCTCCTTCAAATATTTTCATTTTCATCATCTTCAATATTAATTTTTGCCATAACTGCCCTTATCTTTCCTTGTATTCTGTTCTCGAGTCCGGACATGTTCTCTCTGTTCAGATTTTCAAGAGATTCATCATTCTCTCCTCAAGTTTTTTCATCTTTTTTTCTATTATAATATCTATGATGTTCATCGTATACTAAAAGCACATAGTATTGCAAAGTAAAAAGAGAAGGCATGAGATATAAACGGCGGAGGGAAGTGGACAAGACCTTTATGTCATAGGTCATAAAAAGGCCGATCAGGATGTTGGTCCCACTTCCCCTCTCCGAGATACAGAACAGTACGTTTGGCAAAAAGCCTGAATACGATGATCGGTACAAGGAGAGCGCCGCCAAAGAACAACTAAATGATAAGGATGAGAGCAAATGAAGTCAATAGTGGTTATTGGCAAAATAAAAGTCAACCGCTAATTTGATAGTTTTTCTTTGAATGAGAGTTGATTTCAAACCTCACTTATTTAATTTTTTGTGAGGTTTTATCAATCTCATATCTCACGTATAATTTTTCTTTGACAATGTCCCATTCTGCCAGAACAAAGTAGTTTATATACGACGACTAAAATAGTATGCTGGTACAATAGTAAGCTTGTATGCTGGTAAAAATGCAAAAGAAATTTAGTGACGGTGGTTCCAAAAATCACCATTTTTATATGAGAGTTGCTTCGGAATTTCATAACCTAAGGGGTATTTATAATTACACTTATGCTGGGGACGGGGTATGGTTTATACTTTTTTGATAGGTTCTTCAGGATAGATTAAGTGGGGTTGACTTCAGAATGATGGAACAAATCCATCCCCAGTCACGAGTCCAAAGTCACCAGTCAAAATACAAAGATCGAAAGAGGAATTAATAAGTTAAAATATTACTTCGAAATCCAGTCCTTCCGATAGACGATGTAGAGGTAAGAATCGACAGGGGTGGTGTAGGATGACATGCTTTTCGGGAATTCATA
>JBFXGO010000047.1:0-16485 GCA_050239825.1 bacterium
CACCATTATACATAAAAAAGTTATCAAGACAATATGCCGACAGTTGTGATGAGTATAACTTACAATTGTTTTTTTCGGAAGAATCAATATAATAAAAGACAAATTTGTAATTTCAGCCGATTAAATGCGTATAGGAAAAAAAGGAGGATCAGTGAAAAAAATATTCGTTTTGATTCTGATTTTGACAGCGGCTCTTTTCTCAGCAGGCGAAACCGCCGACTATTCTGCTCTGATAAAGGATGTTGACGCTTTTGTGGATTCCGTAATGAAGACTCACAATGTACCTGGAGTATCAATTGCCGTTGTAAAAAACAATGAAGTGATTCTGGCAAAAGGATACGGATACAGGAACCTGAAAGAAAAACTCCCTGTTACGAAAAATACTCTCTTCTGCATAGGCTCATCAACCAAGGCTTTTACAGCGACAGCTCTCTCCATTGCCTCCGATGAAGGGTATCTTGATTTTGATGAAAAAGTCACAAAATACATGCCGGATTTTGAATTGAATGATAAGAGTGTATCTGACAATGCTTTGGTGAAAGATTTACTGACACATAGAATCGGACTTCCCCGTCATGACTTTATGTGGTACGGCTCTTCTTTCACAAGAGAGGAAATATACAAGAGACTGAAGTATCTCGAACTTTCCGCCGGTCTCAGAGAAACATTTCAATATCAGAATCACATGTTTATGACAGCGGGTCTTCTTTTGGAGAGGGTGACAGGGAAAACATGGGAGGATTTCGTCAAAGAGAGAATATTTGTGCCTCTCAACATGAATGAAACAAATTTATCGACAGATGATTCGAAAAAATCCGCAGACTACGCGCTGCCATATCTTTTGGATAACAAAAAAATAACAGAGATTCCTTTCAGGGAATTTCCGGCAATGGGCCCTGCGGGAACAATAAATTCAAATGCGGTTGATATGGCTAACTGGCTTATGTTCAATCTTAACAGAGGAAATGTGAACTCAAAACAGCTGATTGCCGATGCATCATTTGCCAGAATGACGACGCCGCAGATGATTGCCTCTCCTGTCTCTGGCAGTGAGGAGAATTCTTACCCATCATACGGGATGGGCTGGTTCATTCAATATTACAGAGGGCATTATATAGTTCACCATGGAGGAAATATCGACGGATTCTCAGCTCTTGTATCATTCTTCCCGGATGACTCATTTGGAGTTGTTGTGCTTACAAACATGAATGCAACACCGCTGACTTCAATCATTAATTATTATATTTCCGACAGACTCATGAATCTTGAACCTGTCAACTGGAGCGAGAGGATTGCAACATCTGAGGATAAAGCGGAGGAAGTCGTGAAGAGCGCTGTAGAACAAAGAGTGAAAAATACAAAATCCTCGCACTCATTGAATAGCTATGCGGGAACTTACGAAAATAAAGGATACGGTTTGATGAAAATTGATTATAAAAATGGAAAACTCCATCTGAAATACAATATTCTTGATATGGACTTAAATCATTATCATTACGATGTATTCTCCGGCAAATCGAAGATGCTCGGTGATATGGAGATGAAATTCCGTTTTGAATCTGCTTCTGACGGGAGCATAGCTAAGGTATATGCGCCTCTTGAAATGAGTGTTGGAGAAATATGCTTTGAGAGAGTTGCAGAGAGCGAATTCACATCAAAAGAGTATCTGGAAAAGTTTACAGGCATTTACGCAACAAAGGATTTCTCAATTGCAGTTGACTTAATTTCAGGCAAACTCAAAATGACGATACCGGGACAGCCGCAATACACTCTGCTTTCAAAAGAAATGAATTCGTTCAGCATAGAGGAATTGACCGGATTTGCCGTTTCATTTGAAGTTAAGGGAAACAATGTGACAGCCATGAATCTTATTCAACCGAATGGAACATTCAGAGTCGAAAAAAAATAAATACGCTCTTGACATTTTTTGAAAAATTATTAAAGTTGATAGTGGAAGCAGGCCTAACTTTATCGGTACTACTACTACATTAACCGATGAATCCTGCTTCCTTTTTTTATTCCCCTGTGAGAATTAAAAATTGGTAATCCTTAATATACTTATTGAGAACTCCTGTGATATCGGCGGGTTTCATCTTAGAGATTTTTTTCATGAACTTTGCGTCATGATCAAAATCGCCGTAAACCATGTAATTGTATCCGTTGTTGAAGCTTTTTGAGTCAGACCTCTCGTTTTCCATATAGAACGAAGTCTCATAAAGGTTCCTCAAATCATCAATCTCCCTCTGAGTCAGACCCTCTCTCTTTGCCTTGTCCATCTCCTGTCTGAAAAGCGAAATGGCGCTGTCGGGGTAAGTGGTTGAAACATAAAATACTCCGTAATTGACTTTCTTGTCCGATGCTCCCATGTAAGCCGCATATGTGAGTCCGTGTTTTGTGCGCAGAGTTTCGTAGATTCTCTTCGAGAGTATGGACATCGCGATTCTTGCGGCGGCATAGTCATTATCTGTGACTGATGGAAGGTTGAATTTGCATGCGGCATAGCTTGTCTCCAGATTCTTTTTCTTTTCCTGAATCAATGTGTCGCGCCCCAGATTCTTAAACTCTGAAGGCATTCTCTTCTGCCAGCTGTCATTGTTTTTCAAAAAAGAGAATTTATCCTTGATTTTGTTTTCAAGCTCTTTTCTTGGTATTCCGGTGACAATGCTAACAACTACCTTATTTTTCTTGGTCAGAAAATCGAGGTGGTTTCTCATTTCATCAGCGCTTATTTTTGAAACAGATTCCACATAACCGTCGGGAAGTGCGAGGTACTGATGCTGGCGGAAAAACCAATCATTCAGCCGAAGCCATATCAGTTCATCCGGATTTGTCTCTTTGGCATTGATCGCCTCTATCATCCTTTCTCTGATTATATTTACATTCTTCTCAAGGAATAGGGGATTTTCCAGCATATCTGCGGCAACATCAAGCGCCTCTTCAAAATGCCTGCTGAATACCGTAAAACTAATAGCGGAATAATCATAATTGGTTGTTACATTGATTCGCATCCCGAACCTATCCATCATCGAATTGATGTCTGATTCGGAATATTTTTTCGTTCCCTTCTGCACTGCTTCAAATATGAATTTTTCAATCCCGGCATTATCAAGGGTCGAATTCATTGAGCCGCCGTCAAAGAAAAATGTGATTGTTGAAATCTCTCTCTCTTTCGAATAATCGTAAATAAGATTTTTTCCGAATGATGAATTCAGAATTTCAGCCTTTGCAGATAGAGAGATATATACAACAAATAAAAATGATATCAAAATAAGCCTTCTCATTTTATTTCTCCTTTACTTGAGAATATTTCTTTAGCGGATTTTTCATCAGTCATTATGCCTTCGACATAGGGTTTGTTTATCAGGTACTCCTTCATAACGGATTTGATATCCTCTATGTTTACTTTCTTCAGATTTTGAAGATAATTCTGAAAATAATCTATGTCGGAAACACACCACCAAAATCCTACACCAAGGGCAAAATCAACGGATGATTCAATGTCCTGATAGAAATTCATCTCAGCTCTCTCCTTCGCCTGATTCAGTATTTCGTCGGTTAAAAAATCTGACTGATAAATTTGATTCAATTCCTCAAAAAAAATATCCTTTACCCTCAAAGCATTCTCGGCGGGGGAAGAGGAGTAAAAAGTCACTGTTGCGCCGTCCCTTTGAGTATAGTAGCCGAGATAGTAATCGTATGCAATGCCCTCGTTGACCAGTTTTGTATATAAAGGCAGGCTTTTAAGCTTCATTATTTCGCATAAAAGGTCTATGGCGTATGTCTTTTCATTGTTCTTTCCGACATCGGGGCCTCTAAAAGTAAGCATAAGGTCGGTCGCAGAAACATTCTGCACAGTGAATACTTTCTTGATTGATTCAAGCTCCGGGTGTTCGGGAAAATCAAAATCAGGGTTCTCCATTCTGCTCCATTTTGAGAAGTATTTTCTGACAAGTTTCTCTGTTCTATTGAAGTCAATATCTCCCACAACTATAAGAGCCGAATTGTTTGGTATGTAATATTTGTCTTTGATTTCAAACATCTGCTTCTGAGTGGCATTTTCAATGACGCTCTTATCGCCTATGGCATTTTTTCTATAGAAAAATTTTTCAAACATCGCCTCTTCATTCAATTGGTAGAATATGTATGAGGGTTCCGAAAAGTCCCTGTTAAATTCATTCAAAACAACATTTATCTCCTTTGCAAGCTCCAATGTGTCGAATATGGGGTCCATTATCGCATAAGCCATAAACTCTATCCCCTCTTCTTCGTTTCTTGAAGGCAGTGTGAAAAAGTATCTGACCGCCTCATTGGATGTCATGCCGTTGTAAACTATTCCAAGCTCGCGTATTCTCTTTGCATAATCCTCTTGAGATGTCCATTTTTTGTTTCCCTTGAAGAACATGTGCTCATAGAGGTGAGAAAGACCGCAGTTTTCGGGTGTCTGAGTATATGCGCCGTTTTTGACGGCTATCTCAATCGTCACTATCGGTTCGCTTCCGGATTTTATCATTATGACTTCAAGTCCGTTGTCGAGAAAGATGCTTCTGTACTCTCTGTCGAGTATGGTGCCTGCCTGCGTAAAAGCAATTGTAAGCAGAAGTGCGGAAATCAGAAACAAAAACTTCTTCATATCTTCTCCTTTATATTTTTTTTCTCGGTTAAAAAGAAAATCCCTCCCAAAATGCTGAATATAACCGTTATTATGTAAAATGAGAGAGAAAGAGCCACGGTCTCTTCTTTAAGGGCTGTGGTGAAAAAAGTCATATACGCCCACTCTCTCAACCCGAGTCCGTTGATTGTCACAGGTATCATGCTTATAAGGGAGATGAAGGGAATATATATGACAAGTTCAATAAAATCAATTGAGAGTCCCTGAGACAAAACTATGAAGTAGTTCGTGAAAACAAAAACAACCTGTATCATAAATGAGAGAAGGAGATTTATCACAAGCTGTTTTTTGTGATTTTTTATGAGCCTGAGGGATGTGAAGAGAGAGTTGATTCTCTCTCCGAGCTTTAAAAATCTAATTTTGGAAAACAATCCGTAAAAGAATTTAAAGACAATGTCATTTGAAATCGCAGTAAAGAAAATTGCGGAAAAAAGAACTCCTGCCGCCGAAATCGGAAGGAAATACTTTATCTGAACTCTGCTGAAGAATATTATAGGAACAATAATTATGTAGAAGAGTATTCCAAGAAGTCCTATCCACCTCTCTATCAGAATTGAAGATACCACATCTGAAAGGGGTTTCTCATCGTTGGCGACATATATTCCTCTGATTACATCAGTGCCTACAGTTGAGGGCAGAAAGTTGCCGAAGAAGAGGCCGATCATGTATATTTTGAAAGAGCGGAAAATGGAGACGCTGAAACCGTAAAGCTTGAGAACCATCTGCCATCTCAATGCAAGGATGTAGGTGAATGCAAAATTGGTGAGAAATGCTAAAAGAAGAAATGAGAATTTGGAATTTGCCATTACTTTCAATGTTCCCTGAAGGTCTATTTTTGAAAATATTGCAAACATAATTAAGACGGTTATTATGATTCTCGCGAGGGTGTTTATAAATTGTTTCATCAATTAAATATATGTTACTTCTTTGATTTGTCAAGAGTCGTCTCACACAATAAAAAAAGTTATAATAAATAAAAGTGTAAATGTAAAAGGCAAAAAAGCAGGGGGGATTGTTGTAAAGACAAAATCTTACTCAACCGTGTCACCCTAAACGCCTCTATGGTTATGACTATCGTGAAGGGTCTATCAGGTTTTTGATGATTGAAGATTTTTTATGGGCTGCACGTGGGTGTAGCGTCGGCTCACACACTCCGCTTCGCCGCTTTATCAAGATGGGTTAGCGTAGCAAGGGGTTGCCCACTTGATGGGCGTCTGCGCGGAGCGTCCTCGCCGACTTGTAGCTTTCACTTTCAATAAGTTATTTAATTGATTGAATCTTCACAAAGCATTGGCTGGGGTGTAATGTGCGTGAACGCACATGATAGAGTTATCGGGTTGCACCAGAACTTTGTGAAGATTACTGTAAAGACAAAATATTAATCAGCAGAGTCACCCTGAACACGTCTATGGTTACGACTATAGTGAAGGGTCTATCAGTTTATTGGTTATTGATTATTGAAAATCGATTGAGGGGCTGCTGGCGGGCGTAGCGTCGGCTCACACACTCCGCTTCGCCGCTTTATCAAGATGGGATAGCGAAGCAAGGGGTCAACCACTTGATGGGCGTCTGCGCGGAGCGTCCTCGCCGACTTGCAGCTTTCGCTCTCAATAAGTTAATTAATTGATTGAATCTTCACAAAGCATTGGCTTGGGTGTAATGTGCGCGAACGCACATGATAGAGGTATCGGGTTGCACCAGAACTTTGTGAAGATTAACAAAAAGACAAAATCTTATTCATCTCCCCGTATTAAGCTCATGGCACACGGCTGTTTTTGTGGCTGTACGCGGGTGTAGCGTCGGCTCACACACTCCGCTTCGCCGCTTAATCAAGATGGGATAGCCAAGCGAGGGGTCAACCACTTGATGGGCGTCTGCGCGGAGCGTCCTCGCCGACTTGTAGCTTACGAGTATCAATAAGAATTGATTTGCTTGTCCTCGGAAAAACATTGAATAGCAGTGCGGAGATGCACTGGAATTTTTCCTTGGAATTGTAAAGGCAAGTTATTTACTCAACTCTCCGTATTAAGCTCATGGCACACGGCTCACGGCTCAAGGCTGATTTGGTGGCTGCTGAATAGTGTAGCGTCGGCTCACACACCAGTCTGTAAAGACAAAATCTTACTCAACTCACCGTGTTGCATTTCAATTCTTATTTAACGCCTTTTTATTTTTCAATTTTTGCACTCTTTACCTTTTAACCGTTCAACCTTGTAACTTTTTTTACTTTCTTCACCTAAGTACCTTTTACCTTGCGCTTTTTTTTATGTTACTTCTTTACTTATATATAATTTTTGTTATAATGTTTTTTTGATTAAGGAGTATTGATGGACAAGATTTATGATTTTCTAAGCAATGAGGCGAAGTGGAACAAAAAATGGTCTGATGAAAAGACCTATCACACTAACCCCGATTCAAGGGAGTGTTATTCAATAGTAATACCGCCGCCGAATGTTACGGACATTCTGCACTTAGGACATGCTTTTAACAATTCCATACAGGATATTCTCATTCGTTATCACAGAAACCGCGGTTATAATGCCGAATGGCTTCCGGGAACAGACCATGCCGGAATTGCAACTCAGGTTGTGGTTGAGAAGCTTTTAAAGAAAGAAGGAAAGAAAAAAGAGGATTTTGGAAGAGATAAATTTGAACAGGAAGTTTGGAAATGGGCAAAGGACAGGCGTTTTACAATACTGAATCAACTTAAGGGAATAGGAGCTTCTTGCGATTGGGAGAGAACGAAATTCACTCTTGACGAGGATATGTCCAAAACAGTTGCTGTGGTGTTTAAAAAACTATACGAGAAAAAATATATCTATAAAGGTAATTATATAGTCAACTGGTGTCCCAGATGCCACACTGCTCTTTCCGACGAAGAGGTTGACTACCATGAAAAGAATGGAAAACTCTACTATATAAGGTATCCGCTCTCTGATAACAGCGGACATATAACCGTTGCTACAACAAGACCCGAAACAATGCTCGGCGACTCTGCAGTAGCTGTGAATCCGCATGATGAAGGCAAAAAACACCTTATCGGGAAAAAAGTGACATTGCCTCTGATGAAGAGGGAAATAGAGATTATTGCCGATGAATTCGTAGATAAAGAGTTCGGCACCGGATTTGTCAAGGTGACTCCTGCGCATGACCCAAATGATTTTACAATGGGCATGAAGCACAATCTCGACAAGAGAGTCATTATGGATACAAGGGGATTCATAAATGACAATGGTGGAAAATACAAAGGTCTTGAAAGGTATAAAGCGAGAGAGGAGATATTGAAAGACCTTGAAGAGCTTAACCTGATTGAAAAAATTGAAGATTATAAAAATTCTGTAGGAGAATGCTATAGATGCAAAACAACAATTGAACCATACCTATCCGAGCAATGGTTCGTAGATATGACGGCTCTTGCCAAGCCGGCTCTTGAAGCATCTTTAAACAACACATTGAAATTTTATCCTGCAAGATGGCAGGGAGTCTATAACCACTGGCTCATGAATATCAAGCCATGGTGCATTTCCCGTCAGCTCTGGTGGGGCCATAGGATTCCCGTTTATTACTGTGACAGCTGTGAAAGCGAACATGTCTCTGTAGAAAAACTGACAGAGTGCCCTAAGTGCGGAGGAACAGTCAGGCAGGATGAGAATGTGCTTGATACATGGTTTTCTTCTTGGCTCTGGCCATTCGCCACATTCGGATGGTCTGACAACAGCTCGGATTACAGGTATTTCTATCCCACAAAAGTTATTGTCTCAGCCTCTGAGATTCTCTTTTTCTGGATCGCGCGGATGATTATGGCAGGAATAGAATTCACAGGAGAACTTCCATTCAGGGACATTTTCATCCACGGCACAGTGAGGGACTCAAAAGGTGTCAAAATGTCAAAATCTCTCGGCAACGGCATAGACCCGCTTGTCATAACAAATAAATTTGGAGCTGATGCTCTCCGCTTTACCATTGTTTTTCTTTCCGGACAAGGAAAGGACCCCAACATAAGCGAGAAGTCATTTGAACTGGGAAGAAACTTTGCAAATAAGATATGGAATGCCGCAAGATTCATCCTTTCCGACTCGGAAGAAAAGGCGCCTCACAACGTCTCTCCTGAAGATGAATTTGACGGATGGATTTTGTCAAGACTATCAGAGGCGGAGAAAAACTTCAACTCGGCTATTGGACAGTACCGCCTCTCCGACGGAGCGCAGATTATTTATGAGTTTTTTTGGAAGGATTTCTGCGACTGGTATCTTGAGATAATGAAAGCGAGGGGTAAAAAGAAAGCAACTGCGCTCTTTGTGTTAAAGAGAGTTATGATGCTCTTAAATCCTTATATGCCTTACATTACCGAAGAGCTGCATCAAATACTCGGCGGAAAAAGCTTGATCCATGAGGAGACCTACAGTGAATTTGAATTCAGCGATTCACTTGCTCTTGAAAGAGTTGAGAATCTGAAATCCCTCATCGTTGCCCTCCGAAATCTGATGCAGGAGACAAATGCAAAAAGAGTATTTGTTCTTTGTGATGAGGATTTCTTCAATACTTCTGAAAAATCAATGGACCTGCTTTTAAAACTATCAAAGCTTGAGGCAATTGACATAGTCAAAGAGAAGGCGAAGAGGGCAATCGCAGTGCCTTTCGCGAAGGGTATTGTATTTGTCAGTGCCGAGCAGATAGGAAATCTTGAGGAAAGAATAATTAAGTATGAGAAGGAACTGTCACAGATAAATTCTGAAATTGAAAAGACCGAGAGAAACCTTAAAAACGAAGGTTTTCTCAGCAAAGCGGATGAATCTGTTATTCAGATGATGAAGGAAAAGGTCGTTGAATTCTCTTCAAAGAAGGAAAGAATAGAAGAAATCCTTAAATCATTGAGGTGATGATGAGCAAGAGCGTGACAAAGGGAATCCGAATATTCGTTCTGATAACTGTTTTAACCAGTATTGTCATGCTTTTTTTCACTGTCTCAGAAGAGACATGGCGCTCATTGGAAAAAATAAAGCCGATATATTTTTTAATAGCATTGGTTCTTCTTCTCGCTTACTACTATCTTGACGGACTAAGAATCAAGTTGCTTGCAGATGCGCTGGGATATAAAATATCCGTTATGACTGGAATTGATGTGGTGGTGGGAGGAATATTTCTTGCGGCAGTGACTCCATTCCAGTCAGGAGGCTACCCATTTCAAGTCTATTGCCTCAACAAGAGGGGCATACCGTACGGAGAGGGAACCCTGATTCTTTTCATGCGCGGAGTTCTTGCAATTTTTTTTCATATTGCCGCACTTCCGTTCATATTCGTCACATACTCCTCTCTTCTTGAAAACAGCATAGTAAAATGGCTCATAAGGTACATAATGGTATTGTATCCCGTGATGCTTTTAATTGCCATTATAGCCATAGCATTTCCCGGGAAGGTTGTGTCATTCATGATGGCAATTGACAGAAAGTTCAACAAAAATGCAGGCAAGAACCAAAGCAAACTTGCCAAGGCTGCGAACTGGATAGATACTGAGATAAAATTATTTAAGAACGGATTGGTATTTTATTTTACAAAGCGCAGGGCGTCTCTCTTCATAAATCTTGCTCTTACATTTATCGGTTATATACTGTTTTTCTCTCTTGCCGCAGTGATTTTGTATGCTTTGGGAGCCGGAATGAAAAATCCCGTGGCAATAGCAAGTCTGCAGTTTCTCCATAATTTCCTTGTATATTTCACTCCGACTCCGGGAGCGAGTGGAATCGCAGAGGCATTGTTCGCAATACTCTTCAAGGACATATGTCCGAAGGAGATTCTCGGACTCTATGCGATAATCTGGCGATTCTTCACTTTCACCATCGGAGCATGTATCGGAGGCTTTTTAACCCTGAAGATTGTAAATCAGTCAGGAACCACTTTGGATGAACTTATGAAAGATGAGAAGGGAAAGTGATTTGAAGAATAGCATAAGAAGGGGGATTTTTCTCTTTGTTGTTTTCACCGCCGCAGCATATTTTTTAATATTCATTTTTTACCTGAAAGATCTGCCCCAAAACATTAGTATTGATTTTAGGCTGACGCACATTTGCGGAATAATGCTTCTTTTTTCAGTATCGGTTGTTTTCAATATACTGAGGGTCTTCTTCCTTGGAAAAATCTTTTCCAAAACATTCACATTTTATGATTCATCTCTCTTCACTCTCGGCGGAGTTCTCCTTGCCCTCATAACTCCCTTTCAGGCGGGAGGAATGCCCTTTCAGCTTTATATAATGTCCAAACGATCGATATCCCCGGGCGAAGGCTCTTCAATCCTTATCAGCAGAGGGCTTCAGTCGGTTGTTGTATTTATTGTGACAATACCCTTTACCTTGACATTCTTTTCCCATCTGCTCACAGGTAGCATGGTGGCGAATCTTATAAAATATTTCTTGATGTTATACTCGGTTCTATTTGTTGTAACAGCTACAGTCCTCTCATTTACGGAAAGAATAAAAAGAATCCTCACGGAAAAGAAGATGAATGTCAGATTGAGGAATGCTCTCTTTAAAGTGCTTGATGAAGTTGTCAATTTTAAAAAAGCAATTTATGCAATGTTTACAAAAGGCATTAAAGAAAGCATTTTTTCGCTTATCTGCACATTTATTTCTCTTTACGCAGGATTCGCTCTGACATACTTCATAGTGCTTATGGCGAAGGGGAGCACCGACTTTTTCCTTTCATTTAACATTCAATTTATTCTCACATACCTTTCGGCATTTGTGCCGACTCCCGGCTCAAGCGGAGTTGCCGAAGGCGGGATTGCTCTTCTTTACTCTCAGATAGTTCCCAAGCAACAGATACTCTTGTTTATATTTTTGCTGAGGCTTGTGACAACTTACATACCGGCCCTCTTGGGGCTTTTTCTCATGTTCGGCAAAAAGAGCATTCTTCAAGAGATGAAATAAGTCACCTGTTTAAAAAAATTATTCTTATTCCGGCGGCAAAGAGAGCAATTGAAAGAATTATCACTATAAATTTTTCATTTACATGTCTTGATAATTTTGCTCCCACCTGAGCTCCCAAGATCGCTCCGATTGAGAGCAAAACCGCAAAAGAAAGAAACTTGAAATCATTGGATATTATGAAATGGGTGGCAATCGAAGCGGCGCTCATTATCATCAGCGTAAAATGAGATGTGGCGGTTGCTATATGAGCTGGGATGCAGAGCATTCGTATCATGGCAGGCACATGTATTATTCCGCCGCCTATGCCGAGTATTGGAGAGATGAATCCTGTAAAAACGCTTATCAGAATCCCCTTATAGCAATTGTATGAGTATTTGAATATATTGCCGTCGCAGTCTTTTACCTCGCACTTTATTTGATGCTTTGACACTTTTCCCGTGACATCCGGCTGTGGTTTTTTTATAAAGGAGAGAAGAAGGGAGATGGAAATAAGGAAGACTCCGAAGAGAATGTTGAACTCGCCTCTTCCTATGATTTTTGTTGCCAATGTTCCGAGAACAGAGCCCGGAAGAGTCGCTGATGCGAACATTGCGCCGGTTTTAATATCCACTCTCTTCATCCTCAAGTATGCCGCTGTTCCGGAGAGTGAGTTGAAGAAAATCACAATCATTGATATAAGAGTAACATCTTTTACATTCATAGAAGGATAGATGAGAAGAAGCACAGGCATCAGAATAAATCCGCCTCCTGCTCCGATGAGCGTTCCAAGCGCTCCAACCATAAAACCAATAAGAATTAAAATCGACAGCATGATGATATTATGCTGTTAACATTTGAACAGTCAAGTATATTGTTCGGAAAAATTTGAATTGTTGACTTAAAATCAATAATCTATATACTTTCAAAAATATGAAAAAGAATGTATTGCTTTTCATCATAATTTTGCAGGCGATTATTTTAACCGCACAGAGCGGGGATGCATTCATATTCGGCGAGAGAATTCTCTCTCTGATGCAGAAATCTGTTCCGGAGAGTGAGAGGGACATAGTGAGAAAGAGTGTCGCCCTTCTTTATGCGCAGACCGATTATGAGGAGGAGGGAATCGCATCTCTGATGACAATAAGAAACGAGAGCGAATATATTCCCGCAGTCATGACTTTTACAAACATAATGGCGGGTAAGTTTAATTTTAAAACAGCGAAAAAATCGGTTTCTCTTCTTAAGGGAGAATACAAACTAGAGGCAATGCTGGTAATCGCCGATGAAATGATAAACTCCGGAATCACTAATGAATGTGGGAAATTCTTGGAGGGCTGCGAATCAGCAATAGATAAGGATTTTGAACCGTATAAGACATCAAAGTTTCTGTCGGAACTCAGCACTCTCTACTATAGACTCAACAATACTCCAAAAGCTCTAGAGCTTATAAGCAGGGCGCTCTGGACTGCGCAATCCATAAAGGATGGAGATAAGAAGGCATTTGCCCTTAAGGATGTCTCACTCGCTTATATTTCCATGAACAACAGACTGATAACCGGCATTGTGGAGAATCAGATAAATCAGACGAAGAATCAAAGAACTCTTCTTGAAATAGCAAAAGATTATCTTGAAGCAGGGGAGGTCGGAGGCACAAAAAAATTCCTGAAGACCGCGAAAGCAAGAACCGAAAAAGAAAATGATCTGAAGATGAAATCAGGACAGTTTTATGAAGCTGCTGTTCTCTATAAAAAAATAAAGAGTGAGAAGGATGCGGCCGAGTGCGCTAAAATGTCACTCAGCACAGCAAAGGTTATCCTGTCGCGGAATGACAGGATAAATGCAATGATACGGGCGAATGACATCCTGAAAGAGGACAGCGTCTATTCGACTGCTCTGCAGGAGATACTTCTGGTGAAGGATTATAAGACGAGGGTTGATATGATAATAGATATATCTTCGGGATATATGAGGATGAATGCCAGAGAGAAGGGATTTTTCCTTTTGAAGATGATACTGGTGGATGTTAAGAAAAACAAAAAAATACTTCAGACAGAGAAAGTGTTGGAATCAATATCGGATATCTATATAGATAACGGCTCCAGCAGAGAGTGCGATGAATTCATTGACATTTTAAAGAGGGATTTTTCAGAGTATCCCCTGATAATTTCCAAAATGTACCATGCAAACAACAGCTACAAATCAGCGATAAAATATGCGGAAAGGATAAAAGATTCAAAAAAACGCTCTCTTCAAAAAATAAAGATAACGGAGATGGTTTTTTCTGCATCTGACAAACAATTGTCTCAGGAAGTTCTGTCGAAGATGCTTTACGAAATTTCTCTTTCAGAGGATGCATTATTCAAATGCATCCTTCTGGCAGATGTTTCAATCCTATGCATCAAATATCAAATATCCCTCGACAGAGAGTCACTATCTCTGCTTGAAAAAATCTAATCTTTCTTTTTCTTGTAGGGAAGGTTCTTTGTTATTTCATCCAAAGCTATTCCCCTGTTTATAAAATAATCCTCGATTTTCTTCTTTGTGGCATCATCGACTCTTCTCTCTATCGGATTCATTGCGCCGTCTCCGGCAAAAGAGATTAATCTGACTGAGAAATCAATAAGCGCTGACAGCCCGTCCGGTGAAACATGATTCATTCCATCATCGGAAGTGTGAACATAAGCAGAAGGAAGGCCGCCCGCCCTGTAGAGATTGAGTGTGGGAACTCCCTCATACGAAAATGCCATATTGTCGCTTGAATAAATATCTTTTGCCACCTTGATGTTTATGCCATTATATCTGGCAATTGATTTGGCAACGGCGCATATGTCATCATTTCCGGTGACAATGCAGTAATTGTTGCCGACAATGTCGCCGGCGACATCTATGTTGATGCCGAAATTTATATTTCCCATAATATCTTTGTTTTTTGAAACAAAATACCTGCTTCCCCAAAGCCCCCACTCCTCTCCGGAGAAGAAGCAGAAAACAAGATTTCTTTTAACTGGATTTTTCCTAAAATAGCTCAACAGCTCAGCCATAATTCCCAGTCCGCCGCTGTTGTCGGATGCTCCGGGAGAAAAAGGCACCGAATCTATGTGACCCATGACAAATATCGTCTCTTTTGTTTTTTTCGTTCCATCTATTTTTGCTATGACGCTTGTAGCGGCAGTTTTTCTTGTCTTTCCTGTTCCTACTGCTTTGACATGCTTTCCGTTCATTTCAATAAGCTTGACCGCATCCGCATATTTAATGTCAATCATCGGTATTATGCATTTGTCTCTGAACATCCAGCTGGACAGATGAAGGGATGAAGTTCTATTGTCGGTTCTTGAACATGTGATCATTGCCTTTACATTCTTTTTTTTTATTTCGGCAAACATCTTGTGTCCCGGCCTGTCTTTTATCATTACTATTTTTCCCGAAAAATCAATATTGATATTTTTAAAATCCTCCGGAGATTCAATGCAGACAAGCTCTCCCGACACATTGAAAGGAACCGAGAGCCCATAGGGGGTTCCTTCAAGCTTCATTTTCCCTGCGCTTACGCTTCCTCTGCCCACCTCTGAAATATCAATGGGAAATGTCATCTTCTCGTGAGCAACTTTTATATCCTTCAAAAATTGTTCCAATGTTTTTATGCACCGTTTCTCTCCCTCTGTTCCTGCTATTCTAATTCCCTTGACTTTAAGCATCATATTGTAGGCAATTTTTCCGGACATAATACCTCCTGTTTTTATTAATCTTATCAAATAGAGAGTAAAAAGTAAACAGTAAAATCCTCAATGGGTCTTGAATTGTAGAAGGAAAAAAATAGATTATACAGAGAACAAAAGGAGGATTTATGAAGAACAAAATCATCAATGACTCCTCGGTCCATTATGCAAGGAGGATGAAGGTATCCCTGTTGATTTCCTTAATAATGTTAATATGCCTCTTCTCCCTTGCTCCGTCAATCAATACAAATCCATACACAATGAAAAATGAAAACAAAACAATTATTTTACAGGCGGTTATTGAACCTCTGAAGAACCTCTCCGACATGAAGGAGATTCCAAAACAGAGTCTGCCGAAGAGAATCACGGAAACGGAAAATGAGAATGAGGTAAGCGACATGGACATCAGAACGGATTTTGAAGATTCTGTAATTACAAATACAGATGAAGACGACAGAATATATACTATATATGAAACACCGCCGAAATTGCTTACTGGAATTGAAGTGAAGTATCCTGAAGCGGCGAAAAAGATGGGAATTGAAGGAAAGGTTTATCTTAGAATTGTTGTTGAAAAAGACGGAAAAGTATCCTCTGTCGAGGTTATCAAATCAGACAACATAATACTTAATGATGCGGCAGTAGAGGCAGTCAAGAATGCTATCTTTTCTCCTGCAATGGCGAGGGACCTGCCTGTAAGGTGTGTGGTAACTCTGCCTATAATGTTCAAGTTGACAAAGTATAAAAGTGAAAATGTGAAAAGGCAAAAAAGCAGGGGAGATTGTTGTAAAGACAAAATCTTATTCAGCCATGTCACCCTGAACACGTCTATGGTTACGACTATAGTGAAGGGTCTATCAGTTTATTGTTATTGTTAATTGATTGTTGATTATTTAAGATTGATTGGGGACTGCCGAATAGTGTAGCGTCGGCTCACACACTCCGCTTCGCCGCTTTATCAAGATGGGATAGCGTAGCAAGGGGTCGCCCACTTGATGGGCGTCTTCGCGGAGCGTCCTCGCCGACTTGCAGCTTTCGTGTATCAATAAGTTAATTATTTGTCTGTTGCAGTGGGGACACACCGAAGGAATGTCCCCACATTGGCTGGGGTGTAATGTGCGCGAACGCACATGATAGAGGTATCGGGTTGCACCAGAACTTTGTGAAGATTACTGAAAAGACAAAATCTTATTCATCT
>JBFXGO010000003.1:0-21266 GCA_050239825.1 bacterium
AAGAGATATAATCAATAACGGAAGGGAGAAGATAGAGAGATTGTCAATGGAGGTTGGCGAGATAGAGTCGGATAAGGAATACAAACTGACAGTGATAACAACCAACCCGAACAAGAACTACCCATATATTTTGATGATAGACGGAATAGCTGTTGATACGATAGATAAAGAGGAGGAGACGGCAGAGGTTTATCTGACAGAGGATATGAAATCGGACAACACGATATTGATAACACTTGACAGGGTAAAGGGAAACCCGAACAGGGTTGCAGAGATGGAGATACGGAAGTATGATGAAGTGACAAATGTGTCAATACTCGGAAGCGCCATAGTTAAAATGATTACAGAGAAGAAGGGAATAAAAGAGCATGTGAAGATAAAGACAATGAGCAAAGGAATGATAGAGATGACAATAGAAGGAGACTGTGGCGGAAATCTTGAGATGGAGATATATGATGTGACAGGCAGGAAAATTAAGAAAGAGACTTTTAAAGATTTAAAAAACGGATATAATGAGCTAAGCTTAAATGCAAATGAACTGACAGGAGGCGTGTACTTCTACAGATTAAATACAAAATCAAACCAATACAAAGGAAAGATTGTTTTGATTAAATAAATATTTTGTTTATCTATCTTTACTTGAAAAATACAATCTTAACTTGACAAAAATTGGTTTTTATACTATAATAAAAAACTTAATATTTTAGCATAGGAGTACTTATGGCAAACAAGTGTGAAATATGCGGAAAGAAACCACAGTTCGGTTCTACGGTTTCGCATGCGCACAATGTAACAAAAAAGACAAGGATGCCCAATCTCAGAAGAGTGAAAGCAGAAGTCGAAAAACAGACAAAATACATATATGTCTGCTCAAGATGCATGCGTTCGGGCAAAGTTAAAAAGTCCGTATAACTATTGACACATTAGCTTTTATGATTTATATTTATCCTAAAGTTAATTTTAGGAGAAAATAATGAAAAAATTTCTTGTTTTAATAGTTTTTTTGTTCTCTACAACAGTACTAGTCTTTTCAACCGCCTCCCAAGCAGGTGCGATATTTCTGATGATCTATCCGGGCTCTCGCGCCGTAGGTATGGGCAATGCGTACACTGCTATTGCAGACGATGCGCTTGCATCCTACTACAATCCTGCCGGGCTGGGTTTGCAGGAGAAAAGAGATATAGTGCTCATGCATGTCGAATGGCTGCCGGGATTAAATTTGGGTATGTATTATGAGTTCGCAGGAGCTGTCGTGCCGACAAAGTACGGAGTCTTCGGCGGAAGCCTCATTTACCTGACGACAGGAGAGACATCTGCATCCGAAAGCAATGACGAAACAGCCACATGGAACACATTCGACCTCGCAGTTACTCTATCTTACGCCTATAAGCTGAAAGAGAATCTTTCGTTAGGCGCTTCAGGCAAATTCATCTATTCATTTTTAGCCCCAGATTGGGTAGTTCAGGATTTTTCCATCGGAAGCGGCGGACAAGGGCAATCAGTGGCGCTTGACCTCGGAGTTTTGTACAATGTCGGCAAAACAACCACTCTTGGAGCTTCACTCTCCAACATGGGTCCCGGCATCCAGTACATTGCTGAAGGTTCAATAGACGACCTTCCATGCGCTCTCAGGCTCGGGATAAAGCAGATGATAATTGAAAACAAACTCAACAAACTGCTTTTCACCACCGATATAACAAAGGTATTCGCAGGGATTAATTTGGATTCCCTCAATGACTCCGACTTTGTCTTTGAATTCTCAAGACTCGCTGAGAAAAAAGATTCATCAAATCTCAGCATGCTCGAAGCGGAGTTCCTTGACACATGGCTTTCTTTCGGACTTGAATACCTTTATTATGACCTGTTCGCACTCCGCGCAGGATACTTCCTGGATTACTATGGCGAGAGGAAGGGATTCACGTTCGGCGGAGGAGTAGTTGTCAAAAACAGCATCAGGATAGACATTGGCGTTGATCAGGACATCTACAATTTCGATACAACGAACTATCGCATCTCTATCGGCTTCAAATGGTAAGATAGTGAATTTCATTCTCAATATAAATAAAGAGAAGTCGCTATCATCATTTGATGTCATAAGGTTCCTGAGAAGAAAATTCAATGAAAGGCGCATGGGCTTTCAGGGCACTCTTGATGTCTTTGCTGAAGGCGTTCTGCCCGTATTCGCAGGTTCTTGCACTAAAATAATCCCATTTCTTGAAAAGGACTGCAAAGAGTATTCATTCAGGATAGTTCTCGGAATTATGACTGATACTCTTGATATGACAGGCAGGATAATAAAAGAGGAAGATTTCAGCAGGAGCATCTCCAAAGAGGATGTTGAGAAAACAATAAATGAGCATTTCATTAATGATTATATTCAGAGGGTTCCTGCATACTCGGCAGTCAAGATAAAGGGCACTCCTGCATATAAACTTGCAAGAAGAGGAGAGTCCGTAGAAACTCCCTCAAAAAAGGTCTTTATACATTCATTTAAGATTGATTCCGCCGAAAACAAAGAAATCTGCGGGAGCTTGAGAGTCTCTCCCGGATTCTATGTAAGGCAATTCGCCTGTGACCTCGGAGAGAAACTTTCAACAGTCGGTTCACTGGCAGAGCTTACAAGAACAGAGAGCGGCGTATTTAAAATAGAGGATTCGATAAGAATGGAAGATGCTGTAACTGAAAGCTTTATCAGCGTAAAAGAAGCATTCGGCGGAGCAATGAAAACTGTGTATCTTGAAGAAAAGGAGATGAAAGATTTGAAAAACGGAAAAGCGATAGAGTGCGATGATTCTTTTGAAGGCGCAGTGCTTGCGCTGAACAAAGAAGAATCCGAGTGCATTATCGCGGCTGCCTCGAAAAATGTCATGAGAGTGAAGAGAGTCATATATTGAATATTTATTATGGTCTCGACTCATTCTCAAAATTGTCGAAGAGCCCCGTCATAACAGTGGGGTCATTCGACGGTCTTCACAGAGGTCACATAAAAGTTCTGCAGAAGCTGAGCAGTATTTCAAGAGAGTTTTCAGTCGAAAACTGTGTCATTACATTTGACCCCCATCCGAGAATACTTCTAAGCGATATCAAGGAGAATTTTCTGCTTTCCACTCTTCAGGAGAAAATGTACCTTCTCGAAACAACGGGAACAGTAGACAATATTCTTGCAATACCGTTCGACAAGTCATTCTCGCAGATATCCTCATCCGATTTCATTGAATCTGTAATTCTAAAGAATGTCTCTCCCAAAGCGATAATTGTCGGATATGATACGCATTTCGGGAAAAACAGAATGGGAGATGTAACTATGCTGAAGAGTATTTTGAACAAACATCAGACCGCGATAGAAATAGTAGAACCCGCGACAAGCGACGGACAGGTTGTTTCAAGCTCTCTAATAAGAAAATACATAAGATTCGGAGAGGTTTCAACCGCGAACGAACTTCTGGGATACAAGTATTTTCTGCAGGGTCATGTTGTGAGAGGCGAGGGAAGGGGAGCGGTTCTCGGATTTCCCACAGCCAATATTGAATTCACCGACAGATTGAAGATACTTCCTCAGAACGGAGTGTATGCCGTCTCTGTCTTCTATGACGGCAGAGAGTACCGCGGGATGATGAACATAGGGAAGAGACCGACATTTGAAGAGTCTCTTTCAATGGAGGTTCACATAATTGATTTCAATGATAATCTTTATAATAAGATGCTGAAGATAAGTTTTATTAAACGACTCAGGGACGAAGTAAGGTTTGAGAGCCCTGCGGATCTTATCGAACAACTGAAAAAAGACAAAGAAGAAATAAAAAATATAAAGGAGGCTTTATGGCACTGAAGAAAGAAAAGAAACAGGAACTGATAACAAAGTTCAAAGTAACAGAGAGCGACACAGGATCGCCGGAAGTGCAGATTGCGCTTTTGACGGAGAGGATCAACGCAATATCCTCTCACCTGCAGACCTTCAAAAAGGACATCCACTCCAGGAGAGGACTTCTGCAGCTTGTAGGAAAGAGAAGACGCTTGCTTGATTATCTTATGACAAAGGATTTTGAGAGATACAAGAAAGTGATAAGAGAACTGAATATCAGGAAGTAAGGGAGGCACCATATTATGGAGCAAATTATTAAAGGCGCTTTCGGCAGGCATCAGCTTGAGATATCCAGCGGCAAGCTTGCTAAACAGGCAAACGGCTCCGTGGTTGTGAAACTGGATGACAACATAGTCCTCGTTACCGCAGTCGCAACTAAGGATAAGAAGGAAGGACAGGACTTTTTCCCTCTGACCGTAGAGTATAGGGAGAGATACTATGCCACGGGAAAGATCCCGGGAGGATTTTTCAAGAGAGAAGGAAAGCCGCGCGACAGAGAGGTCCTTGCATCAAGGCTTATTGACAGGCCAATCAGGCCTCTCTTTCCGGACGATTTCATGAATGAAACGCAAATTGTGGCGACAGCGCTCTCTGCAGACGGAAGAATTGATACGGATTTCTTAGGAGTCATCGGAGCATCAGCGGCATTAATGGCTTCCGACATACCGTTTAACGGGCCTGTCGGAGCTTGCAGAGTTGCTCTGGTTGGCGGAAATCTGATAGACACCCCTTCATTTGAGGAGCTTCAGAATGCGGATATGGATGTCGTACTTGCCGGAACCGAGAATACAATTACAACAATTGAATCTTCCGCCAATGAAGTTTCTGAAGAAAACATGCTGAGAGCTCTCGAGTTCGGACATGAAAGAATAAAGGAATCAATAAAAATCCAAAAAGAGCTTGTCAAAAACCTGACAATAAAAAAAATGACCTATGACCCGTTCGTTATACCTGCAGAACTCAAAGAGAAGGTAAAAGCGGCGGCTGAGACCGAGCTTCCAAGAGTCAATGACATTAAAGAAAAACAGGAGAGGAACGAAGAGTTCTATGTTCTTGTAAAAAAAATATCTGAATCCCTCAAGGATGAGTTTCCTGATTTTGAATTCATAATTCCTGAACTTGTGGAAGATGTCAGAAAATCAATGATAAGAAAGAGAATCATCAATGAAGGAGTGAGGCTTGACGGACGCGGAGTCAAAGACATAAGAAATATAGCATGTGAAATCGGCGTTATGCCGAGGATACACGGATCAGCGCTATTCACTCGCGGCGAGACCCAGTCCTTAGGATGCCTTACTCTCGGCACTTCTTCCGATGAACAGGTTATAGAGGACCTTGAAGGAGAATCGAAAAAGACATTTATGCTTCATTACAACTTCCCTCCATTCTCAGTGGGAGAGGTTGGAAGGATGAGCGGACCCGGAAGACGCGAAATCGGACACGGATTTCTTGCGGAAAAATCAATACAAGCTATAATACCGTCGGAAGAAAAATTTCCTTATACAATAAGGATTGTCTCCGAGATACTAGAATCAAACGGATCCTCATCAATGGCATCTGTATGTTCCGGCTCCCTCGCTTTGATGGATGCTGGAGTGCCCATTAAAACGCATGTTGCCGGAATCGCAATGGGTTTGATAGCTCATGAGGGAGGCAATGTCATTCTTTCGGATATCATGGGAGAAGAGGACCATTATGGAGACATGGACTTCAAGGTGGCGGGAACAAGAGACGGAATAACAGGCCTGCAGCTTGACACAAAAATCGAAGGGATAACCATGGATATCCTCAAACAGGGATTCTCTCAGGCAAAAGAGGGAAGGATGCATATCCTTTCAATAATGGAGAGCGCAATTTCCAAACCAAAGGAATCTCTTTCACAGTATGCTCCAAGGCTCATAATGTTCACTGTGCCCAAGGACAAAATTGGTCTTGTAATAGGACCCGGCGGCAAGATGATTCGTTCAATCATTGAGATCACCGGAGTCAAGATTGACATTGACGATGACGGAAAGGTCACAATTGCATCAACTGACGGAGAAAGCTCGGAAAAAGCAAGAAACATGATTACATCTCTTGTCAAAGAAGTTGAAAGAGGAGAAGTTTATCAGGGAAAGATAGTCAAAATAACAAACTTCGGCGCATTCATCGAACTGCTACCCGGTAAAGAGGCTCTGCTTCATATTTCTCAGTATGCTCATGAAAGAATAAATAATCTTTCCGACCATATCAGAATAGGAGACATTGTTGAGGTGAAGGTTATCGGAATAGACGACAATGGAAAGGTAAGTGTTTCGAGAAAAGCTCTGCTTAACCCTTCAGCCCAACCTGCTTCAAGGCATTACCAAAAGAGTTATGATGAGAGAAACGAAAATAGCAGAAATTCCTCAGAAGATAAATAAAAAGCTTCTGAGAAATGGGTCTATGCTCATAGGAGAGGAGATACAATATCTCCACTCCTTTATTTTCGGGATTTATATAAAGACAGGCTCTGACAATGAGCCTGTCTCATATAACGGAATATCCCATCTTGTCGAGCATATACTTTTTAAGGGGACAAAAAGAAGAAGCGCCGAGCAGATGGCTCTTGATATTGAGAATCTCGGCGGCGTCATGAATGCTTATACAGCTCGGGATCACACATGCTTTTATGTAAAATCGATGCCGAAGAATTTCGAGAGCATTTTTAATCTCTTTCAGGAGATGGTGTATGAACCTCTATTGAGCTCTGTTCAGCTCGAGAAAGAAAAGAATGTGATTATTGAAGAGATTAGGTCCGCGTATGATGATCCTGAAGACCTGGCGTTTCAAAATTTAAACTCTGTCATTTTCAAGGACTCTCAGTATGAAAAATCAATATTGGGAACAGAGGAGAAGGTTAAATCAATAAGCAGAAAGGCGCTCGAAGATTATATAAACAAATACTATACCAACGGAAACATGTTTTACGCTTATGCGGGGCCTCTCGATTTTAAGAGCGCATGCGGTGTCTTCAATGATGCCTCGAAAAGAGAGGGAAGAGTGGCGGCTATGAGATCCGGGAATGTGCCGGAAATCAAGGGAACATTCAAATACGAATATAAGGAATCATTGCAGCAATACCATATTGCAATGGGAATAAAGACAGGCAGTTTCATTTCAAAGGACAGATATGCACTGATGATGCTCGTCTCAATACTTGGCGCCGGGATGTCATCAAGATTGTTCAGAATTTTAAGAGAGGAGAATGGTTTGGTTTATTCCGTATATTCCTTCACCGAATTTTTTAAGGAATCGGGAACTGCGGGGATATATTTTGCATGCAATGAAAAAAATATTTCAAAAACAATGAAGATAATCAGAAAGCAACTTAATGAAATACGAAGAACGGGAGTGACAAAGGCGGAGATGGAGAAAGTCAAGAATCAGCTTCTGACAAATCTTGCCATGAGCTATGATTCACTCTCAGGTAGAATGAGTTTACTATCGAGGTCTCTTCTCTATCATGATGAGATAATAAAGTTTGATGACCTGCTTTCTCAGTTTGAAAGAGTGACAAGGGATGAGATAAAAGAGGCGGCTGAAAGATATTTTGAATATGATTCTTTCAATATATCGGTTGTAGGAGCAAAAAAAGAATTTGTTTTATGAAGAACATAAAAGTAAAAGTCTTGACGGATGATAATGTTGCGCTTCCCGCATACATGACTGAGGGTTCATCAGGAGCCGACCTCTTCGCGATTGAGGATACTCTTATCAAACCCAAAGAGGCTGTCCTTGTGAAAACAGGTGTCAGAATTGAAATGGAGAGCGGCTGCGAGTGCCAGATTCGGCCGAGAAGCGGATATTCATTCAAAAACAGAATTCTTATATTGAATTCTCCCGGAACAATTGACTCGGATTACAGGGGAGAGATATGTGTTATTATGTATAATCTTTCAGATAAGGAATTTACTGTAAAAAAAGGCGACAGAATCGCGCAGATGGTCTTTTCACAAGTTTTAAAAGCCGAGTTCGTCAGAGATAATCTCAATGAAAGCAAGAGGGGAGAGGGCGGCTTCGGCCATACGGGCGGAATGTGATGTACATTTATTTTAGGTTAATGGGCGTCATTATGCCATTCTTATCATTCACGATAATTGATATTTTATCTGAAATGATCGGGAGCATGCTCTATTATTCACACAACTGGAGAGTCAATGCCATTGAGGAGAATCTGAAGTCGGTGGGGGCTGAAAATTTTAGAACAAGGATGATTTTTGTCAACATGGCAAAGAATCATTTTGAACTTTTAAAACTTTACAGAATGAGCAATAAGAAACTAAAAGAAATTACAGAAATTGATGCTTTCATTCAATTAGAGCAGTATAAAAAGAATACATTTGTGCTGACCGGCCATTTCGGCAATTGGGAGGTTGCTCCCAACTATGTTTCAGTAGCTGGAATGAAGGCCTGCACTATAGCGGAGTTTAAGAATGTCGGAGAAAAAATGTACAGAATACTGGAATTATTCAGGGGAAGATACGGGATGATTGTATATCCTCTGGAAGATTCCTCGACCATATTGAAATTGAGAGACAGATACAATGAAGGGTACACACCCTTTCTTCTTATCGACAGGGATATAACAAAAACTGGAATACCGGTTAAAGCCGGGAGCAGGATTTTGATGATACCCAAAGGACCCTTTTTTATGGCTAAGAAGTTCGGTTCAAGAATAGTGATTGGGGCTTTCGTAAGAAACAATTCAAAAAAGTACAGATTCAGGATCGTTTTGAAGGATTTGGGAAAAACAGATTCTGTTGAAACAGGAGCGCAGAAGTCAATAAATTCGCTCCTTGAAATGATTCGAATGTATCCGGAACAATGGTTTGCTTTTGATTTAAACTGGGAGAAATGATGGAAGAAAGAAAAAAACTCAAAATTCTGCTTGTATCCGATATGTATTATCCTCTTCCGGGCGGCATACCGGAACATATACACCATCTATACATAGAAATGAAGATGATGGGGCACACTGTTCACATACTTACAGGCAAATCTTTTAAAGAAGTCAAGAGCGAAAATTCCGACATAAAGAGATACGGAATGTCGGTCTCTGTACCGGCCAACAAATCCTTCGCGCATGTGACCATAGGATTTAAAATGTTTTTTGACATAAAAAACCTTCTGCAGAAAGAAAACTATGATGTGATACACATCCACGGAGCATTGGCTCCGACTCTTCCTCTCGCCATCCTCTTCTTTTCAAACACAACCAATGTGATTACATTTCATGCATCATTTGAGAGATCTATCGGATATGAAGTTTTAAAATCACCTCTGACAAAGTTCTTTCAGAGGATTGACGGCGTAATAGCAGTTTCCACAGAGGCAAAGAGATCTGTTTTCAAGTATTTCCCAAGTGATTATGAAGTAATTCCCAACGGAGTGGATACAAAGAGATTTTCCAATGAGAATCCCAAGCTTGAGAAATATATAGACGGAAGAATAAATATTCTTTTTGTAGGCAGACAGGACCCGAGAAAAGGAATTAAATACCTTTACAAAGCAATGGACTATCTTATCGAACAAGTGCCTGACATAAGGTTGATAGTTGTTGGAAGAGGATTCCTTAAATCTTATTACGGGCTTTCGATAAGCGATAAAGCAAAGAAGCATGTCGTATTTGAAAATTATGTTGATTGGGCGCTGTTACCTTCATATTATTCAACTGCTAATGTTTTCGTCTCCCCAGCGATTGGGGGAGAGAGTTTCGGAATAGTTCTCATTGAAGCTATGGCATCCGGAGTTCCAGTGCTGGCGAGCAACATAAGAGGATATAGGCAGGTGGTAGATCACAAAAAAAACGGGTATCTTGTGAAGCCGAAAGACCCCAAAGCCATTGCAGATGGAATTCTTGAAATACTTTATAATCCGGAGCTCAGGAAGTCTTTAGTGGAAAATGGCTTGAAGACAGCAAAAATGTATGATTGGAACAAAGTTGCAAGGGATGTTCTTTCATTTTACTTTAAAACCATTGAAAAAAAAGAGAGAGAACACAAGCGGCTTAGAAGGTGGTTTTAATTTGCCTATCTATCTGATACTTTTGATTCCAGCGCTCTATGTATTTGGATGGTTATATTGGTTTATAAAACATAAATCTCCCAACGGCAATCTGCCGAAAATAATTTCATTCCATAAAATATCGGATACTCCCGAACTTGGAGGAACATTCAACACGACTTCCCAGTTTGAAAGCTTTATGAAATGCCTTCATGAAGAAGGTTATACGACGCGAGGGATTACCGAATCAATAGAGAATGTTCATGAGAAGAATATTCTGATTTTTTTTGATGACGCATATGAAAATATATATCTGAAAGCTTTTCCAGTAATGAAAAAGTACGGATTTACGGGTGTTCTCTGTCCGATATCAGATTATGTGGGAAAGAGAAATCTTTGGGACAGGGGAGTCAACAAATTCAAACATATGAATCCTGCTCAGCTGAAGGAAATGTCAGAGAGAGGTTTTGAAATTATTTCCCACTCTAAGACCCACAGAGATTTAAGAAAACTTAACAGCAGAGAACTTACAATCGAGGTAGTTGATTCTAAGAGGGAGCTTGAAACAATGCTTTGCAGGAATATTGATTATTTCATCTACCCTTTCGGCCTTTACGATGAGAGAGTGAAGAAGGCAGTTCGTGAAGCAGGCTACAAAGGCGCATTTGCGTCATACAATTACAGAAATGATTATCTTGATAAATTCGCCATTGGAAGAAATACAATGTACATAATAGATTCGGTTTTTGATTTGAAAATAATTCTAAACAGGAGTCCCCTTGTTTTATTCGGTCATGAAGATCAGAAGGGAAGAATAATAAATTGGTTCAGCAGATTTTCATCTGTTATAAAAGTATGAAAAAGAAAGCAATGCTTGTTGATTACATATTCTTATTGAGACCTTCGATTCAGGCGGCTTTGTGGACATTTCTTTTCGCAGGAAGCTATCTTTACAATAAACGGGCATCCTCTTTGTCCGTTTTCTCATTTAATATGACCTTTGAATTTGCGCTTGGCCTTTTGGGCTATACCCTTATTATGGGTTCTGTCTATGTTTTAAATCAGATAAGCGACATTGACACGGACACATTGAATAAAAAACTCTTCCTTCTCTCGGAGGGAATCATTTCAAAGAGGAGCGCATACATTTATTCTCTTCTCTGCTTGATTGTAGGATTCTCAATATTCATATTTTCAGGTTTGTTTTCCATAAACACAATTATCCTTGTTGTTGTCTCTTATATTATGGGCATACTTTATACAGTAAGACCCTTCGAATGCAAGAGAAGGCCTTTTATTGATTTAATTCTCAACGGAATCGGGTACGGCTTTATAGCACCGCTGATAGGTTTTGAGACTGCCGGCGGAGCGCTTGATGCGAGGGCGGCGGTTGAAACTATTCCGTATGTTTTGTCGATGTCTGCAGTATTTATAAATACAACACTTATGGATTATGATGGAGACAAGGCGGTTGGAGCCTTGACAACGGGAGTTTTTCTGGGTGTGAGAAGGTCACTTGTTCTATCTTCCTCTCTGATGCTCTTGTCTGCGGCAACTGGCTTTGTATTGAAAGACTATATTCTTTTTGCCTGCGCTTTTTATTCTCTATTATTATTCATCTATGCATCTATATCCAGGAGCAGAAAGTCAATAGACCGAAGCGTAAAATTCACATCCCCGGCAATGACCCTTGCATTTGGAATTCTCTTTCCTGAGTTTTTAATAATGTCATTGATTGTCCTGTCTGCGATATTTATGTATTACAGGTTCAGATTCAATATGAAGGTAGTATGAAAAGAATTATAATCGTTACTGCTGTTATATTTTGTATTTTCCTTGAAGCAAAACCCGTTTACTATGATGATGTAAACAAAATGTTGTTTGAACTGTATTCTCAGAGGTATGATAAGGCATCGGCTCTTGCTGAATCAACAGGAGTGAAGTATCAAAAGACCATAATATCGGATTTTCTCAAAGCAGGAATATTCTCAACATACATGAGTGATTTTGAAACCGACACTTTATGGGATTCTTTGAAAAAGTACTCTGAAAAGGTTATAAAGAATCATGATCCTAAATCTGCTTACGAAGTATTCTTTGCCGGCGGAGCTTATCTTTACAGAACATATTTTTATGTGTGGAGAAATGATTACAACAACACGATTACAAATGCTATGAATGCCCTGAAATACTTCAACCGCTCGATATCCTTGGACGAAAAGCTCTATGACGGCTATCTTGGGCGCGGTATAGTCAATTACTTCATAAATAAATTCAAAGACAAGGTTCCGTTTTTGAGCTCTTCAGGCGACGGTATAAAGGAGATAGAGCTTGCGGCGGATTCCGGTCTTTTCACTAAAATTCCTGCAATGGATGTTCTTGCCATGCTCTACTCAATGGACGGAAAAGAAGAGGAATCAGAATCCATATCCGTATATCTCAGAGAAAAATGGCCTGAGAATAGAATGTTCATGTTCACTCACATAAAGGCGCTTCTATCATCAAACCAGAACAAAAAAGCGGCGGTTGAACTTGAAAATCTCAAAGAAAATCTGGAACTCAATCAGAGGAAAACCTATGTGAATCTTGCATTTGTCTATTACAATCTGAGCGAAGTTTATTACAGAATGAATGAATATGAAAACTGCAGAGAAAATCTTTTAAAACTCAAAAAACTGAAGCTCCTGACAAAAGAGAAGAGAGTCATGAAATGGGTGAAAAAGGGAGATGACCTGCAGAAGAAGATAAAAGAATGAAAAGAATTCTTCTTGTTTCATACTATTACCCACCATATCCTTATGGCGGGTCTCTCAGATTTAAGATGTTTTTTGAAATGTTGAAAAAAAATGATTATGATGTGAGGCTCGTGACTTCGGGAGATAAAGATTATTATGATTCTGAAAGCAAAATACTATATATAAAAGACTCATTCAGAAGAGAGCGTATTGACATGCGAGGAAGCATTTTAAGAGCTCTCAACCCGCTCCCGGACACAATGCTTCTATGGTCTAAAAATGCTGTGAGAGCAATGGGGAGAGAGTATGATGCTCTTGACTCAATAATTATCACAGCTCCTCCATTCTCACTACCTCTTTTGCTCGCATCAAGATTTTCAAAAGAAAAGCTTTCAAAAGTTGTTCTTGATATCAGAGATCTTCTATATGATGGAGCCCTTAGAGATTACAGATTATTGTATCCGAAACTGGCGGACAGATATTTTGAAAAACTCATATTTTCCAAATTTACAAGATTTACCACCAATGTTGAGAATCACTGCAGAATAATAAAAAAGCGGTATGATATTGAGGCGAAGCTTGTGATGAATTCATCCGATGATTATACTCCTAAACTTATGGAGTTAAAGCATCCTGCGTTTGTGTATGCCGGAAAGATTGACAAATTAAGATTCAATAAAGAGTTTTTCAAAGGTTTTGAAATTTACTCTGAAAAGAATCCCGGATTTCTTTATATAGCTGGCGAAGACAAGTCAAACCTTCTGCCAAAGCAGAATCCCAGAATAATTTATCTCGGACAGATTGCAAGAGAGAGAGCCGAAGATCTGATATATTCCTCCGATGCCTGCGTAATGATGCATGATTTCAATATAAGAGACAGGGAATCAGTCTTTTCATATAAGATAACCGACTACTCGAAACACAAAAAGCCCGTTATATACTCAGGGCCGGTGACTGCTGCGTCAAAGTTCATAGACAGTGAACATATAGGGATAACAATCAACATGAGAGAGCCCCGCTTGATAGCGGAAGCTTTGAAAAATATCCTCTCATTCAAGCCAAATGATGTCTCCCGCATATTCAAAAGTTCATTTGAAGAAATTATCAGTTAGAAATCTTGTTAAGTTTATATATTGACTTTACCCTGATAAATATTAAAATAATAAGTTAAGCAAAGGAGGTCAGATGAAATTTAATAATTCTCTTATTTTTTTAGTTTGTTTTCTTGTTTTAGTATCCCTCTCATTCGGATGCTATATAATTCCGAAGAATGTTCCTTTAATTGAGAATATAACATACAGCATTCCCTTGGGTGACACTCTTCTTACTGCTCTTGAAGTTTCAGAGAGCTACTCGGATAGAGACACGATACGAGGAGACACAATTTTTGTCAGAACAGAGACTGTTGTGTGGAGAAGGAACATCAAAGATTACACTAAGGATACAATACGAATAAGCATCAACATTGAAGAACTTTTGCCAGAAGAGGTGATAGACACAAACCCTGATTCGACTTATTTTACCTCTACAGTTGACAAGGTGGAGAATTATGTGAGATTCTGGGGCGAGGTTCCTTTCACCACAGGGGCTCACCTTATTCACTCAATGTACTCAGATGGAATACTTAAACGTGTTGACACGATTGATGTACTTCTGCAGCAGACAACGGAGCTGGATACCGTTTATCAGTATGTGGCTTATGACTTTCCATTCGGAGAGTATTTTCACATTATTGACATTGTTATTGATTCCGGTCAGACAATCATTGATTCTGTTCAGGGATATTCAATGATAGCATGCAAATTTGCTCTTACGGGAGACAGGGTCATGACTGTTATAAAGGAGCAGGAGCTTCCATTTACTCCGCCTGCGGACAGTCCTCTGCACATGATAAATTGGGTTAGGGTCAATCTGAATATATGGAACAGAGTCCCGTTTGCTTCAAATTTCATTCTTTTTTTAATTGACTCTATGAACAATGTTATTTTCAATGACACATTCTATTTAAACTCCGTTAGCAAAGATTCAATCGGCATCGGCATAGGCGAAGGAGCTTATTCCAATTTCAATCTGCACCTTGATGAAAAATTGGAAGATTTGTTCAGATATTCAACTATAAAAGCAAAAGCGCGGCTTGAGATACCCGCTCCAGACGATGAGAATGTTTTTATCACTCCTGAAGATTACATACGGGTGCAGGGCGCAATACAGATAAATCTTGATTATGATTTTTCATTCATGCCCGACAATGACTCGCTTGGAGGCACAAAATGAAAAAAGCAATTCTTGCATGCTTAATTATTTTTATCTTGACGCTCTCACTCGGCGCAACATTCGGTTATATGAATTCGCCTCTGACTACGGGTTCATACTCATTGTTTTACAATCCGTCTTTTTTAGGCAGAACCGACACGCCGTGGTACTCATGGGAGCTTCTCAGATTCAGAACCGGATTTTCAAATGATCTGATTTCCCCGGCATTCACCGCGTATATCTTTGAAAATGCCGCCTCTACCAGTCTGCTGGAGCTTCCGACCGACACCATCGATGATGAGAAGAAACAGAGAATACTTCATGATATAAGCGATTACTTCAATGTTGAAGAGCATTTGGAATTGAATCTTCTTCCTCTTGGTCTGAAATTCGGTTTGTTCGCTATGGCTACAGAGGTCAGGGAAGCCGCATATATACAGATTCCCGATGCCTTCTTTGATATTATGCTCTACGGCAATCAATTTGACTCTACTTATGATTTTCACGATTTATACATAGAGAATCAGACAATATCGCAGGTAGCTATGGGTCTTGGCGGAGGAGTTGACCTTGAAGGCAGCGGAAGACTAAACTTCGGTCTTGCGCTTTCATACCTGACAGGATGGGAATACCTAAGACTTTCTGCTGATTCATTCTTTTTTGAATCAGATTCAACTCATTTAAGAATCGTGACAAGGATGAATCTTGATTTGGCGCTTCCTTTGCCGACGAATAATATTCAGGATTATTCCAGTATTGGTGATTTCATAGATACGGTGATGTTTGATTCTCCTCCCGGGCACGGTTTCGACATAAACGCCGGAGTCTGCTGGAACATTAATGACCAGTGGATGGTGGAGGGCTCCTTCAATCACATATTTTCGAGAATATTCTGGAGGAATAATGCGCACAGATATACATTCTTCCTCGCAACAGATTCATTGAATGTAATAAATGTGCACAGAATACTCACTTCTTATGATTCGCTTCCCGACTCAATGAGAAGTGATTCAATTATCCACGCGCTTTTGGGAGATTCTCTTATTATAGGAGATAATGAATTTGTAAGCATTGTAGAACCAGAGATAAATGCAGGAGTTTCATATACGATGCCGTATCTTCCCCTTAATCTGTTCGGCAGGTACACGCAGGGATTTAAGAACACAGCATTTTCATCAAAGGTTCCGCAGTTCACTTTCGGTCTTCAATATACCGCATGGAACTTTTTGCTCCTTGAAACAATGTTTGCTCTCGGAGGAAAAGAATCCTTCAACTTCAATCTGGGAATAGGATTCAATTTCGACAATTACACTTCAGATATAAATGTCACTCAGGACCGAGGCGCTTTCTATTATCAGAAGGGTATTCATCTCGGCGGTTCAAACTGCTCACATTCGAGAATATACTCTGTATATAGCGGAACTGTTATTGATTCGCTGACGGGCTTGCCGCTTAAAGCAAAGGTTACAATGTTCAGAATACCCGGAAAAGTTGTTGATACAACATTAACTGACTCATTAGGCAACTTCATAAAAAAGATGCAGAAGTCGACAGTCAAAGTAGTAGTGACTGCAGATAAGTATGATACGATAATTGACTCGTTCTATATCAGGACAAACGGAAGGGTCGACAAAATCTACAAACTCAATCCTTCAATGGGCACTCTGACAGTGCAGGTGATAAGCGGCATAACAAAGAAGCCTATTGAGAATGCCTCAGTGATATTTACCGACGGAGACACTCTGGCTACAGATGATAGAGGAGAGGTGGAAAAACCTCTTGATGAGGGAATACACGCTGTCACAGTCAAATCCGCCGGAAGGGATGATGTTGTCTTTACAATAGAGATTGAGAGAGGCAAGGATGTCTCTCATCTTGTAGAGATGTATCCTACTCACGGAAAGCTCTTTGTCAAAACATACAATGCAACGACGAAGGAGCCCGTAAAGTCAATGATAAAGATTTACACCCTTGACATGAAGACTCTTGTCGATTCATTTGAAAATACAGATGCAGGAGCAGACACATCAAAGGGCATTAAGAAGGGCTTCTATAATGTCAGAATAGACCCGACTGTTCCCAAATACATAAAACAGGATAAGTACAACATTGAGATAAAGGGCGGACTCGTGGAGGAGCTGGAAGTGGGCCTTCTCAAAGAAGCGATGGTTTTTGTCTTCAACAACATTCTGTTTGATTACAATAAAGCCACACTTAGAAAAGAGTCCTATCCTGTCTGTGATTCTCTTGCGATGATTATGAAGGAAAATCCTTCAATCAAAGTAGAGATAGGCGGACACACGGATTCAAGAGGCTCTTCAAGCTACAACAGAAAACTCTCACAGTCAAGGGCTGAATCCGTAAGGAACTACCTTATAAGCAAGCATCAGATTGATGCCAAGAGGATACTCGCCACAGGCTATGGAGAGGGTGTGCTCCTCATCTCTCCCGAAAAGAATGAAGCTGACTATCAGACAAACCGGCGCGTTGAATTTAAGGTCCTGAAAGGAGAGTGATGGCAGTAAATATAGCGATATTCATATCAGGAAGGGGCTCCAATATGGAGTCCCTTCTCAGAAAATCTGAAGAGGCGGGTCTTGACATCAAATTTACAGTCGTTTCCGACAATGCCGATGCTGAAGGATTGAGGATAGCGGAAAAGATGGGAGTTAAAACAATATTTTTGGAGAATTGCGCCAATGGCTGGAAGCTCACTGAAGAGAATGCAGTGAGCATTGAATCTCTTATAAGGGAAAACCGCATATCCCGGGTGTTTCTCGCCGGTTTCATGCGAATAATCCCCGAATCTCTTATTAAAAAACATCCGCTTATGTTCGTCAACATACATCCCTCTCTATTGCCTTCATTCAAGGGTAAAGAGGCTCAGAAAGATGCTTTTGAATATGGAGTAAAAGTCAGCGGGTGCACCGTTCATTTTGTTGACGAAGGAGTAGATACGGGTCCGATTATAATGCAGAAAAGCGTTGACATATCGGACTGCACAAATACAGATGAAGTAAAGAGTGTTATTTTGGAGACAGAGCATTTGCTTTACTTTCAGGCTATGAGAATGCTTTTAGAAAAAAATTTCTCTGTTGAGGGAAGAAGGGTAATCTTTGGCAATTAACATTATCTTTCATATCCTTATTCCGGTACTATTTTTTCTCTCGTTTCAGATAAAATCTGCAGGGATAAGTTTCATAGCGATTTATGCATTCATGCTTTATTTCCTTTCAGCGCGGATTGAAAATAAAAAAACTTTCAGATCCACCTTCATTATATTCTTTCTCTTCTGGCTGATGATGCTCAATTGGCTTTTGGTTATAAATGTAAATCTGACACCTCTTCAGAGAGTCCTTATCGGGATTGGATGGATATTTCTTTCTGCTTTAATGGGCTTGGTATGGTCTGTTCCGTTCTCTTTCATATCTATTAAAAACAGGGAAATTTATCTGCTTCCGGTCGCCTTGTCTGCGGTTGAGTATCTGTTAAGCTCTACGAGAGACCTCTCATTTCTTTGGGTGACTCCATCAACAGCAGTTATAGATTATCCGGTGTTTATTCAGACTGCTGATCTCGGCGGTTCCTATCTTGTCTCTCTTTTGGTGATAATGTTCGCAGTGATTCTCTTTCGGCTTTTCAGCATAAAACGCGATACATTCGACAAAATGCTCTTCGCAATTCTCCTATTTTCAGTAATCATCTACGGATCTATTAGAATAAGCGAAGATTATGAAGGAGAGAGAATTAATGTGACTGTCGTTCAGCCGAATATTCCCGGCGAAATGAAGGAATCCTACAGGGAGTTCATAGAATTCAGGTTCAATTCAATCAAAGAGAATCTGAAGAAAGCAGAGAGTCAGGACGGAGAACTTGTTATATTTCCTGAAACAGCTTCTCCCGTTTATCTTTCAAAAAACTCAAACAATCAGATAAAACAATACCTTCAGGATTTTACGGATTCGACCGGCAAATCAATACTGATAGGCGGCCTCACTTATGAGTATGGAGAGAAAAGAAATAATGACAGATATTTCAACTCTGCATTTTATTTCTCGCGGGGAGAGACTATACAGACATATCATAAAATAAGGTGCGTGCCCTTTGTTGAAAGAATGCCCTACGAAGAGAAGCTCAAGTTCCTCAGAAAAATCGATTACGGACAGGGGGGGTACTCTGTCGGAGCAAAACAAACAATTTTGGATTCTGCAGGCAGTAGAATATCAGCATATATCTGCTTCGAATCAATCTTTCCGACTTATGTTTCATCATTTGCAAAAAACGGAGCGAAACTTCTTGTGAATATATCCGAGGATGCATGGTTCATCAAGGGAATCGGCGCGAAACAGCATTTTCAGGCTGGAATATTAAGGGCTGTTGAAAACAGGAGATGGCTGGTTAGGTCGTCAAATCCCGGGTACTCTGCTGTGATTGACCCCACGGGAAGGATTATCTATCGGACTGTTCTTAATACGGCAGAAGTATTTACAGAAGAGGTTGTGCTTATCGATAAACTGACATTTTTTGCTTCTTCGGGAAATCTTCTCCCTAAATTGTTTCTCATTACCGCTTTATTGACTTTAATAGTAAAAATATTACGGAGGAAAAATGACAAATCCAAGATTGAGAATAGCGCCTAGCCCAACAGGCTATCTGCATGTGGGAACAGCCAGAACAGCTCTATACAATTATTTGTACGCAAGGCAGAAGGGCGGAGTCTTTGTGCTGAGGATAGAGGACACTGATGTTGAGCGCTCTTCTAAGGAGATGACAGAGATAATAATTGAGGGGCTGAAATGGCTCGGATTAAACCATGACGAGGGACCGTTTTTTCAGTCGGATTATTTTAAGCATTATACGGACTATATTCCTCAGCTGGAGAAGACGGGAGGCATCTACAGATGCTTTTGCACCCCTTCGGAGCTTGAAGAGAGAAAACAGAGAGTGATAGCGGAAAAAAAAGCGTGGAAATATGACAGAAGATGCCTTCATCTTTCGGAAGATGAAATCAAGAAAAATCTTGAAGAGAAGAAGCCCTATGCATGGAGGGTGAGAATACCTGAGGGCAAGACAAATTATGATGACCTTATACACGGAGTTATTGAAAAGGATAACAGCGAGATTGAGGATTTTGTAATTGTCAGGAGCGACAATACTCCGGTGTATAATTTTGCAGTAGTTATCGATGATTTCAGAATGAAGATAACTCATGTCGTAAGGGGAGATGACCATATATCCAACACATTCAAACAACTGCACATATACAAACTTCTCAATGCAGAACCGCCTTGTTTTGCGCATCTGCCTCTGATACTTGATGAGAACAAGGCAAAACTTTCAAAGAGAACCGGAACTGTGTCTGTGCTTGCATTCAGAGATATGGGAGTGCTTCCCGAAGCATTTGTGAATTTTATTGCGCTCATCGGATGGAATCCCGGAGGAGACAAAGAGATTATGTCGCTTGATGAGATGACAAAACTCTTTTCGTTTGAGAAGGTGACAAAGAAGGGTGGAGTTTTTGATTACAAAAAGCTCGAATGGATGAATTCAAAATACATTACGAATTATGACTCTCACAAACTGCTTGAACTTACGAAGCCTTTTTTTAGAGAGGCGGGAATTGATATTTCAAAAACCGATGAAACCACACTTGCCAAAATAATGGACAGCGTAAAAGAAAAAGCAAGATATCTTAAAGATATACCTCAGTTGACAAGATTCTTTTTTGAAGATGTGAAAGAATTGGATGAAAAAGGGAAGGCAAAATACCTCACTCCTGACAGAATTGAGCACCTTAGAATTTTAAGGGAAAAGTTGAAAAATGCGGATGTTTTCACCCATGATTCTGTGGAGAATATCTATAAGAATTATGCAGAGGAAAAAGCCCTCAAAGGCGGTGACATAATACATCCCACTAGAATGGCTCTTTCGGGAAAAACCGAAGGTCCATCGTTATTTTTAATGATGGAGATAATGGGTAAAGAAGAGGTCTTATCACGCTTGACAAAAATCATAGAATCTGATATATTATAGCACTTGAAATGTGGCGGTATCGTCTAGGGGCTAGGACGTGTGGTTCTCAGCCATAAAACCGGGGTTCGATTCCCCGTACCGCTACCAAAGTTAAGGGGACGGTGCTTGACTTCTTGACTTCTTCAACTTAATTCAAAAACAGATTGGGGAGTCGTCCAACGGCAGGACTCATGACTCTGGATCATGCTATCGGGGTTCGAATCCCTGCTCCCCAGAAAATATAGACCGTGCGAAAGCACGGTTTTTTATTTTGGGAGCGGGATTCGAACTAAACGCGAAGCGTTTAGAAACCACAGGTTTCACCCAGAAGGGGTTCGTTGTTCATTCTGATGAACCATGAAATCATCCCTGCTCCAAAG
>JBFXGO010000003.1:21276-73604 GCA_050239825.1 bacterium
AAAGCACGGTTTTTTATTTTGGGAGCGGGATTCGAACTAAACGCGAAGCGTTTAGAAACCACAGGTTTCACCCAGAAGGGGTTCGTTGTTCATTCTGATGAACCATGAAATCATCCCTGCTCCAAAGGAAAATATAGACCGTGCGAAAGCACGGTTTTTTATTTTGGGAGCGGGATTCGAACTAAACGCGAAGCGTTTAGAAACCACAGGTTTCACCCAGAAGGGGTTCGTTGTTCATTCTGATGAACCATGAAATCATCCCTGCTCCAAAGTCAATTGGAAAAAGAGGAAGCTGGCAAACCCTCTGCGAGGGCTCGCCAGCCTATTTTCAACGCACATGTGACTTTTTTGTCTTTATTCTGCGAAGCAGAATGCCAGAAGCGGGCTTTTCCTCATTTTAAATATGTAAAATTTGCTTGACTTCATTATATTTATTAGTATAATAATGTAAATGATATTTGTCATCAACATAATGATATCAAAATATGGAAAATAGTCAATGGAATAAGTTAGGTAAAAAGATCAAAGGTTTGCGGATGCAGCTCGAGCTTTCGCAAGACGAATTTGCAAGAAAAGCAGATATTCCTTATACAACATTAACTAAAATCGAAACGGGTGTAATAAAAAAGCCATCAGTATTTGTCGTGGCTAAAATTGCCAAAGGTCTCAATATCAGCATTGACGAGTTAATAAAATAAATAGGTTTTCAATATGACTAAAGAACAAAAATTTTATAAAGCCCTGCAAGATGTATTTATCGGCGCCAAAATTGAAGGAAAAGGTGGCTTTGTTAATTTGATGAGAATAAAATCAAATTACTACTGCAAAATTGAAGATATTCTCAAAAAAGATATTGAGGCGGCTTTAAAGAGCCACCCTAAATTTAGAGATGAACTTTTTGACAAACTCTATTCCTTTTTTAACCGCTATTTTACGGAAAGCGGATCAATCTATTTCAATTCAACACCATTTCATAACAATATCTACGAAAAGGTTTATACTGATGAAAAGGATGTCATTCTCTTCTGGAAAACACAAATGCTCTACTATGTCAAAACTGACCGGATTTTCAGAAGTTTGCCGGTTGAGTTCCCTTCTGATAGAGGGGTGGACGCCAAAGGCGGACAGGGTGTTTTTAAGTTTTACTTTGATGTTTCAAAAATAGAAGGCAAAAAAGCAAATGAAAAACGATCTTTGATTTTTGAGTTAAATAAAATCCATGAAGACGGCACAATTGTTCTTGACGTTCAATACTCCGAAAAAGGTACAAAAACAAAACAAGACGAGATACTAAAAGCTATCAAGAAAAAAGACATTGCTATTACTGAAGAACAATTAGAACGCGCCTTTAGAGTTTTTGAAAAGCAAAGTGAAGTTGATTTCTTTATCAATAAAAACGCTAAAGCATTCTTGCAGGAGCAATTTAAACTCTGGAGCTATCAGTATTTTTGGGAAGGAGCAGGAACACCCCTGACCCCTCTACAAGAGGGGAATGCGTGGAGTGCTGATAGAGTCAATCAACTGCAAATACTTAAAGATATTGCTTTCAAGATTATTGATTTTATTAGTCAGTTTGAAGATGAGCTGGTAAAACTCTGGAACAAGCCGAAGTTTGTCAAAAACTCAAATTATGTAATTACGCTGGATAGAATTATGAACACCCTGCCTGCTATCGCAGACACCCCTCTAGAAGAGGGGAATAATTCCCCTTCTTTGAAGGGGTGGCAGACGAAGCCTGACGGGGTAGTCTTGATTACAAAGATACTCAATCATCCTAATATAAATGAACAAATAAAAGAATGGCAGGAGCTTGGAATAGTAGATGAAAACTTTAAAGTAACTGATGTTTTTGAAAATTCCCCTTCTTTGAAGGGGTGGCAGGCGAAGCCTGACGGGGTAGTTAAATGGAATGAATTACCATTCGATACAAAACTTAAAGAAAGAGCAAAAGAATTACGAAAAGCAGGGAATCTATCCGAGGTTTTATTTTGGAATCAGGTTAAAAACAAACAATTTTTAGGTCTTGATTTTGACAGACAGAAAATTATTGGAAATTATATTGTTGATTTTTACTGTAAAAATTTAGGAGTTGTTGTTGAGATTGATGGAGTAAGTCATGATGGTAAGGTAGAACGTGATAAGCAAAGAGATGACTATTTTAAAAATCTTGGGTTGAAAGTTATCCATATACTTGATACTGATGTAAAGAATAATTTGTCAGGAGTAATGGAGTTTCTGGAACGGGAATTTAAACACCCCGTCCCTTTGGGACACCCCTCTACAAGAGGGGAATTTAACCCCGTCCTTTCGGGACACCCCTCTATAAGAGGGGAATTTAAGCACCTGCCCATTGATACCAAGTATTTCAAAGATTTAGAGCTTGAAATTTTGAGTCAGTTTGACGATTTAGATAAATCTTTAGACGGTTGGCTGATAAAGAGCGAAAACTATCAGGCATTAAATACAATTCTGCCGAAATTCAAAGAAAAAGTACAGACAATCTACATTGACCCGCCGTTTAATTTAGATTCTTCCGACCAGTTTTTATACCGCACAAATTACAAAGATGCTAACTGGGCAACATTACTTGAAAACCGCCTGAAACTTGCCAAAGATTGGCTGAATAAAAAGGGAAGTATTTTTGTGAGATGTGATTACAACGGGAATTGGATTGTGAGATGCTTGATGGATGAAATTTTACCAACTGAAAATAAGAGAGAAATAATTTTAAGGAAAGCAAATAGTCAAGGAGCATTGGGTAATTTTAATCCTGCGAATGAATCACTTTTTTTCTATCAAAAAGATGAAAGTTTATATTATTTTAAACCAATATTTAAGACGAGAAATAGAGAAATTAGGTGGGTAAATGCAGTTTCCCCAAAAGAAAATAAAGATGCAAATAAAATTGTAATTAATGGTAAAGAATATATTGCTCCAAAAGGTAACCATTGGCGTTTTTCACAAGAGAAATTTAATAAATTACTATCAGAAAACCGAATTAGAATTAGTCCTGATACCGGCTTACCGCAGTATTTAGAATCCGAAGAAGTACCACTTGATACAAACTGGACAGATATGCAAGGATATTCTTTTAGTCATGGCTTTTCAACCGAAAACGCTGAAGTAATTTTACAAAGGGTTATTGACTGTTCTTCAGAAAAAAATTTTATTATTTTTGACTTCTTCCTCGGCTCTGGCACAACAACAGCAGTAGCACATAAACTTGGCAGAAAATGGATTGGGGTAGAAATGGGTGAGCATTTTTATACTGTAGTTTTACCAAGAATGAAAAAAGTTTTGGCTTATGATAAATCAGGAATTTCAAAAGAATTGAAAACACCCCGTCAGACTTCGTCTGACACCCCTCTAAAAGAGGGGAATTATGAAGGCGGCGGGTTTTTCAAATATTACGAACTTGAGCAATACGAGGAAGCACTGGCTAATTGCAAATATGAAGAAAGCGATTTATTTAATTCGCCTTCAAAAACTCCGTATCAGGAATATGTCTTTATGAAAGACGAAAAAATGCTCAAAGCGTTGGAAATTGATTATGAAAATAACAAAGTTAAAGTTGATTTAACAAAACTTTACCTTAACACCCCGTCATCTAACGATGCCACCCCTCTTAAAGAGGGGAATATAGACATTGCCGAAACATTGTCTAATTTAACAGGTAAATGGATAAAGAAAATAACACCCCTACCCCCTCTACAAGAGGGGAATTATGAGGTGGAATTTGAAGATGGAACTAAAATTAATACAAAAAATTTAGATTATAAATTAATAAAACCATTAATTTGGTGGGAGTAAAGATAAATTTATGAGAAAAAATTATATGAATAATAAGATTGATTTTACAAAATCAAATATTTTGTTCATCTCAAATGAACAAATTGACATTGAAGCTGAAGAATTCAAAAAGAATGGTGAATTTAATAAACAGAAAATTAGAGAAAAAGTCGAGCCGTGGCTAACAGCTGTATTTCAAAGTGAACATCTTTCTTTACTTATAGGTAGTGGATTGTCAATTGCCTTGTCTGGAAATAGCTCAATGATGAAAAGAATAGAATTTAGTGGAAATTACAAAGATAAAATCAAGCAAAAAGCAGAAGATGAAGCTAAAAAGATGGAGAGAGGTGTAGCCAATTTCGAAGATGATTTGAGGATTGCCATTGAACTTTTAAAAGGGTATGAAATTATTGGGAATAATGATGAAGAAAAAAAATTGAAAATTGAAATTAACGAAGAGATAATAAAATTATTAAAGTCGATATTAGAAAATGAAAAAAAATTTTTAAATACTGATTCTAATAAAAGTCAAAACAATGAAAATGATAATCAAACAAACAATGATAGGGATCTTTTAAGATTACTTGAAAATTTTTTACTTAGTTTTTCTACAAGAACTGCCACCAGAGATAGGTTAAATATTTTCACTACAAACTATGATAGATTTATAGAGTTGGGTTTAGACGAGGCTGGCATTCTTACTTTAGATAGATTCATTGGAAAACTCAAGCCCATTATGCGCTTTCATCAAATTGAACTTGACTATCATTATAATCCCCCGGGAATCAGAGGAGAACCAAGGTATGTGGAAGGCGTTGTTCGATACACTAAATTACATGGTTCTGTTGATTGGCAATTTAAAGATGGGCAGATTATTAAAATTCCCCTGCCATTTGGTGCTGATGTTAATAATGATTTCTTTAACGACCCTTACAATAAAGTAGTTATTTATCCAAACTCGGGCAAAGCCATAGAGACGGCATTTTTCCCATATTCAGAGCTTTTTCGTGATTTTTCAACTGCTATCTGCCGAACAAATTCTGTTCTGGTTACCTATGGCTACGGTTTTGGTGATTCTCACATCAATAGAATTATAAAAGATATGCTAACCATACCTTCAACACATCTTGTTATTATTTCTTATGATTCGGCTCAGGACAGAATTTCTAAATTTATTGAAAAATGCAATGAATCCCAGCTAACTTTGCTTATTGGAAAAGAATTAGGGAACTTTGAAAACTTAGCAAATTATTATTTACCCAAACCAGCCATTGATAGAATTACCGACAGACAGGCACGGTTATTAGAAAAACGAAAAGTTGTGTCACAAAAAGATTCACAAGATAAAGATTCTAAAAATGAAGAAGACAATGAATAAGAATTTTGATAACATAAGACATAGATCAATAGGTACTGTTGAATTTGTCTCTCCAAAAGAGGTTAAAGTACTTCTCGAAACCGATGCTCCATTAAGTACCTCACTTAATACAGGAGCCCCACAACAGTTTCCACGAATCAATGGCATTTTACTTATCCCAAATGAATCCGGAGCTTTAATAGGTATAATAACATGGATAGGTATCGAATATTCACCATATCCTAAGCGTAAGGGGTACAAGGACTTTGATTTGATTGATTTGCCTTTTCCATTGAGAAAACTTTCTCTTTCCCCTTTAGGTACATTAAAAGAAAAAGAAAATGGCTACGAAATAGAGCGAGGGGTTTATAGTTATCCATCAGTGGGTGATATTGTCATAATTCCAAGTGAGGAACAATTAAAAGCCATAGTTCAAAACAAAGACGAAAACGCACGAATTAAAATTGGTCTCTCACCACTGGCAGCAAATGCTTCTATATTTGTGGATCCGGATAAATTATTTGGCCGGCATCTGGCAGTACTCGGAAATACCGGAAGTGGAAAATCATGCTCAGTAGCGGGTCTTATCAGGTGGTCTATTGAATCCGCTAAAAGTAAAATTGATGAAGATGCTAAAGGGCAAAATCAAGATACTGAAAAGCAAAATTATAAAAGCGTAAATGCGCGATTTATTATTTTTGATCCAAATGGTGAATATGGAACCTGTTTTGAAGGTCTTGGAAATGTAAAAAAATATGAAGTAAAAATCAAAGACGGTGGCGCTGATCAACTACTAAAAGCACCTTCCTGGATGTGGAATAGCTGGGAATGGGCTTCTATTGCTCAAGCAAGTGCAAAAACACAAAGACCTATACTACGAAGAGCATTGAGAGAAATTAAGAATGCTGATATCAAAAAAGATGATGATACTTATATCCAATTTAGAAATTATCTTGTGAGTTTGAAAATAAGTTTGCTTAATCGTCAAAAAAATGGAGCAAAACTTTCGGAATTTCCTGATAAGCAAAATTATGGTGAATTCTTAGAAGGCACCAAAAGATCTTTAAATACATTTGATAACATAGAAAATCAAGATTATAAGGACATTAAACAAAATTTAATTGATAAGTTAGACGAAATATTAAAAGAACATCCGAAAAATGATAAGGGATATTACCCTGCATTTTCATTAAATGAAGTAAATCCATTATTAGAGATTTTAAATGCTACTGAAAGTTCTATAGGTAAATTAAATCCCTACGAAGGTCCAGATGAAGATTCCCCAGTATTTTTTAAAAATGAAGAATTTTTAGCTCATATAGAAAGATTATCCCAAGAAGCCAATCAACAACAATATCTTGATTTCTTTTTAATGAGAGTTAGAAGTTTATTTACTGACAAAAGAATTTCCTCAGTGATAAATACAGAAACCGAAGAGGAAATAACACTTGGAAATTGGCTAAATGAATATATTGGTGACAATAGCAATAATCCATCTATTAGCATAATTGATTTATCACTTTTACCATCAGAAATACTTTATTTAATCGTCTCTGTTATGGCTCGTATTATTTTTGAAGCGCATCATCGTTATAAAAAGCATACAGGACAAACCCTCCCAACAGTTTTAGTAGTAGATGAAGCACATAATTTAATTAAACACTACGAAATAGAAGATGATAATATTTCTGCACAGCGGTTATGCACTCAAATATTTGAAAAAATAGCAAAAGAAGGAAGGAAATTTGGAGTAGGTTTGGTTTTAGCTTCCCAGCGACCGTCTGAACTTTCACAAACAGTATTGTCTCAATGTAATACCTTTTTATTGCATAGGATTGTAAGTGATCGCGACCAGGAAATGGTAAAAAAATTAGTCCCCGATACAATGGGAAGTATCCTAAATGAATTATCTGTATTGCCTTCGCGCAAAGCAATTTTATTAGGCTGGTCAACACCTATTCCCGTGCTTGTAGAAATGAGCGAATTACCTGAAGCCCAAAGACCAAAATCCAAAGATCCTGAATTTTGGGATGTATGGACGAACAAAGAAACAAGGAAAATAAATTGGAAAGAAATTGCTAATGAATGGCAACAAAAAAAAGACGAAAATAATTAGTAACGTGAGCGAGCTTTACCCAAGCATAGACATTGCCGAAACCTTGTCTAACTTAACCGGCAAATGGATAAAGAAAATAACACCCCTACCCCCTCTACAAGAGGGGAATTATGAGGTGGAATTTGAAGACGGAACTAAAATTAATACAAAAAATTTAGATTATAAATTAATAAAACCATTAGTTTGGTGGGAAAGGTCGAATAAATAAAATTTAATTTAGGAGGATTAACTATGAAAAAAAGAATATTTATAAGTTTCGATTATGAACATGACAAAAATTACAGATATTTGCTAACTGCTTTAGCTAAAAACCCGCGATCTGATGTTGAGTTTACTGATGTGACGCCGGAAGAAATTCAAAGTTATGATGTTAGCCGGATTAAGGCTGTTTTGACGAAGAAAATAAAAGAAGCCACGCACACATTAGTAATTGTTGGGAAATATGCAAATAGTTATCATCCGGATAGGGATGAAATTGGCGAACGTAACTGGCAATGGTGGGAAATCAATAAGAGTGATGAGGAAGGGAAAGGATTTATTGCTGTAAAAATAGAATCGTCTAACGAACCCCCAGAACCCTTATATGGGAAAGGCGCAACTTGGGCTAATAGCTTTACCGTTGACGCGATTGTAAATGCAATTGACAGAGCTTAATTATGTCAATAGACGATAATACAAAACTTGAGGTTTTACACGATCACTACAAAGAAAGTTTTTTGCATATTCGCGAACGAGAAAAACAGCGCGACCGGCTGTTTATGTTTGTAATTGCTCTAATTGGTGCTTTATTTCTTGAAATACAATATTCCGATGTTTTTTCGAATATCTTGGGGAATATTAAATTAGAATTCGTAGAGTTGGATATAAGCATAATGCCCATTTCAATCTTCCTAAGCGTAACTTGGACTTATCTATTTGTTATTGTATTAAAGTATTGTCAATCCTCGATTCTTATTGAAAGGCAATATGACTATCTGCATTGTTTGGAGGATCAAATATCCAAACTTTTTGACGACCAGAATATTTATTGTCGAGAAGGCAAAGCTTACCTTAATAAATATCCTCTTTTTTCTGATTTAGTTTGGATTTTTTATATACTTTTATTTCCAACTATAGTAATACTTTCGGTTGGGCTAATTATTTATCTCGAAGGGTATAAAATTGAAGCACCATTATATCATTTAATTTATGATTCAATTTTAACAATAGGGATAAGCATATCATTTATATTGTATAGGTTTCATCCTTTAGTGAAGAATATACTATTGAAAATCAAAAATAAAATAGTGAAAAATCGAAATGTCTAAATTATATTTACAAGACATCGTAAAAGACATTTCTTTGGAAAACTTGCCGGCGAAGTGGCAAGGGTTTGATTTTGAGCAGTTTTCAAAAGACAAAACACTCTTTGACTTTCAGCAGGATGCGCTTAAAAATGCTTTGCGTGGACTATGGCTTTATTTCAAAGGAAACACCCCGTCCCTTCGGGACACCCCTCTACAAGATGGGAATGAATTGAAGCAAAGCTTGTTTAATCACTATAAATTAAATGGATTTGAAGAAAACTTTGACTACGATTTGAAAAAGAAACAAGACAGCAAAACCGCAAAATATCTTTTAGAATACGACAAAGATTATCCAGTGGAAGATAATAAGATTTCTTTTGCACATTTTATCAATCGAATGAGTTTTTGGATGGCAACTGGTTCCGGTAAAACGCTGATTATTGTTAAATTGATTGAGCTTTTAGGACTGCTTATTTCAAAAGGTGAAATTCCCCCAAACGATATTCTATTTTTAGCACACAAGCACACAGAGATGACCTTTTGGACCAATTCAAAAATCATGTTGATGAATTTAACAGCTTTAATTTTGACACAAAGATAAATCTCAGAAATTTGAGGGATTATGAGAGCGTAAAGCGCGAAAATGCCCTGCCATTTGCCAAAAACGAGATTACTGTTTTTTATTATCGTTCCGATTTGATTTCTGATGAGCAGAAAGAAAAAATCGTCAATTTCAGAAATTACGATAATAGTGGCAAGTGGTACATTCTTTTGGACGAAGCCCACAAAGGCGATAAAGAAGACAGCAAACGACAGATTTTATACTCCATACTATCAAGAAACGGATTTTTATTTAATTTCTCTGCTACCTTTACCGACCCGAGGGACTTTGCGACCTGCGCCTTTAACTTCAATCTTTCAAGGTTCGTTGAAGAAGGATACGGCAAGCATATTTATGTATCCTCTGCCGAAATTGGCGCCTTTCGCGGACGAGGCGATTTTTCTCCGATTGAAAAACAAAAAATCGTTTTAAAATCGCTTTTGCTTTTAACTTACATCAACAAGTATTTTGAAAAAATCAGGAAAGTTAATAACGCTTTATATCACCACCCCCTGCTTCTAACGCTGGTTAATTCCGTAGATGTGGAAGAATCTGATTTGGAGTTATTTTTTAGAGAGTTAGAAAAAGTAGCGAAGAACGAAATTAGGGCAGATTTGCTCAATAAAGCAAAACACGAACTTGTTCAAGAATTTAGCGACTATCCATCATTTGAGTTTGAGGAGTTGGAATGTGTAGTAAATGCCGATTTAATTTCAAAGTTAGATTACAAAGATATTTTGAAATATGTTTTGAATGCCAAAACTTCGGGCAACATTGAAGTTCTAAAAATCCCCGGCAATAGGAATGAATTGATTTTTAGGTTAATGACGGCTGATAAACCGTTTGCGTTAATCAAAATCGGCGATATTTCCGGCTGGCTGAAAGATAAACTTGAGGGATATGAAATAAACGAAAGTTTTGAAAACGAAAGTTATTTCAGACGAATAAATCACGATGATTCCGACATAAATATTTTAATGGGTTCACGCTCTTTTTATGAGGGCTGGGATTCTAACAGGCCAAACATACTTTTGTTTGTAAATATTGGAGTTGGAAGCGACGCCAAAAAATTCGTTCTGCAATCGGTCGGCAGAGGCGTAAGAATAGAGCCAAAGAAACACCAAAGAAAGCGGCTTCAAAATTTGTTCAACGCAGTAAAAACACCCCGTCAGAATTCCCCTTCTATGAAGGGGTGTCAGGCGAAGCCTGACGGGGTAGTTTCTGACACCCCTCTAAAAGAGGGGAATTTAGAGCAGTTGTTTGAAAAGGTTAAAAATCTGATTTTGCCTCTTGAGAGCTTGTTTATTTTTGGGACTAACGCAGAAAATTTGAAAGAGATAATGGCAACTCTAAAAGCAGAAAAGCAAGATAAAAATTTGGGCGAAGCTTTTATCCTTAATCCTGAAGTACAAAATCGTTTACTTTTAATACCGGTATATAAAACTACTGAAAGGATTTTTGCCGAAGAAAAAGACCCGCAAAAATATCCTATTAGCACTGATGATTTTAATATAACATCTCAATTCTACGACTTTATAGGTGATAAAATCACTTTGGCTAAATATGATTGTGAAGTGAAAGTTTTAAAGAAAGCAAAAGAAAGTTTTTCTGTGAAAAATAAAAATAGATATTATACGCTTGGCAAAGATGAACCATCGCTTTTTGAACCGGAATTAATTCTGGACCGGATTTTTGATTATCTTGGAGTTAAAAGCAAAGAGTTTGAGAAGTTCAAGGAGTTGGAAAATGAAATCGTGCATTTTAGAAAGGTTAGATTTAGCAATGCTGAAAAATACGAAGAAATAAGAAAGAAAATTGATTTCATGAAGCAATATCCTGAAAAGAAAAAAGAGTTAGACGAAAATTATGGCAAAATATCCGCAGATAAATATGCTGAGCAGTTGAAGCTATTTGAAGAAACAGGAAAGTATGAAGTCAAAAACCAAAAAATCAAAATCAAGTATTTGGCTAACCATTATTATATTCCAGTGATCGTTTCAGAAACCGAAAAAATTGATTATCTCAATCATATTATCAATGTTGATAGCGAGGTAAGATTTATTGAGCAACTGGAAGAATATCTGGCCAAACCAAATAATGTATTTACGCAATTTGATTGGTGGATGTTTTCAAAGCTTGACCAAACGCTGGACGAAGTATTTATCCCTTATTACAATCCAAAAGAAAATAGAATTGATAATTATCACCCTGACTTTATTTTTTGGATGCAGAAAGGGAAGGAATACCTAATTCTGTTTGCGGATCCAAAAGGTACAAGCTTCGCCACTTATCAGCATAAAGTAGATGGTTACAAAAGAATTTTCGAAAGTAAGATGTTTTCGTACAACGGATATGTAATTTCAACCAATTTGCTTCTGTATACAAAAAGCATAGCCGAAGTTGGAGAAGGATACAGAAAGTACTGGTTTGATAACTTCGTTGATTTTGCAGATAAACTACTAATAAGAAAGAATTTGCCGCCAAGCTCGGCAAAGCCGAGCAATCCGCCGAAGGCGGATTAAAAACTTGGAATCGTCCTTTCCGTTTCCGTTTAAAGGCGAGGCGGGCGGAAGGGGGATTTGGGGGGAATTCCGCCCGCCGAGACCGTTAATGAAATCGGTTCGAATTTTTTCAAATACGTCCAGAAAATATAGACCGTGCGAAAGCACGGTTTTTTATTTTGGGAGCGGGATATGGCTGAAACAAGTTCAGCCGCTTAAGATTAAGTACAGGAAGAATGCACAAACAAAGCGGCGAAGCGGAGTGTGTGAGCTGACGCTATGCCCGCGTGTAGCCCCAGCTCAATCTTCAATTATCAATAATCAATCAACAATAACAATAAACTGATAGACCCTTCACGATAGTCATAACCATAGAGGCGTTCAGGGTGACACTATTGATTAAGATTTTGTCTTTACAGTAATCTTCACAAAGTTCTGGTGCAACCCGATACCTCTATCATGTGCGTTCGCGCACATTACACCCGCGCCAATGCTTTGTGAAGATTCAATCAATTAAATAACTTATTGAAAATGTAAGCTACAAGTCGGCGAGGACGCTCCGCGCAGACGCCCATCAAGTGGTTCTCTCCTTGCTCCGCTAACCCATCTTGATAAAGCGGCGAAGCGGAGTGTGTGAGCCGGCGCTTGTCTTACCTGCCGCCACCAAACAATCTTTAATAATCAATAAACAATAAACTGATAGACCCTTCACGATAGTCATAACCATAGAGGCGTTCAGGGTGACACAGTTGAGTAGGATTTTGTCTTTACTGACTACTGAGTGTGTGAGCCGGCGCTACACCTGCCAGCGGCCAGTAAAAAATGCAGCTTTTTGAAACCACCGTCCCTTTATAAAGCATATGTATCTTGTTGAATCATTGACATTTGATTATTTATATGATATTTTATATATTATGAAAAATGTTATTTTTACAGTCAGTTTGTTCATTATATTCCTATACATTGCAAGTGATGAATGTCCGTTTGGCTTAAAAGACGACCCTTATCCGGGCAAGTGCGGAAGGTATGTTGATGAAGACAACAATGATGTGTGCGACCTTTCGGAGAATGCTATTGTTGATTCTTTTGAAGCAAAGGATTCTACTTATGAGTCAGAAGAAGTGAAAGAGAATGTAATTCTTGCTGACAATGAAGGTGAAGGAGAAAAAAACAGGCACGGCAAGAATAACGATAATCACGATGAAGAGCAGAGTAAAGATGCAACCGCAGAATCATTGATTGTTCCTGAAATAACCGATATACAGCTTAGTAAAAACAGCAATTCGGACAAAGAGAAAACGCAGATAAAAGACCTCTTCGGCGGTAAAAAGAAAAAACAAGCAAAAACATTTTCTGACAAATACTTTTTATCGGTTCTTCTCCCGCTGTTTATATTTGCCATGATTTTCTCATATTTATCAAAGAAGAAAAGAATATCTGTAGACATATACAGTATAAATAGGTGGACAAACTTAGCCATTCTTATTGCATTTGCAGTAACGGCTTTTACTTCAATAATGCTTGTACTGGCTGAATACAAACTAATTCAAGTGAAGAATCTTTCAACACTTATTTTCATTCACAGTTTTACGGGAATTATATTCCTGCTTTTGTCGCTTCTGCACATTTATCTGAAATGGGAGTTCTATGTGACTTTTTTCAATTGTTACATTAAAAAGGACTACAAATGAAAGCTCAGAATCTGAGAGAGAGTTATCTGAATTTTTTTAAAGACCGCGGACACAGAGTTTATGAATCATCATCTCTAATTCCCGAGAATGACCCCACGCTTCTGTTTACAGTTGCAGGAATGGTCCAATTCAAGCCAATGTTCGCAGGCCTTGTCTCTCTCGACTGTAGACGCGCCACATCAATTCAGAAATGTCTCCGCGTTGTAGATATTGAAGAGGTCGGAAAATCTCCTTTTCATGACACATTTTTCGAGATGCTTGGAAATTTCTCATTTGGCGACTATTTTCAGAAGGAGTCAATAAATTGGGCGTGGGAATATCTCACAAAAAATCTGGCTATTGACAAAAACCGCCTTTATGTGACTGTACATAAGGATGATTCCGCCGCGTATGATATTTGGAGCAGAGATATAGGTTTATCAAAGGATAGAATTATTATAATGGACGACAAAACGAATTTCTGGGGTCCGGCCGGCGGCACAGGAGCATGCGGTCCTTCAAGCGAGATTTTTTATGATTTCGGACCGGGGACGGAAGACCGTTCTCCATGCACAATTGAGAATGACTGTAAAAGGTTTGTTGAGGTGTGGAATATAGTGTTTCCTCAATTCAATCAGGATATGGAGGGTAAAAGGCACCCACTGAAAAACAGGGGAGTCGATACAGGCATGGGTCTTGAGCGCCTCGCCTGTGTGATGCAGGAGAAGAAGACGATTTTTGAAACCGACCTGTTCATGCCTGTAATTGATAAGCTCTGTAATGACCATTCCATAGATTATGAGAAGAACAGGCACATTGTGAATTCAATAGCAGACCATGTGAGAGCTCTGACATTTACAATAAGCGACGGAATTATACCCGAAAATGACGGAAGGGGATATGTGATAAGAAGAATACTGAGGCGGGCTCTGCGGCTTGGCTATAAGATGGGCATAGAAAAGCCATTTCTATTCGAACTTACCAATTCGATTGTAGATAACATGTCCTCTCAATATAAAAACTTATCTACGGAGCATGCAAAGGTTAGAAAGATAATAGAATCAGAAGAGACAAGATTCCTCAAAACAATAGCTCAGGGTGTGGAACTCTATGAATTTCATAAATCAAAATCTGCTGACGGAATAATTAAGGGCGAAATTCTGTTCCAGCTTTATGACACATTCGGATTTCCCATTGACCTTGTTAAACAGATGGCTGAGGAGGATTCTCTTGCAGTAGATGAAAAAAAATTTGAAAATCTCCTTGAAGAGGCAAAGACGAAATCCCGCTCTTCTAAAAAATTTCAGGAAAAGAGCTCATCTGATTATACAATATACAATGATTCAGTGAGCGAATTTACCGGTTACGAGAGAGTTTCAGACAAATCAAAACTGCTTATGTTTAGAACGATAGGGAATGAAAAAATCGAGGCATTGTTTGAAAAAACGCCTTTCTACGCGGAATCAGGCGGCCAGATAGGAGATTCAGGTGTAATAACCGGAGAAAATTTTGAGATGATTGTCGAAAACACAATCAAATCACCTCTTGGAAACATGCATTCAGGCAGAATTAAAAAGGGGACATTTACAAAAGAAGCAATATATGAACTTAATGTTGATGAAATGAAGAGAAGACGCATTGAGAGAAACCACACGGCTACGCATCTTCTGCAGGATGCCCTCAGAAATGTGCTTGGAAATCATGTAAAGCAGGAGGGTTCCTTTGTATCCGATGAGAGACTCCGATTTGACTTCACGCACTTCTCGCAGATGTCTTCGGAAGAGATGAAACTGGTTGAAGAGAGAGTTAATGAAACAATTGAGAGGGATATCGCCGTTGAATGGGAAAACAAAAATTATGATGAAGCTGTAAAAAACGGCGCGACAGCTCTCTTCAAGGAAAAGTATGGAGACAAGGTAAGGGTTGTCACAGTAGGAAATGTGTCTATGGAGCTCTGCGGAGGCACACATGTGAGAAGAACTTCACAGATAGGACTCTTCAGAATAGTTTCGGAGCAGTCTGTGGCGGCGGGAATAAGACGACTTGAGTGCATGACTTCTAAAGAGGCATTGAAACTCTATCAGGAAGAGAGAGAATCTTTAAAAGAGATGATGATGCTTCTTCAGACAATTGATGGGAAAGATGCTTCGGATAAGTTAAAAAAACTTATTTCGGATAAAAAGGAATTTGATAGGATAAGAGAGGAAAGCGCAAAAGAGTCGTCTAAAATTCTCTCTGAAAAGACAATAGAGGGTGGGCGCAAGATAAATAGCACCTTCTATGTGTATGAAGTATTTGAAGAATTGAATGTTGACATGCTTCGTCTTATAATGGATAATATAAAATCAACTGAGAAATCAGTTGTCGGAATTCTCAGCTCCGTAAATAAAGGCGGAATGAGCTATGTTGTCTTCTCGCAGAATTCAGAAAAGGATGCTCGGGAAATAATAAAAAGATTAAATCTGGAGCTTGGAGGCAAAGGCGGCGGAAGAGCAGATTTCTGCTCCGGAAGTTCGAAAGAATCTATTAAGAAAATTGAAGTTTTGGAAATTGTAAAAAAATGCATAACGGAGTAATTATGGATTACATCGAAACAGACAAAGAAAAGTGCTCTCTCTGCGGAGGGTGCGTGGCTGTGTGTCCTATGAAGGTTATACTCATGCACAAGGATTTTCTCGAATTCAAAGAAGGCTGCATTAAGTGCGACAAATGCATTACAGTGTGTCCTTCGGGAGCGTTAAGCAAAAATGAATAAATACGATGTCATAGTCATAGGAGGAGGTCCTGCGGGGCTTCATGCGGCGAGAAATATTGCAGAGGACTACAAAGTTCTCGTGATTGAGAAGGACAGTGAAATTGGGGAACCGGTCTTATGCGCGGAAGGAATCTCGAATAACACACTCAAAACATTTTTCAAAGAAGAGAATCTTCCCTTCATCAGGAACAGGTTCAACAAAATTACAATCAAATACAAAGATTTGAAGGCTTCAATAGAAATACCTGACATGGGGCTTCTCGTCGACAGGTCCAAATTCGACAAATACATTGCAGAAGCGGCGGCAAAGAGGGGAGTCGAAATCAAGCTTGATACCCTTGTGACAGATGCCATTCTAAAGGAAGACCATGTTCTTGTAAAAACCGAAGCCGGCGAGTATGAGGCGAGGATGGTCATAGTCGCTGATGGAGTAGAATCATACATCGGCCACAAACTCGGTCTTGAGACAGTGTGTCAGCTTAATGATATGTACTCATGCCATCAATATATAATCTCTGACGAAAATATAAATGATGATGAGATAATCTTTGATTTTTCTCCGGAATATGCTCCGGGAGGATATGTGTGGGCATTTCCGAGAGGCGAGAAACAGGCGAATTTCGGGCTTGGAATAAATGCAGAAATGATGAAGAACAGGCCAGTTGAATCTTTAAAAAATTACAAAGAAAAAAACTATCCGAATGCAAAAATTCTGCGCTCTTTCAGCGGATGCGTTTCTGTAAATCCGCTCTCAAGATTATACGGAGAGAGAATGCTTATTGTGGGTGATGCCGCAAGATACGCGGATCCGATAACAGGCGGAGGAATAGACAATGCTCTCCGCACAGCGGGATTCGCAGGACAGGTCGCAAATATTGTGCTCAAGGAAGACAACTTTTCTCTCAAAAAGATGTCTATGTATAATGAATTTGTTGAGAAGGACAACTGGTACTCCATAAAGCGGCAGCTTCAGCTTAAAAAGATGATGGCTGAAATGACTGAGGAGGAGCTTGATAAGTTTTTTGCTTCTTCTTTAGGTTTGTTCGACGGGAAAAAAGTATTCTCATCGGATTTCTACTCGACAATCTATTCACTCAAATCAACGATTAAGACCGCCGGACTTTTATACAACCTGCTCGGTTCGCTGACGAAAGACAAGTATCTTCTCAAAATCATCATGAGGCTTCTGTGGCAGTAATTGACATTTTAAATAAAAGATTTAAAAATAAGAAGAAGGGTTATCTGGTGCTTGTCGATCCCGAAAAAAAATCAATTGACATTGACAGAATAGTGAAAAATGTCAATAAATCCTATGTTGATGCTCTTCTCGTCGGGGGAAGCAAGTGCAAAAGAGCAGGATTCAATTCTTTCATAAAAAAACTGAAAGAGAAAACGGATGTGCCGCTTGTCTTGTTTCCCGGCTCCCACGACCAACTTTCAAAAGAAGCGGACGCAATACTTCTTCTCTCCCTCATTAACAGCCTTTCTATCAAACATATCATAGGTGAACATATAGACGGAGCTGAAAAAATTGTTGAAAGCGGAATAGAAATTATTCCGACTGCTTATATCGTTATGGACAGCATGGGCACTACAAGTGTGTCAAAGACGGCTCAGATTCTTAAACTCAAGAATGAAAAGGATGTCAGGAAATACCTATATGCATCCTCAATGATGTCATACAGTGTTGTGTATCTTGAAGCCGGAAGCGGAGCTGAACATACAATCAAAGAGTCTGTCATAAAAACAGCGAGAGGCATAATCGATAAGCCTATAATAGTCGGAGGAGGAATTAAAGAGAAAAGAACTGCGCAGAGGATTCTCTCCGCAGGGGCTGATTTCATAGTAACAGGCAATGCAATTGAAAAGAATCCCGACCTTATTCTTGATTTCGGATCTATTGTAAAGGGATTTTGAGATGCATCTCGTCAGAGCATTCTGCAAAATAAATCTTTTTTTGGACATTTTGGGCAAAAGAACGGACGGCTATCATGACATTCGCACAATTTTCCAGTCCGTTGACCTTTATGACGAGATGATTTTCAAGGAGAGTGAAGAGACGCTTTTACAGATATCTGACAAAACAATCTCCTTAGACATGTCAAATACTGTCATGAAGGCATTTACACTCTTTTCGGATGAAATGACAAAGAGAAGAGAAAAAACTCAAAATTTCAGCATTATGATTGAAAAACATACGCCGGTAGGGTCCGGCATGGGAGGCGGCAGTGCTGACGGTGCGGCAACACTGAGATTTCTAAATGTGTATCACGGTCATTGCTTCTCTCAGGCCAAACTTGAGGAAATGGCATTAAAGATAGGAGCAGATACTGTTTTTCTGCTGAGAGGCGGACTTGCCTTGGGTGAGAATCTCGGCGAGAAGCTTGAGTATTTTGATATGTCGCAGATGGAAAAACTTCATCTGGCTATTGTTTATCCGAATATCCATATTTCAACAAAATGGGCTTATGACAACTATTCTAAGCACTTGACAAACAGTAAAAAATATTATAATATAAATAACTTAAAAAAAGATTTTGATGAGTTCAAAGGTTCTCTGAAATTTTCATACAATGTTTTCGAAGAGCTTGTTTATTCAAACTATCCGCGTCTTAGAGAGATAAAGGAAAAGCTTGATGCAAAAAGACCCATTCTCTCAATGATGACGGGAAGCGGATCAGCTGTATATGCTCTTTTCGAAAACAATGATATGTTTGAGTCGATAAGAAAAGAGTTCGGTGGTAACAAGCTGATTCTCACTACCCCGGTAACTCAACAACATATAAATGATGAATTTCTAACCAAACTCTAGGAGGAACGATGGAGATTACAGAAGTCAGAATCACATTAAGAGACGAACCCAAACTGAAGGCATTCGCAAATGTGACCTTTGATAATGCATTCGTAATAAGAGGGCTGAAGATTATTGACGGCCAAAAAGGTTTATTTATATCAATGCCGTCCAGAAGAGCAAAAGACGGAACATACAGAGATATAGCCCATCCGATAAACAATGATATGAGGCAGTCTATAGAAAAAGCAGTTCTTGAGAAGTATCAGGAAGAAGTTAAAAAGCCGACAGAATAAAAATTTAATTGGGGTGTCGGCAAGCTGGCAAGCCACGGGATTTTGGTTCCCGCATTCGCAGGTTCGAATCCTGCCGCCCCAGAAAAAAAGCTATGGAAGAAAAAATGAAAATAATCGCAGGCAACTCCAACATAGGAATTGCCAAAGACATTTCCGTTAAGCTTGGAATACCGCTTCTGGATTCAATCATTTCCCGTTTTTCCGACGGTGAAATAAGAGTTCAGATAAACGAGTCAGTGAGGGGTAACCATGTATTTGTAATACAATCCACTAACCCTCCTGCTGAGAATCTGCTTGAGATGATTTTCCTCATTGATGCATTGAAAAGGGCGTCTGCGGATATGATAACGGCTGTCTTGCCATATTACGGATATGCCAGACAAGACAAAAAAGACGCGCCGAGGGTTCCGATTACAGCGAGGGCCGTGGCTAATTTGCTTACAACTGCAGGAGTTTCGAGAGTCATGGTAATGGAGCTTCATGCAGAGCAGATTCAGGGCTTCTTCAATGTGCCGGTTGACCATCTATATTCTACACCGGTCTTTGTTGATTTTTTAAAGTCAAAAATAGACCTTGCCAACACTGTAGTTGTCTCGCCGGATGCAGGAAGGGTCAACAGAGCCCGTTCTTTCGCAAAACGGCTGAACAATCTCCCGATAGCAATAATTGATAAGAGGCGTTCAACTCCGAACCAATCTGATGTAATGCATGTCGTGGGAGATGTTGAAGGCAAAAATGTTCTGATGGTAGATGATATAATCGACACTGCCGGAACGATAACAAAAGCGGCTCATGCTTTGAAATTTAACGGAGCAAAGCAGATTATAGCTGCAGTAACGCACGGGCTTCTATCGGGAAACGCGATTGCGAACATCAAGGAATCTCCGATAGAGAAGCTTTACATTACAAACAGCGTAATAATTCCCGAAGAGAAAAAAATAGACAAAATAGAGATACTCTCAGTGGCAGACCTTTTGGCAGATGCCATAAGAAGAGTTTATTGCAAAGATTCAATCAGTGTACTTTTTGATTAGGAGGAGCAATGCTACAATACGATTTACAAGTTGAAAAAAGAGAGAAGACAAACAGGCACGGGCTTAGAACGTTGCGCAACAGCGAGATGATCCCATGCGTTGCTTACGGGCACAAAGAAACCAACAGAATCTTCTCAATCAACAGTCTGGAACTGTCAAAACTGTTTCACGTAATGGGCCGTGAAAAGGCGCTTCTGAATATTTCCATTGACAAAGACAAATTCACTGCAGTCATAAAGGAGATCAAAAGAAGTCCAAGAACAAACAAGATTATACATATGGATTTTCAGATAATCCACATGGATGAGAAGATTAAGGTGGATGTGCCTGTCCTTCTTAAGGGTTCTGCAATAGGAGTGAAGGAGGGAGGCATACTTGAACAGATTTTGAGAAAAATTGAATTGAAGTGTCTGCCGGCAAAAATTCCTTCACACATAGAAATTGACATAACCAATTTCAAAATAGGCGACTCTGTCCATGTAAAAGAGATAAAAGTTGAAGGCGCTGAAATACTAACTCATGCAGAGGAAGTCATTGTTGTTATTCTTGCGCCTAAGGTAGTGGTTGAAGAGGTCGCAAAACCCGCAGAGGAAGAGGGCAAAGAGCCTGAAGTCATCACAGAGAAGAAGCCGACTGAAGAAGAGGCCGCAGCAGAAGCAGGCAAGGGTAAGGATGACAAGAAAAAAGACGATAAGAAGAAAGAGAAAAAATAATGGTTGTATTTGTCGGGCTCGGCAATATAGGAAAGGAGTATTCAGAGACGCGGCATAATGTCGGTTTCATGCTTCTTGATGTATATGCCGGGAAACACAATGTTTCCTTCAGACCCGGCAAAGGCGAATTTTTTTTTGCTTCGGTTCTTTGAAAGAGAGTTTTTTGCTTATAAAACCCTCGACTTATATGAACAACAGCGGAATTGCTGTTTTACAGGCAATGAAGCAGTTTTCATTTGAAATCGGGGATTTGATTGCTGTAGTGGACGACTTCAACATTCCTGCCGGGACCATGCGCCTCAGGGAGAAGGGCTCCGCCGGAGGCCATAATGGCCTCAAATCCATTATTTATCATTTGGAGACGGACAACTTCGCAAGACTGAGAGTGGGAATTGGAACCGAGAATGCTTCAAAAGACAGGGAGTTTGTGCTCTCATGCTTTGATGACCCGGCTTTGCTGAACAAAATCATTGCTGACGGTGTGGATGCAATGGAGCGGATAGTTGAAATCGGAGTCCCAAGGGCAATGAATTTTGTCAATAAAAAAAACAGTGATACTGTAAAACAGGAGGAACAAGTTGACTAATTACGAAATTCTAATGATTGTTGATCCCTCATTGGACGACAAAGCAGTTTCCGACAAAATCGGAGTCATTAAAAAATGGATTGAAGAACTCGGCGGAGAGGTCAAACAGGCAGACGATAAGGGTATAGATCGCCTGGCATATGAGATAAAGAAGTCCATGCAGGGCAGGTTCATCATTGCGCTTTTCTCTCTCGAACCGATAAAGGTTGACATGCTGAGAAAAGAGATAAGGCTTGATGAGCAGGTGTGGCGCTACAATATAAAGAAGCTGGCGTAAAAAGATGAGCGAGAAAATAGTAGTACCTTCGCTTAACAAGATAATCATTGCCGGACGGCTTGTAAGAGATGCTGAAAAGCGTTTTACAAGCGATAACACCGGAGTGATTTCTTTTCGTCTTGTTTCAAACAGAAAGTATAAAGACAAAGCAGGCGAGTGGCAGGAAAATGTGCTTTTCATAAATGTTTCATATTTTGAAAAGTATTCGGACGGACTGGAGAGACGGCTGAAACAGGGAACTCCCGTAATAATAGACGGGTCTCTTGAACTTAACTCTTATGAGGATAAAAAGACTCACGAAAAAATCTCAAAGCATCAGATAAGAGCGATGAAAATATTTGTGATATCAAGAGAGGCTGGAGATGAGACAGAGCAACCGCAGACAAAGTATGCGGATGCAAGTCAGGTTATAGACGAGGTCGACAAAGATTTTGAGAACATAGAGGAAAATGAAAACACTGGAGGTTCAGATGGCATACCGTTCTAGAGAAGAGCAAAAAGATCAAAGAGAAGTCAAGAGAGAAAAAAAATGCAGAATATGCATAAAGAGTGATACAGTTGATTATAAAGATGTGCAATCCCTGTCAAGGTTTATGAATGACAGAGGCAAGATTCTTCCAAGAAGAGTCACAGGTCTCTGCGCCAAACATCAGAAGCTTGTCTCTGAAGGAATAAAGACAGCCCGTCAGATGTCTCTGCTTTCAAACATTGATGAAAACATAAGATAGGGGATAATATGAAAGTAATACTTAGAGAAGAAATCGCTGGAGTGGGAAAGAAGGGAGAGGTCATCAATGTGAAGACCGGTTTTGCAAGGAACTATCTTATTCCCTCCAAGAAGGCTTATGAATCAACAGCGGGGAATCTAAAGAGGTACGAGCTTGACAAAAAACTTGATGAAGTCAGAGAAGTGAAGAACAAGCAACTGGCTGAGGAGATGGTCAAGACTCTTGCCGGAATATCCATTACCATATCTCAAAAGGCGCATGATGACGAAATGCTTTACGGTTCAGTCACTGGAGTTATGATTGCTCACGAGCTTGAAAAATCAAATGTGAAAGTTGACAAGAGCTCCGTACTTCTCGATGAGCCTATAAAAAAACTCGGTTTTTACACTGTGAGTGTAAGGTTACACCCGGAAGTTACCGGCGAGGTAAAGGTCTGGGTTGTAAAAGATGAATAGTCTTTTCCCTGACAAGAATCTTATTATAATTCTCCTATTAGGCCACCTAATAGGAGATTTTATTTTTCAGACCAATAACGTATTTAAATTCAAAATCAAAGGGACTGCAGGAATACTATGGCACTCATTTCTTGTCGGAGTAGCTACATTTACAGCTCTATTTACTTTTTCTGAAAGTTTTCTTCTGATATTTTCAGCCTCTATCATACTGTTTGTTTTTCATTTTCTTATAGACATTGCCAAATACAAAAGCAGGATAGAGGAGGCGGTCACATTCATGCTTGATCAGCTGGCGCATATAATTTCAATACTTATATGCTCTATAGTGCTGAAAAATGCAGTCAGTGCAAGCTTTAGAAATACTGTTCACATAAGATATGCAGTCTATCTTATAGCAATGATTGTCATACTCTATTTCCTCAAATATTTCATAAAGAGTCTCTACAGAATTCTTGACATAAAAGACGCTGCCTCTAAATGGTATTCGTTTATGGAGAGCGCAGAGAGGTTCATAATATTTTACTTTTCATATATGCATGGATTTTATTTTCTTTTGATAGCATTTGCGGTTATTCCAAGAAGTCTCTACGCGATCAACACAAACAAACAGCATATCTTCTATGATATCATAATCTCAATGCTTATCTCATCAGGAGCTGGCATAGTTTTCAGGAAAGCAACAATTCTTGAGCCATTCACAGGTATTCAGTTTCTTTTTCTGTCGATTGTTTTCTTTGCATCCGCCTTCATTATTGAAAAGGCGGTTGACCTTCTGACTCTGCCATTGAACAAGCACTCTCATATCTCTTGACTTTAATTTTTAATATGATATTTTATTGACTGAACTTTAAAACAAGGAGTCTTAATCTATGAAAAAATCAAATAAATTCTATGCTGTTGAAAAAAAGTACGGCGCAAACAATTATCATCCCCTTGATGTCTGCCTCTCAAAAGGAAAGGGTATTTGGGTATGGGACGCAGACGGCAAAAAGTATCTTGATTTTCTAAGCTCATACTCGGCTGTCAATCAGGGTCACTGCCATCCTAAAATAGCCGCTGCGGCAGTAAAACAAATGAAGAATCTCACCCTTACTTCGCGCGCATTTCACAATGACCAGCTTCCCATCTTCTATGAAAAACTCTGTAAGATGGCGAAGATGGAGAAGGTGCTCCCGATGAATTCAGGAGCTGAGGCGGTTGAGACAGCTCTGAAAGCTATTAGGAAGTGGGGATACAAGGTGAAGGGAGTCGAAAAGAACAAGGCTGAGATAATAGTGTCAGGGAATAATTTCCACGGAAGGACGATTACAATTATATCCTTCTCTTCGGACGCACAGTACAAGGACGGATTCGGACCCCTCACGCCAGGTTTTGTTGAGATACCATTCGGAGATTTTGACGCTCTAAAGAAAGCTATAAATAAGAATACCGTTGCTTTTCTTACTGAGCCTATTCAGGGGGAAGGCGGAATCATAATACCTCCTGCAGGATTTTTAAAGAAGGCTCAGGACCTCTGCAAAGCGAACAATGTACTCTTCATTCTTGACGAGATACAGACGGGACTATGCAGGACAGGGAAGTTTTTTGCTCATCAGCATGAAGCAGGAGTCAAACCTGACGGAGTTATAGTGGGAAAAGCCCTTTCCGGAGGATTCTATCCTATAAGCGCATTTCTGTCAAAGAAAGAGATAATGGATGTCTTTAATCCGGGAGACCATGGCTCTACATTCGGCGGAAATCCGCTTGCATCTGCAATCGCCGTAGCGTCGCTTGAAGTTCTTGAAAAAGAAAAACTCTCGGAGAATGCAGACAAAGTGGGAAAATATTTCCTTTCAAGATTAAAGGCAATGAAGTCCGGCTACATCAAAGAGGCAAGAGGAAAAGGGCTCCTTATAGGAGTAGAGCTTAATGAGAATGCCGGAGGAGCAAGGAGATTCTGCGAAGCTTTGATGAAAGAAGGATTGCTCTGCAAAGAGACTCATGACAACATAATCAGATTCGCTCCGCCGCTCGTCATAAAGAAGAATGAGATTGACTGGGCGATGAAGAAGATTGAAAAAGTCTTTGCGGAAATATAAAAGAACAGTGTTGACATTTTACGGATTTTCTGTATAAATATTACTGCAACGAGCGGGAATAGCTCAGTTGGTAGAGCGTTACCTTGCCAAGGTAAGTGTCGCGGGTTCGAGTCCCGTTTCCCGCTCCATTTTCTTTTTATGGCGGCATAGCCAAGTGGTAAGGCGACGGTCTGCAAAATCGTTATGCTCCAGTTCAAATCTGGATGCCGCCTTGTTAGCCGGAGTGATGGAATTGGTAGACGTAGCGGACTTAAAATCCGCTGGGATGTAAGTCCCGTGCCGGTTCGATTCCGGCCTCCGGCACCAAATTACTGCGAGCAATTTCTCCATAAAATAAATATGATCACTTTTCCTAATGTCTTTCATAAGGTGCAGAGACCGTCGAAGCATTTTGAAGTGCATACAATGTACATTTTAAATTATGTTGTGAAGTTTATTCCCGACACCTATTAATGGCCTCTTGAAATAGGACACGTTTTAGTGGTAGAATGTGTTAAAAAAGGAGGCAGAAACGGACTACAAGAGACACAAATCAGGATTCAAGGTGAGAGTGGCGCTGTAGGCAATAAGTGAGGTTGATATTAAAAAATATAAAAGAGGGTCTAAATCATAAAAATACAAAACTCCATCTGAAGTTTATGGAGGTATCACGAATGTTCAAACAGCTTAACAATAAACACAATTTATCAAAATCTTGTGTCTTGACAAGAGAGCCATTGTCTAGTTATAATATTAAATATTAAAGAACGTTACTCTAATTATGCTATTAAAAATTGGAGATAATGTTAAGAGTAAAAAATATGATTGGCGATAATGTAAAGAAATTTAGAAAGAAGAAAGGCCTTATACAAGATGGTCTTGCAAGAAAAGCCGATATTCCTTATACTATTTTAATAAAGTTAGAATCCAATGTTGTTAAAAAACCTTCTGTTCAGACCGTTGCAAAGATAGCAAAAGGATGCTTATACATGTGAAAGATGCAAAAGGGAGAAAGGATAGATACACATTGCTTTCGGAGAAGGCATTAGAAATTCAAATAAAATACTGGAGAAAATATAAGCCTGAAAAATGGCTATTCGGTGGAGCAAAAGAAAGCGGATACCTTTCAACAAGGACAGTTCAAGCGATATTTGAACAGGCAAAAGAAAAGGCGGGAATCAAGAAAGACATATCGGTGCATGGACTAAGACATAGTTTTGCAACACATCTTTTAGAAGGCGGCACGGACCTTAGATATATTCAAGAACTGCTTGGTCATACAAGTTCTAAGATTACAGAAATATATACGCATGTAAGCCAGAAGTCATTGGGAAAGATAAAGAGTCCATTAGACACTTTAAATTTGAAGAAAGGAGGTTGAAGCTGACAATATTTGTTAATAAAGAGGGGAAATCTGGGTTTTCGCCAATAGTAAAAATATCCGCATTGCGTCTACACCACCAAATGAGGGATATATACGCAGTAATTGCGGATACAAACGAGTTATACGCCATTTGGTTTATACACCTAAGGGAGGATAAAAATGAATATCCTTAGCAGACTAATACGCAAACTTTATGTAGCTACAATAGGGAAATTAATAACAAGGAGAGAAAAATCACGCCTTCAAAGTGAAGATGATGAGGTTCTAAAGTCGCTTGCAAATGTCCTCGATGCTGTCATGCAAAATAGGTATTCCTATGAAGAAAAAGATTGGATTGAGAAAATTGAAACGCTAAGAAATAACCTAAACACATCCTCCATTAGGATATCAATAACAGATTATGGAGCAGGATCCCAGGATCTCAACTTGACAGCAGAGGAGATGTCTCAAGGGAGAGTTGTGGTCAGAACTATTGGAGAAGTTTGTCAAAGTGCCTCGAAACCATATAAATGGGATTTTCTGTTGTTCAAGTTGGTAAGAGTGTTCCGTCCTTCAGTTTGTCTAGAGTTGGGAACTGCTTTAGGCATTTCAGCTGCATACCAAGCAGCAGCTTGTGAACTGAACCGCCATGGGAGAATCGTGACCTTAGACGGTGCGGAATCCCTAGTTTCATTAGCTAGGGAAAATTTTGAAAGGCTTGGTATTGAAAGGGGCGATGTAGTTCTTGGTCGATTTCAGGATACATTACAAGACGTTTTAGATGAAAATGCACCCATTGATTTTGTTTTCATTGATGGACATCATGATGAAAATGCGACTTTGACCTATTTTAGACAGATATTGCCGCACTTGTCAGATGGTGCGATTCTCATCTTTGACGATATCTCTTGGTCCCGTGGAATGGAAAGGGCTTGGAATACCATACAAAAGGATAGAAATTTAAAAGTCTCAGTAGATTTGTTCAGCGTTGGTGTCTGTTTTTTTACAAAGTCAACGGTAGAAAAAAAGAAGTATTTCAAGATAGCAATCTAAGAAATGACCAAACGGCGTATAACAGACGCATATCTGGCTACGGGCTAACGCCCTTCGCCCAAATTGCCTTTGGCAACTTCTTTTATTCGCAAAACGTTATATGAAATTGGGAGCAAAGAATTTAAAGGACAAAGCCTAATAAAAATGTGGATATTATGATAATAACAATACAAATCCTAATTTACCTTTGCATAGGACTTTTCGCAGGTTTTATGAGCGGTATGTTTGGAATTGACGGAGGAACTGTAAGAATACCTTTGCTTAATCTTGCAGGTTTGCCTTTATTAAGTGCCTTCGGAATTAATTTTTTTGTTATCCCTTTTTCATCATTAGTAGGTGCAATGAGTCAGAGAAAGAATATCGCGAAAAAGGTAGTAACTTATGCGATTGGCGGAGGTAATATAATTTAGCAATGATTTTAGGGTAACCGTTTTTCCGTAAACATCTTTTCTGCCGTTGAAGTCCATACCAATTGCCGTAAAAGTGCTTGTATTTTTTACTTCTCCGTCATATCCCACAGGTGATTCATAAGCGTCTATATAGAGTGCTATAAGATCGTGGGGTATCGGCCGCTTATTCTATATATCTATCCGCTCATCAATGTCTCTCTTGTATCTATCCGGCAAAACCTGCGAACGAAACTCTCCTGTCCGAGTTCTCGGAGATGACAATGAAAGTTTTCCAAGAGGTGTTCCAAGTCCCCGCTCAATATACCCATTAGCATAATCATCATTACTTGACAGATATATCTCTCGCTCACTCTTCATTATTCGGTTCAATATCTCCTCCAATAACAACCGCAAAGAACTGTTGCTTAATTCATTAATGTCAGCTATTTGTCAGGGATGGGAGAAAGCCGTGAGCCGATAGTAAAAACCCTTGAGCCGTGCGCCGTGAGCCTTGAGCTTGGGGAAAGTACTTGTACTGTCCCCACAATCAAGAACCAATACATAATATGGAATACAAATACAGAAGCAACATTAACAGTTTACGACATATCAGGCAGAGAGGTAATCAGAGAGGAATCAGAGACAATAGGCGAACACAAAACAGACATCAGAGCATTAAAGAATGTGATATACTTTATAAAACTCAGTACAATCAATCAATCATAGAAAAAATGGTTAGGATAAAATAGCATTGAGCATCCGATGATTTGAATGGTTTAAGCTTTTCCTCTTGATTATATCCATCAATGCAATATAATAATCCTAATGAGCAAAGTATATTTTATTGATTTTGCAAAGACTCCGATGAATCTCGAACTTCTCAAGAAACCGCTGTTAAAAGCCGGAGCTGAAAAAATTGTTTCAAAATCTTCACTTATTGCCTTAAAAATGCATTTTGGAGAGATGGGCAACACCGCATATATAAAACCCGCATACATTAATTACATCTGCAGTTTCATCCAGAATCTCGGGGGAAAGCCCTTTATCACAGATTCAAATACGCTCTACAAAGGAATGCGCTCCAATTCAGTGGACCACCTCAACAATGCCTTCTTTAACGGATTCGGAAGTTTTCCCATTATAATCGCAGACGGTATGAGGGGAGAGAGCTTTGTAGAAACAGGATCGAAAGGAGAGATATTCAAGAAACTCTACATAGCATCCGATATCTACTACTCGGATGCGATATTCTGCGTCAGCCATTTTAAAGGGCATGAACTTACCGGATTCGGAGGCGCAATAAAGAATATGGGAATGGGCTGTGCCGCGAAGAAGGGAAAACTTGCGATGCATTCAAACATTGGACCGACTATAAGCAGAGAAAAATGTATAGGGTGTATGGAGTGCGTTTCCTGGTGCGCTTCTGATGCAATTGAGAGGTCTGAAAAAAAAGCGTATATAAATCCGAAAAAGTGCATCGGATGTGGTCTCTGTATCGATATATGCAAACAGAGAGCAATTAGGATTAACTGGACATCCGAGAGTTCCGAAATGCAAAAGAAAATGGCGGAGTATGCCTCCGGAGCAATAAAAAAGAATAAAACCCTGTATATCAATATTGTAAATGATGTCTCTCCTGCATGCGATTGCTACTCATACAATGGCCCGTATCTTGTTGATGATATTGGTGTGCTCATTTCCGACGACATTGTTGCAATAGACAACGCATCATATGAGCTGATAAATCAGAGGGCTGGGAAAAATGTATTCAAAACAGCGCACAGGAATGTCAATCCGGAGGTGCAGCTTGAATATGCTGAAAAAATCGGATTAGGAAAGAGGAAATACAAGCTTGTTTTTGTTTCATGACAGAAATTCAAAATGAACAAATTCCCAGTACTCTTATTCATACTGCTGATGTCACTTATTATATTTCCTTATGATGAAGGAATGTTTGACTCCTCGACTGAGATTGATTCATTCATCATGGATAAGAATATAAAGGATGCAGTTAGTGTAAAAGATTTTATTTCAGAGGCGAGATTTTTCAATACTTTTATGGAGAATCTTAATGAATCATACTCTCTCTATGCATCTGACGCTCCTAAAAGTAAAATCAGATCTTTATACGAGAGTGGGAACTTTGAAGAAGCAGTTCGTTGCATTTCTGAAAACTATGTCGAATCATTCATCAAATCTCTTGCATTTGCAAAACTTGGTCTATGGCAGGAAGCAATAGCAGAACTTGATAAAACAAGCAGATTAAAGGTTGTTGAGGTGGATTCAATCTGCTCAATAGTAAGGGCGGCTTGTTACTTCGGTTTAAAAGAATATGACTCTGCTTTTTTATCAGTCAAGGATTATAACGATGATTATTCATCTCTAATAAAAGCGCTGATTTATAAATCAAAACATCTTGATGACTCTTTGATAAAGACTCTTTTGTCGGTTGAGAGCGAGAGAATAGAACCGGAAAGGTCATATCTTCTTTTAAATGCATACTACAGGAAAAAAGATTATTCAAACACTATAGCTATGATTGAGAGATTTGAAATTAAATTTCCTTATTTCACCGAAATCATAGAGTTAAAATACATTAAGGGTCAGATACTATACAAAAGAGGATACTTCAAGCGGTCTATAATGGCTATGCAGGATGTGATTCTTGGAAGCGATTCAAACAGCACAATAGTGGGAAATGCCTATTACATTATAGGCAAAAATTATTTCATGCTCGGGGATTATGACAAGATGGAGGAGTATCTCTATTTCGTCAAACTTGACGCTTCCCGGTCGGATTTCAAGAAGAATGCGGAATTTCTCGACGGCAAAGGATTCTTTCTTAAGAAAGATTACAGGAAAGCGGCTGAGAAGCTGACACTCTTCATAGAAAAATATCCTGAGGACGAACTGACTCAATATGCCCTTCAGCTTTTATCTCAGGCTCACTTCTATCTCAAGAATTACAAAAAATCATCAGAGTTTATGGATCGTCTTAAATCAGCATCTTTTTTTGCAGACAAGCTGGTGATGATGAAATATTTTATTGATTACAAAAACAAGATATATCCCGACAGTATTTCCGCATACCTTTCTTTCTTGTCTAAAGAGATACAGAATCCTATGAGGAGAGAAGCTTATGAACTGATAATAAAAGAGTCATCCTCCGATTCTCTCAAAATATGGTCATTTGAAAATCTCAACAGAGAGTTTCCGGAAAGCGAGAACCTTTATGTTTATGCTGTTTCATTGTGTCCTCTTATTATTGATAAATGCTCATCCGAGCATATAATGAAATTGCTGGACAATTTGCGAAAATACAGAGAGGAGAAATTTGAAGAAGTAATGCTTCTTTATTTAAGAGAATTATACGGGAATCACTGTTATTCATTTATTGTTGAGATCTATTCAAAATATTCCAGAGACATCAAGAACGGAAAAAAGGAAGCATCCTATCTTACAGCTCTCTCCCTAAATGAAATGAAAAATACTGACGGGGCTCTTTTCATGCTTGAAGCTCTCTCAACCGGTGAAGGGGAGTATGCAGACAGTTCGGCTTTAATGAGAGCGAGGATCTATTATGAAATTCATGATGCTTCTTTCCTGAAAGATTACATTGAACAAATTAAAGAAACAAAGAATCCGTTTGTAGAGGGGGAGCTTTACAGAATATACGGACGGAAGCTTTTTGTTCAAAAGAGGTACAGTGAAGCCAGAGATGCATTTCTGATGTCCGCTGAATTATTCAAGGACAACAGAAATATGGCGGCTCTTGCGCTTCTTGAATGTTCCGATGCATCCAGAGAGCTGGGAGAATTGAATGAGTCCGTAATATTCGCCGAAAAAGCCCTGCTTCTGGCAACTGACATAGAGATTCAGAATAAAATAAAACTGCACATGGAAAACTTAAAATGAAAAAAATATTGCCGATATCGTTGGGATGCGTCAAAAATCAGGTTGACTTAGAGTATCTACTCGGCAGATTAAGCAGTGAGGGCTACTCTTTCTCAAATGATTTTAAGGAGTGTGATTATATACTAATCAACACATGCTCTTTCATAGAGGATGCTAGAATCGAGACGGAAGAGCTTATTGAAAGACATATCAATAGCGGAAAACTCATAGTCACAGGTTGCTACCCTCAGCTTGAGAATAAATCATTTAATGACAAATACAGAGATGTCAAATGGGTTCTCGGCACCGAACCTCATATAAATGCTTCTAAGCTTGTGAAATCACTGGAAGCAGAGACGCCGCTGTTTCTACTGAATCCCAACAAGAGTGTTTATAAAGAATGCTCCCAAAGGGTTACAGTAAGCAGGTTCCATACATACATAAAGCTTTCAGAAGGCTGTTCGAGAAGATGCGCATACTGCTCAATTCCTAATATCAGGGGAGCGCTTCGTTCAAGGAGTCGAGTCGCGGTCAAACAGGAAATATCTTCACTCGCTCAAGTTGGATTTTCCGAGTTCAATCTTATCTCTGAGGATTCATCAATGTACGGAAGGGATATTTACAGGAAGTATTCGCTTTCAAATCTTGTTAAAGAGATTTCGAACGAATATGAAAATTTTTATTTCAGGCTTCTCTATGTATATCCCGATAAGAGTGTGTATGATGTTATTGAAGCTGTCGCATCAGCCAAATCTTTTGTAAAATACATAGATATACCGTTTCAACATTCATCAGAAAGACTGCTCAAAAAAATGGGGCGGAGCGGTGAAGATGTAAGAAACGTAGCTCGATTTGCAAAGGAGAGAGGACTGATTCTCCGCTCTACCGTGATGGTGGGCTTCCCGGGAGAGACTGACTCTGATTTTAAAAATCTGCTTGAATTTATAAGTGAAGGGTATGTAGACAAACTCGGTGTCTTTGTTTACTCTGATGAAAAAAATACGCCTGCATTCAAAATGAAGGAAAAGGTGCAGGAGAAAAGGAAGAGAGAGAGGTTCAACGAAGTCATCAAAACATACAGAAAGCTTGCATTTGAGAATATGAAGAAAAATGTAGGAAGCATCAAGCAAGCCGTATTTTACAGCTTCAAAGGCGAATACTATGTTGGCAGATTGATGGAGGATGCTCCGGAGATTGATTCTGCTCTTCTCTGCAAAAACAAGGTTGATTTGAACAAGGTCGTTGAAGTGAAAATCCGGGGTGTGAAGAATTACACCTACTACTCATGAAATCTATTGACAAAAAGACTAATTTTAACATAATAATAATATCTATGAGGATTAATGGCTTTTATAAATTATGATCTTATAATAGTATCCGAAAGAAAGGACAGGATAAAGAAGTACAAAAAGTACAATAATTCCGTTGTCAAACTCAACAACAACAGTTTCAAAATACGCATCAATCTGAAATTCAAATATTCTGAGGCATATCTTGACGAGACTCTCTATGACGGTGTAATAATTGATACAAAGCAGTATGAGATGGATATTGTAAATACAATCCTGTTTTACAACAATCAGAGTGAAATTTTCATATATAATAATCCCGAGAAGCCGAATATTGACCACAAAAACTGCAAATATTTCACGGAATTTGACGAACTTGACAGAGTCATTATTGAATTCTTTCATGCAAGAAGATTCAATACTCCATTTTTCAGCCAGATGAAAAAATTGGCAAGGAGCAAAAAAGAGAGATGGCACACTCCGGGTCATGTGGGAGGCGCCGGTTTTGAAAAATTCGCTTCAGTGCGCGACTTCAAGAGGTTTTACAAAAATAATATTTTTCTGACCGACACTTCAGTCTCTGACCCTTCGTTCGGGTCACTCCTTTCACACACAGGCGCATTTAAAGAGGCTGAAAAGCTTATGTCGAATGCTTACGGCACAATTGCTTCTTTCATAAATGTGCACGGCACATCAACTTCAAATAAAATCGTGTATATGACAATTCTCAATAAAGGGGACAAAGTAATTGTCGATAGGAATATGCACAAATCGACCATCCATTCAATAATCGTTTCTGGGGCAAATCCGATTTTTTTAAAAGCGAATTATCATCCTGATTTTGGTATAATACTGCCGACCAGAAAAGAAATACTATTAAAGCAGATAGAGGAGAACAGAGACGCCAAACTTCTCTCTCTCACCGTTCCAACTTACGACGGGCTGAGATACTATCTTCCGGATATAATTGATGTTGCCCACTCTTTCAAAATGAAGGTATTTGTGGATGAGGCTTGGGGAGCTCATATGCATTTTCACACTGATTTTTATCCTGATGCTCTTCAGTCAGGAGCCGACTATGTGGTTCAATCGACTCACAAAACAATGGGCGGCTTCTCACAGTCATCCGTTATTCATGTAAATGACAAAGATTTCAATGAAAAAAAGAAAGATTTTTATGAAAATTATATGTTTTTTTCTTCCACCTCGCCTTTCTATCCAATAGTTGCGTCAATAGATGTTTCAAGAAAGATGATGTCAATTGAGGGCAAACAGGTTCTTGAAAGATTGAAGAAGTATTATAACATTCTTGTAGAAGAGATAGATAAAATGGAAGAGTTTAAAGTGCTGAAAAGGTCATATCTGAAAAACTATTTTACCGACATGAATGAAATTCTTATAGATTATTCTAGAATAGTGGTCAATTTCTCGTTTGCCGGAATAACAAAAAAACAGATATGGAATTATCTTGTAAAGAATAACATCATCGTTGAAAAAATAAATTACAAGAGCTTTACTCTTCTTTTGGGAGTAGGCACAACGAGCACTATGGTCAACCATCTTTTAAGGGTGCTAAAAAACTTCAAATATGAAAAGCTTGAGACATTTGACCAAAGTCATTTTTTTCTTTGGGATGACCTTGAAGTGAAAATTCCTCCATTTGAAGCCTATCAGTCGGAAGGTGAGTGGCTTGATCTGAAAAACTGCGCGAACAGGATATCTTCAAATATGATTGTGCCATACCCTCCCGGAATACCACTTATTATTCCGGGACAGATTGTGACAACCAAGCACATTGAAAATTTAATAACATTTACTCCATCTGATGACATAGAAATTCATGGAATAGCGAAAGGCAAGATTAAAGTAGTAAAGGAAAAAAGATGAACAAAAAAGAAATTTTAAGAGAGCTTGAAGAGGCGCTGCAGAATGTAGGCGTAACCGTCAAATATGAGACCATATCAGGAGACGGTGGATACTGCAAATATAAGGATAAGGAGTTTGTCATACTTAACAAAGTGCTTCCCGTATCATCAAGGGTGGCTCTTCTTAAGGGAGTATTGAACGAACTTCTGCAGAAAAAAGAGGATGTATTTGTAAAACCGGTTCTCAGAGAGTTTTTGGAAGAGGGCAAAGATGCTTAAGATTTTAGAGGATTTTTTCATAAACAGAAAGCTGTCCACACTAAAAAAAACAAATAAGACCTTAAATATTCAAAAGAATCTCGAGAATCCTGCAAGAATCCTCGTAATGTACAATGAAAATCTGCGGGCGTCAAAAGATGTTTTCTCGGTAAGTGAGACCCTGAAAGCAAGGTACCCTCAAGCGAAGGTTGAATTTCTGTTTTTCAGGTTCCATTCTTTTTACAGAGAAATTTTTTCTGTATGCGGAATTTTTATCGACATTCCTTCCTTAAGGCATTTTACTGAACTTGAGGAATTAAAGAAACATATAACTCAACACGGTCATTATGACATGCTTTTTGATATGTCCACGTTTGATATTCGTATGAGGAAAATGGTGGTGCGCACAATAAACCCGGGAATCTCAATAGCATTGTTTGAAAATAATGCAGAAGAAGATTACAATATTCTTCTTAAAAATTCAAAACCTGACTGGATGTCCATCTATGAGACTCTCAACTACAAACTTGTAGAATCAACTTTTAAGGATAATCTTGCAGCCATAAAAGAGAAAAATAAACCGGGGGAATTTGAAATTGTGATTCTTGGATCATCAAGAAGAATGAAGAATGAAATGAAAAAGGCTTTTAAAGAGCGGAAGAAGTTCCTCCTTGTGGAAAATCTCTCAAAGCAGTTAGATTTTTTCTCTTTCATGAGCATTAGAAATTGCAAAAACATAAAAAATGATTCCTCTCTTGATGAAGATATTAGATTCATAAAGGGCATTGAAGTGTAAGAAACATATTGATTTATTCCCGGAAATTAGTAAAATATCTTAGCTGTTTTATAACTTTTAGGAGGCTATCTTTATGAATTCAGGAATGATGTTTTTACTTGCTCCGCTCGGCTCTGTAACAGCTTTGCTTTTTGCATTCATTTTCCACAAAAAAATGGTATCAGCGTCAGAAGGCGACGACTTGATGAAGGATATTGCAAAAAGTGTCCGCTCAGGTGCAATGGCATACCTTAAGGAACAATACAAGGCGGTCATAATATTTTTTCTCTGCGCTTTTGTCTTTATAGGGTTTTTATCCTTTGTCTTGAAAGTGCAGTCATACTGGACGCCGTTTGCCTTCATCACAGGAGGCTTCTTCAGCGGGCTTGCGGGATTTATAGGCATGAATACAGCAACAAGAGCAAACAGCAGAACTGCAAATGCCGCAAAGACATCTCTTGATGCCGCTTTGAAAGTCGCTTTCCGCTCAGGCGCTGTGATGGGGCTCACAGTTGTTGGCCTCGGTCTTCTTGATATTTCGATTTGGTTCATGATACTGAGAAAATTCTATGGAAACAATTTTCACATTATAACAACAACCATGCTCTCTTTCGGCATGGGAGCTTCAGCGCAGGCATTGTTCGCCAGAGTTGGAGGTGGAATCTTTACTAAAGCCGCCGATGTCGGAGCCGACCTTGTCGGAAAAATTGAATCAAACATCCCAGAAGATGACCCGAGAAATCCTGCAGTTATAGCAGACAATGTGGGGGATAATGTGGGTGATGTAGCTGGAATGGGAGCTGATTTGTATGAAAGCTACTGCGGGTCTGTTCTTTCGGCAGCGGCTCTTGGAGCCGCCGCATCCGTCTCTTTATCATTATCTTCAGGCACATCCTTCAATCTGATAATTCTGCCGATGATGATTGCCGCAATCGGCATCTTTGCATCAATTATAGGCATCTATATGGTAAAAACAAAGGAGGGAGCTGATCAGATACATCTGATGGAGTCGCTAAACAAAGGAATAGACATATCCTCTCTCATAATTGCTGTTCTTTCATTTTTTGCTATAAAATTGCTTCTTAATAATACCGGAATCAATTTTATCAATATTTGGGTGTCGATGATAGTGGGTCTCTTTGCCGGAATCCTAATAGGTAAGGTGACAGAGTACTATACATCCTTTGCATTCAAGCCAACGAGATTCATAGCCGAACAATCAAAGACCGGACCAGCGACAGTTATTTTGGCGGGATTGGGCGAGTCTATGACATCAACCGGACTTGTGGTCTTGATTGTTTCAACTGCAATAGTATTTTCGTATCTCTTTTCATCCGGGTTTGACATCTCCAACATTTCTCTGGGTTTGTACGGCATTGCAATTTCCGCTGTGGGCATGCTCTCGACTTTGGGTATCACACTTGCCACGGATGCATACGGCCCGATTGCCGACAATGCCGGAGGCAATGCTCAGATGAGCCATCAGCCTGAGGATGTCAGAGAGAGAACAGATGCTCTTGATGCTCTTGGAAATACTACCGCCGCCACAGGCAAGGGATTCGCGATAGGTTCCGCCGCCCTGACAGCTCTCGCTCTTCTTGCTTCATATATTGAAGAGATAAGAGTGGCTCTAATGCGCATGGCTGAAAACAACAATGGAATAATTATAATCGAAAAAGAGACTTACAGAATGACCGCGGAAGAGATTGCCAAGCTTGACATTGTTTCTTTGATGAACATGTATTCAATACATCTTTTAAACTTCAGAGTGCTTGTGGGAATATTTATTGGCGCAATGATGCCGTTTCTTTTTTCCGGATTGACAATCAAAGCTGTTGGCAGAGCGGCTGGAAAGATGGTCGAGGAGGTCAGAAGGCAATTCAGAGAAATTCCGGGAATAATGGAGGGCAAAGTCAAACCAGACTATGCAAAATGTGTATCAATCTCGGCAAAGGCGGCAGAAAAAGAGATGGTTTTTCCCGCAGTTCTTGCCGTGATAACTCCGATAATCACAGGATTGGTGCTTGGTTTAAGCGGAGTGATGGGTATGTTAACAGGAGCGCTCGGCTCGGGTTTTGTCCTTGCTGTAATGATGGCAAATGCTGGCGGAGCATGGGATAATGCCAAGAAGTTTGTTGAGAGCGGAGAGCATGGCGGGAAAAACACCCCCAATCATGTCGCGGCGGTTATAGGGGATACTGTTGGAGACCCGTTGAAGGATACTGCGGGACCCTCCCTCAACATACTTATAAAACTTATGAGTATGGTTGCAATAGTTACTGCTGGTCTTATAGCTTCATTCAGTTTGTTCTGATTTCTATTGACATTATTGTAAATAGAAATATTATATACGAAAGCGTTATTTGAAATGGAGAGATGTCCGAGCTGGTCGAAGGAGCACGATTGGAGATCGTGTAAGGGGAAACTCTTCCTGGGTTCGAATCCCAGTCTCTCCGTTTTTTAGTGGGGACACACCGAAGGAATGTCCCCAGGGATTCGAACGCTGACAGCCGCGCTCACCTGCGTGAGAATAAGCGGCGGAAGCGCGGAGTCGAGAGTTTTGTCTGCATTGCGGAGTAATGCAGGAACAAAACCGATGACTGAATCCCAGTCTCTCCGTTTTTTAGTGGGGACACACCGAAGGAATGTCCCCAGGGATTCGAACGCGTGTTTGTAATTTGCATTTTTTGAAATAAAAAAGGAGGCAGTATGTCGGCTCTCTTTATCATTCTCGGAATCATCTTGCTGATTGGTTTTGCGGTTGCAGGAGTATACAATTCTCTTGTCAGAGAGAGAAATAGAGTAAAAAATGCATGGTCGCAGATAGATGTGCAACTTAAAAGAAGGTATGACCTTATACCCAATCTTGTTGAAGTAGTCAAGGATTATATGTCCTATGAGCAGGAGACTCTCACTAAGGTAATTGAAGCGAGGAATTTTGCAATGGGGGCAAAGGGAGTTAAACAGCAGGCTGAAGCGGAGAATGCGCTTTCGGGGACTCTCAAATCTCTCTTCGCGGTGATGGAAAATTACCCTCAGCTTAAAGCCAACGAGAATGTTATGAAACTGCAGGAAGAACTCACTTCAACTGAAAACAAAATATCATATTCAAGACAGTTCTATAATGATTCAGTGATGCAGTTCAACACAATGGTCGAGACCTTTCCAAACAATATAATTGCAGGAATGTTCAAATTCAAACAGTTTGATTTCTTTGCAATACCTGAAGCCGAGAAGCAGAATGTAAAAGTCGATTTGAGGTAAAATGGCGGCAAAGGTGTGCCCGCGCTGCGGGTTTTACAACAGCACTTTCAGAAAGAACTGCTCTTTATGCTCGACACCTTTGGAAGGTGAGTTTCCAAAAGAGGTTGCATTCAAGACCAGTTTTTATAAAGTTCAGTCTGAAAATAAGGCGAATTCATTTTTACTTGTTTTTATTCTTTTTGCATTTTTGATAGGACTCGGATTTTTATTCGGTAATATTTTTAATTACGGATATTACGGACCTATTGCCGCTCTGGCAATCTCAATAATTACAACTCTTATTGCTTATGGCGGAGGAAAGGCAATAGTTATGTCAATTTCAGGAGCAAAGAAGGTTACTGAAAAAGAGGAGCCTGAATTCGTGCATATTGTTCAGGAAATGGCTATTGCCTCAGGAGTTAAAATGCCGGAGACCTACATCATAGAAACGGATGCGATGAATGCCTTTGCTACAGGCAGAGACGCAAATGACGGAGCGGTCGCAATAACGAGGGGTTTGCTAAACAATCTGACGAGAGATGAGATATCCGGAGTTATGGCTCATGAAATGGCGCATATAGCCCACCTTGACATAAGGTTTTCAATGCTTGTAGGAGTTCTTGTGGGAACCATAGTAATGATATCTGACTGGCTGTTTAGATATATGTTCTACGGCAGAAGAAATTCAAGGGAAAAAAAGGGAAACGGAAATGTGATTCTTCTGGCAGTTGCGATAGTACTTGCAATAATCGCCCCGATATTTGCAAAACTTATACAGATGGCTGTTTCCAGAAAAAGAGAGCTTATGGCTGATGCGAGAGCCGCAGAGTATACAAGAAATCCGGAATGCTTAGCATCTGCTCTTGAAAAGATAGGCGCTTCCTCAATAAAATTGGAGACTGCCACGAGAGCTACAGCTCACATGTTCATTTCAAATCCATTCAAAGATTTCTCAAAAAAATCTTCCTCTCTATTTTCAACACATCCTCCCATTGAATCAAGAATTCGCCTTCTGAGAAGCATGTAAGATGGAAGAGAAGAAAGTTCTTGCCGTTGTGCTGAATTACAACGGCATTTTATTTACAGGGGATCTGCTGTTTAAGGCTCTTGAATCTCTCTTAAAGCAGGATTACAAAAAAACCGAAATAATAGTAATTGACAACCACTCAACGGATGAGAGTGTCAGAAGGATAAGAAAAGAATTTCCTCAGATTAGAATCATTGTCTTGAAAAAAAATACTGCGACAATGGGTTATAATGCTGGGATTGATGTATTTCTAAAAGAAAAGCATGACTATCTGCTACTCTGCAACAATGATATAATTTTCCGGAATGATTTTATCAGTTCAATGGTCGATTTCGCCGAAAGAATACCTGAGGCAGGTCTTTTGACTCCCAGAATGATGATGCTTTCAGACAGGAATGTTTATAATTCAACAGGGATAATTATAAATTTGAGCGGGTTTGCCTGGGACAGGAATTTTGGGGATACAGAGAGCGGAATAGGAATACCCAAAAGCGATGAAGTTATCGCTGGGTCAGGCGGCGCGATGTTCTGCAGAAGAGAGGCAATTGAAAAGACAGGGAAATTTGATTCCATATACAGGGCTTACTATGAGGATGTCGATTTATCTGTGAGGATGAAAAGAAAAACAGATTTAAAAATTTTTTACAATTCAAAGGCGGTATGTTTTCATGCTTTTTCAAAATCATGGGGAAAGAACCCCTTGAAAGAGTTTTATATGATAAGAAACAGGTACATTTTTGTATTAACACACTTTAATTGGAAACTGCTTTCACACTCTATCCGATTTATGCTTTTTAATGTAAGACACGAAGATACTAAAATAAACAGGAGAATATTTTTTTCACTCACAATTCTTATTCCAATGATTATTTTCAGGAGAATCAAGTACACCTTTTACAAACCTTTGGATGAAAGAGAACTGGAAAATTTTGCAGGATTTCCAAGATTGTCAATTAGGTAATGTGCAAATAATGCAGTGAATTGTAATAATTTCAATAATAATAATCATAAATTAAATAATATAAATACTTATAATATATATTTGGTATATTTGTTGCTCAATTATTGTCAAATTAAAAAAATTAAACGGAGGTATTATGTTTAAAAAAGCAATTTCTCTCACTCTGCTTTTTGTCATGTGCATCATGATAGGCGCGAGTGATTCGAGCATGCTTCTTTTCAAGATGAAAGAATTTTCAACAGATTTTGAAGCTCCTGATTTTTCAGGCATGGGATTGTCAAAAGAGAGCGCAAAATCAGAGTTTGATTATTATATTGTGCAGTTTTCATCTGTTGTAATGCCTTCTCACAGGCGGGAGATTGAAAAGCTGGGCGGAAAGGTCTTTGACTATATACCTAACAATGCATATATAGTTAAAATGCCGACAGCGCAGTTCAATTCAATGAGCTCTCTTAAATCGGTTAAATTTGTTCAGCTTTACCAACCGGCTTACAGAGTCTCTCCTGATTTGATAAACAATGAGCAGGTATCACATGAAAAAGAGAAGAGCGGATACATTCGTATGCTTGTCTCGGCATTTTTCGGAGAAGACCCAATAGCATTTAAAGAAAAACTTTCACAAATACCGAATGTAACTCTTATTGAAGGTTTTATGCCTATAAGAATTGAAATTCCTCAGGACAAGGCAAAAGAAGTCGCAACAGCAATAGCAAACATTACTGAAACATACTGGGTAGAAAGAGAGTATCCTGTTGAGCTTCACAATGCTTGGTCAAGGTGGATAATGGACACATTTGACACATTATATTATAAAAATGGCACTTTGGATTCATGGAAATCGGCGCTCACAATTTCAAGCGCAAATGATTCTACCCGTTTGCAGATGTATGCGCACGGAATATATGGACAAAACATGATTGTCGGTGATGATGATACAGGGTGCGACTGGGACAATATATATTTCAGAGACCCCTTGGGGACAAAACCGGTTTATGATAAGGACAAAGACAGAGACTGTGAAACAACAGGCACACACAGAAAAATAGTTGCGTACAATGTTCTTGCTGATACTTTTGATTTAGCAAGTTCAGGACATGGTTCGCACACCACAGGTTCAGTTGCCGCAGATTCAATGGGTTCTGGTCTTCCATCCGTTACTGCTTTTGCAAGAGTGATGGGAATGGCACCTTTGGCCCGTCTTGCATTTACTGATATCGGAAATGCGAGCGACGCTCTTGTGCTTCCTACAAATTATAATGATATTTATGACTGGGCTTACGATGCTGGTGCAAGAATACACACTTCATCTTGGGGATATTCTTCAGGTGGAACTAGTGCTTACACAACAAATTGCCAACAGCTTGATTCATGCGCATGGAGAAATAAAGATTATATGATGTTCCGTTCCGCGGGAAATTCAAATCTTGACAGGGACTCGGTAAATACTCCAGCAACAGCAAAAAATATTGTGTGCGTGGGAGCTACAGAATCAGGATTTGGTTCTGCAACAACAACATGGGCGACAGTAGGCGGAGCAACAAGAAATGAGCTTAATGATGTCGCAGAGTTTTCATCTCATGGACCCACTAAAGAGGGTATGATGAGACCCGATGTCTGCGGTTCGGGCGGATGGTATATTTGGTCTGTCGATTCTGACGGAGATCTTGGTTCAGGCAATGCAGGCATATATTATATGGGCGGCACTTCAATGTCAACACCCACAACTGCTGGCTTCGGCGCCCTTGTTCGTCAGTATTTTACTGAAGGATGGTATCCTTCAGGAGCAAAGAATGCAGGTGATGCGATAAATCCTTCAGGTGCTCTCATAAAAGCTATGATAATTAATTCAACACGCAATTCTAATGGAGCTTATTCAATAAGCACAATCAACAGTAACCTTACCCAGAGCGCACCTTCACAGGGGCAGGGATGGGGCAGGGTTACTATGGCTGATGCAATATTCTTTTCAGGAGATGTCAGGGATTTGAAGGTATGGGATGTAACAAGCGGATTCACATCTGCAGGCCAGTACACTGAATATACAATTACAACAGGTCCTTCGACAACTGAATACACAAAGATAGTTCTTACATGGGTTGACTATCCTGCAAATACTGGAGTTACAAGTTTGGTTGTCAATGACCTTAATTTAACAGTCACAGTAAATGGCAACACATACCTCGGAAATGTATTCGGAACAACAGCCCGCTCAATCACAGGCGGTTCTGCAGACACCGAGAATGTAACCGAGGTGGTTTGGCTTAATGCAACTCCCGGTCAGACGATTACAATAAGAGTGACGGCAGCGGCTGTTCCTTACGGTCCTCAGCCGTATGCTCTTGTTGCATCGGGAGATTTTATTACCGCCGCTAAAATAAACTATAAAAAATCAGTAATACTTGATTCTCCGACTCCTGTTCTTGTCGATGCAAAGTTAAATAACGGCGAGACCTCGGACATGAATATCTGGATAACCAACAACACTGGCGCTAGCCAAACAATATCCGCGGCTAAACTTCGCGAGGGTTCTGCTTACATATCTAATCTTGATTCATTGGGCTCGTACGAACCCGTGCCCGACAATGATTCTGCATACTCGGTTTACAGATTTTCAGTAGCAAGCAATACACCTGATGGAACATCAATACCTTGCACGCTCTTTGTTTCGTATGGCACAAAGGTTGACACATCCGCATTTGCTCTAATTGTTTCTGGAGTCAAAGTTGCCACTTTAAGTACATCATCTCTTACATTTGATTTCAGTACTAAACAAACATCAAGTTCTATAATGTCATCTTTATCAGTTAATAGTAATATGGATACTAAAATAAAGGGTACTTATTTTGCTGAACTGCAAAATAAAGAGCTAAGTGAATTTAGTTCCCCTAAAGCAGTATGGGATACATTAATGTGGGATGATGCAATAAATGAAGGCGTTGTAGGCTGGACAGGTTTTACCTATTCGGCAAACAAGTTCACTGTTGCTGCTCCATGCACGGTTCGCGCCATACAATGGGGAAGAATGATAAATAATTTCAGCAGAACTGATACTCTCTATGTTTGGAGTGATAATGCAGGAGTGCCGGGCACTGTTCTTGGTAAATGGGTAGCATCAGGTCTTAACTCCAGCGGCATTGCAACAATTTACAGGTCTACAATAACATCAGGCCCATCAGTGAATGGAGCTTTTTGGGTAGGAGTTTATACAGTATTATCTACTCAAACAAACAGGCCGTCATATATGTTATCCGATACAATTGGAGGGTCCAACTCTATCTATTCAAGTTCGTCATCAGGTCCATGGACCACCAATTCTCCAGATGGGGATTGGGTTATTAGAGTTGAAGTTGAACCATCAGTTTTACCTGCAGATTCTGGAATTTTCTATGTTAAGAATACAGATGTTCAGTCAGTTGCCTCTTTTGATGTAACCGGTATAACTAAAGCAAAAGGTTCATCATGGATCGCGTCCATTTCACCGACAACTGGAACTATAGCAGACGGAGATTCATTGGCTGTAAAACTGATAATAGACACAACCGGCCTGTCTCCATATACAACTTACTATGATACCCTTTTGATTGCCACGACTGCAGATCTGACAAAAGCAGTTACTGTAAGATTGCCTGTGACTTTGATAATGGGCAGCATGACATCAATAATGTCAGTTAATCTGGCATATTCTGTTGAAAACAGTAATGTCAATCTTGAATGGAATTCAACCGAGGAAGGTGCATGGATAATTTATAGAGACAATCAAATGATAGGCGAAAAATCAGGAGTAGGAATGCTTAAGTTTACAGATAGAGATGTCAGTTCAGGCATTCACTCATACAGAATTTCTCTTAATGTAAATGGAAGAGAGATACTCTCCTCTGATATTGTGAAGGTCAATATAAAAAAATACATCGCCTCCATTTCGAGACCGACACCCGATCCTTTCTCGACTTATACAATAGTTGAATTTTTAAATGATATTCTGCAGAATGTTGATGTTTCAGTTTACGATGCGACAGGAAGAGAAGTAAAAAATATCTTCTCAGGTAATCTTGAAAAAGGTTCATACAACTATAAGTGGGATGGAACTGATGACAATCAAACCAGAGTTACTACGGGAGTATATTTCATTAAAATCAGGACTTCAACATCGGAATTTACAGAAAGATTGATGTTCATTAAGTAAGTATTGGATTTGAAAAAAAGGGGGGCAAAAGCCCCCCTTTTTTTTGCCATACCCCCTTTACTTTACAAAAATATGGATTTATAATATAAAAAAAAGGAGGCGTGATGAAAGCAAGATATCTTATAATTATTCTACTAATTGTTTGTTCTGTTTCTCTATTTTCAGCTTCTGACAGATTGTATCTTAAAATCAACGAAATATCAACAAAGTATGGAGCTCCTGATTATTCCTCATACAATCTGCAAAGAAATTCCATTGACGGTTATGATTACTTTGTAGTCCAATTCAATGACATAATAAGACCGAATTTTAAGAATGAGATAAAAAAGAACGGTGGAGAGGTATTTGACTATATTCCGGACAATGCTTACATAGTCAAGATGGATGCAAAATCATTTGCCAAAGTCAAAGAAATGAAGAGCGTGCAGTTTGTACAGATTTGGCAGCCTGCATATAGAATTGACCCAAAGCTTCTGAATGAAGATATTGTCTCAGTATCAGGAAAAGACCTTCCCGGGAAAATTCAGTTAAAGGTGACTATGTTTGAAAAAGAAAATAAGAATAATTTCTATACCGCGGTTTCAAAGGTAAGGGGAGTAAAAATTCTTCAAGGTGAGCATGTGCTTCTTGTTGAAGTGAATGAAGCGGAAGCGCGGGAAAAAACGATAGAGCTTGCATCAATAAGAGAGGTATATTGGGTTTCAAGATTTCTTCCGTTTGAACTTCACAATGCCTGGTCAAGATGGATAATGGATACTTTTGATACTCTGAACATGAAAGCGGCGGCTGATTCATGGAAATCTCAGCTTTCAATGTCAACTGCGGCAGATTCTGCGAGAATGCAGTTATATGCCCACGGATTATATGGCCAAAACCAGATTGTCGGAGTTGATGATACAGGGTGCGATTGGGATAATATCTATTTTAGAGACCCCTTGGGAACTAAACCTGTCTATGACAAGGACGATGACACAATTTGCGAGGCAGTGGGCACTCACAGAAAGATTGTCTGCTACAATGCATATCAGGATACATTTGACCTTTCAAGCTCCGGACACGGTTCTCACACATCAGGGTCAGTGCTTGCAGATTCAATGAATTCAGGTTTGCCGAGTATTACTGCTTTCCCGAGAGTGATGGGAATGGCTCCTATGGCAAAATTAGCTTTTTATGATATAGGCGGGACGGGGGATGTACTTTACACTCCGACCGACATTGGCGAAATATACATTTGGCAATATAATGCTGGAGCAAGAATCACAACATCATCTTGGGGTTACTCTGCCGGAGGCAGTTCCGGTTATGACACTGAAGCAAGAAATGTCGACATAGCCGGCTGGAACCATAAGGATATGTGCATGTTTCGCTCATCTGGAAATGACAACACAAGCAATGATTCCACTAATACTCCTGCAACCGCTAAAAACATTGTTACTGTGGGAGCAACTGAGAGCGGCTTCGGCGCCGGTTCCACAACATGGGCTGTGAATGGTACATCTGACAGAAATGAACTTTTGGATGTGGCTGAATTTTCGTCCCACGGTCCGACTTATGAAGGACAGAGAAAACCTGAAGTTTTAGGCTGTGGAGGGTTGTATATTTGGTCGGTAGATTCAGACGGAAATCTTGCATCCAATAATTCAGGTATAATGACGATGGGCGGAACATCAATGTCAACACCGACTACAGCAGGGTTCGCGGCATTGATAAGGCAGTATTTTACAGCAGGATGGTATCCTTCAGGTGCTCCGGATGCAGGCGATGCAATTACTCCGTCAGGAGCATTGATAAAGGCAATGCTTGTCAATTCAACAAGGAACTCTCCCGGAGCTTATTCTACAGATGCAATAAATAACACAGGAACACAGAATGCTCCTTCAATGGGGCAGGGCTGGGGAAGGGTGACAATGGCGGATGTGATATATTTTGAAGGTGATGAAAGGGATTTGTGGGTTGTCGATGAAACAACAGGTTTCACTGCAGTTGCACAGTATAATGAATATACAATAAATCTCGGTTCATCAACATCCGAGTATGTCAAAGTTGTTCTCACTTGGACAGATTATCCTGCAAATACAGGTGTCACAAATGCTCTTGTCAATGACCTTAATCTTACTGTGACTCTTGATGGAAATACTTATTTGGGAAATGTGTTTGGAACATCATCGCGTTCAATAACCGGAGGCTCTGCTGATAACAGAAATGTGACGGAAGTCGTCTGGCTGAATGCTGTTGCCGGAGGAACATTGACAATCAGGGTGACTGCGGCAAACATCCCTAATGGACCTCAGCCGTATGCCGTTGTGGCAACGGGCGATTTTGTTTCAATAACAGGGCATAAGCCGTCTGTTCCTTCTCTTTATAAATTGTATGATTGCGCAAGAGTGCCTGTTTTAACTCCTGCAATATCATTTATGTCAACAGATGAAGACGGAGATGCAATTAATTACAGGATTATGTACTCGACTGACCCGCTCTTTTCATCCGCAGACAGTTTTACTACATCAACCTATGCGAGCGGAGTGACTGCCGAGGTTGTCTATCCTTCAAATCTGATTGATAATACAACATATTATTACAAAGTCAAAGCGCAGGATCCTTCAGGAAGCGGTTATTGGAGCTCTTATTCGGAAGTGAGGAGTTTCTCAGTTTTCACTCTTTTGGGAGCCGGAAACTATTCATGGTATCAGGCAAAGAATGCTCAATTTACAAAAGACAATCTGTCCGGAACAATCCTTGTCGGAGATACATTGAAGCTGAATGCTACAAATGGATTTGACACAGATACTCTTTTGTTCTCAAACTTTGAAACCGGAACAACGGGTTGGACGGTAGTTGATGCGGGAGGCACAGGTACATGGGCAAGAGTTGCTACAGGGCAGGCGGATATAAGCACATACTATCCAACAACTCCGGGCTCATACTACTACTATTATTCGGATGATGACGCAGGGAGCGGAGATACTACTGCTGAGGAGTATCTATATTCACCTGTAATAGCGGTTATTGATGCCGATTCATTGATTTTGAAATATGGATACGGATTCAAGTACTACTCGGCCTTAGAATTTTTAAGAGTTTCATACAGGGTCTTCAAAACAGGTTCATGGCAGTCATGGACGCAGTTGGCTCAGTATTCCGGAACCAGCGCGAATGGTGAAGCGTCTTTTAATATTTCAAGTCAGCTTCCGTGCGACTCCGTGCAGATGCTCTTTTTATATGACGACGGAGCAAATTGGAACTGGGCTGTGGCGATTGACAATGTGTGCTTCTACACTCTCACAGTTATAGAGAATAACACCGGAAGCTTGACAACAACACCAGTAAGCTATGCTGAGATGTCAGCCGTGGCATCAAGGTCTAATTGGGGTTATGTCAATTGGCGCCAGTCTGCTGACGGCGATTCAATACTGGTTCAGATTGAATACAATGATGGCGGCGTGTGGAATCTCATTCCTGATGGCGACCTTCCCGGCAATTCAGCGGGTTTGTTCGGCGACTCGATACTCAATTCATTTAGCTTGCAGTCTCTCAATACATCTGTTTATGATTCATTGCGGGCGAAGGTGTCACTATACAGAAAGGCATTTAAATCAACAACAGAGCCTATGCTTCTTGAGTTGGAGGTCGGAAGAAATAATATTACCTCTATTCAGGAATCAAATGTCATTGCAGTGATGACTAAAGCAGGTGTTTTAATCAAATGGACTGCTCCGGATGAAGTATATGCATCATACATGATAGACAAAAAGATTGATGGAGGCAGTTATGTTAATGTTGCTGTGACAAAAGTGTCCGGAAGCTATACTGATATTAAATTCAAAGAGAACAGCAAATACACTTACAGAATATCGGGAATTAAAGCAAACGGAAAGAACACCATACTCGGTTCAACCACTGTTTTCACCAGTGTCGCTCCGAAGAGCTTCAATCTCAATAATCCGAATCCGAGCATAACAAACAAGTATTTTACAGTGTCTTATGATGTGCCATACAAATCATTTGTCTCTATAAATATAGTTGATATTTCAGGAAGAGTCTGTATTAGCATAGCTGATGAAGTTCTTGAAAGCGGCGTGTATAGAAAAACCATCGACACTGATATACTTGCTGACGGAACATATTTTATCATCATGAAGGGCGGAGACTACTCTTCGGTCAAAAAGATTGTCAGAATAAAGTGAGGGGAATCCCCTCACTTTCCTTTTTTTGCTATGAGGAATGAATGTATATTTTTATTTATACTCTTTTGTATCCGCTTAAATGGCGGTGTTGTAATAAATGAAGTGATGGCAAATGTCTCCGGGAGTGAATCTGATGCAGGTTCTCCGGGAGACAGAAATGAGTTTATAGAATTATATACATTTACAGATACAAATATCAACATTCTGCGTTACTCTGTTTCAGACGGAGATGCGAAGGATAATCTAAAACTCTTTCCAGATTCACTGCCTCATCCCGGCGGGATAACATCGGATTCGATTATACCGCCGCATTCATATATTGTTATTTTTGACCCCGAATATTCGACTGTTGGTGATTCAATGTTTTTCATGCCTTACAAAATTCCTGATGATGCATATGTGTTCACAATATCTACGACAACTTTCGGAGAGAATGGACTATCTGCAAACGATATTCTGTATCTCCTTGATGAGAATGATTCAACAGTCGATATATTCGGCACTCCATTTATTGAAGACAATTTTCCTTATGATCCGGGAGACGGAATATCTCTTGAAAAGGTCAATTTTAGCTATCCTGACTCTCCAAATTCTTTTAAACCGTCAGTAGATTCATCTGGTAATACAATAGGAAAAGTCAATTCGGTTTTTGTGGAAGGGTCACTTATTGACTCAGTTGTTACAATTTGTAATGGGGACATATGCAATATCAGGGTTTTTCTCAGTTATCTAAAGGAGTATGATGACAATTTGATTGCCGAGTATGAAACCCGCACGGACACCATATTGATTGACTCATCAGTAGTTGAAATAACTGTTGAAAATGAGGAGATTATCAATCTGCATACCCAGTCATCAGAGAAGTTCTTTACGGTTTTGACAAAGAACGCATATAATCCGGGTTCCATTGTTCTCAATGAATTTATGGTAAAAGGGAATGAGTGGATTGAGCTCTATAATCCTCACAGCTTACCGTTTTATTTACACGGAGTTTCTATGGTTAACTCCGAAGAGACCATTTCTATAGAAGATGGTAAAATAGAACCACTTAGTTTTATTATTGTTTCGGGCGACACTGCAGAAGTAAAGTCAGAGTATTACAATATTCATCTTAATCTTCTTGAGTGCGACCTTTTTTCTCTTCCTGATAGAGAGGATACGATTTTATTGTTTATGAATAAACTCCTTCTGGACTCTGTGATAAGAGGATATGAGAATCTTCCATATTCCATTGAGAGGATAGCTGTATCTGTTCCCGGCTTTCAAAGGGATAACTGGGATGAGTGTATAGATTTTATGGGAGCTACTCCATGTCTGACAAACTCAATTAAATTTGAATTGGAAAGAACAGGGGAGTCAATTTATGCAGTTCCTGATATAATTACGCCATCCTCTCCGAATCTGTTTTTAACTATAAAATTAGCCGAACACAAGGGTGTTGTAAATGTAAAAATCTATGATGACCTTGGATGTCTGATTGAACAGCCGGTGACTGACAGACAAATAAAATCGGAAGAGACAATTTTCATAAAACGATTGGGAGGCGCGCTTGATGATGGTCTATACATGTTGTTCATTACCGTTGATACTGAAGAGAAGAGAGCAAAACATATCCTGAAATTCGCTGTCAGAAATAATTGACATTTTTTTAAAAACCATTATACTAATATGGCACAAAGGAGTATTATGAAAAAAAGTGTCAGATTAGCAATCATCTCTCTGTTGGCATTGTCAATGCTGATTTTGAGCGGATGTCTCTATGGTACTTACCAAATAGCCGACCCTGTGGGGCAGAATAATCTTCATTATGCCTATTATTACGCCTACGCGGGATACTTTTCATCTGCTGACAAGGCGCTTGCCGATTCAAATGATATTCCTACTAAAATAATGTCAGCGACAGTGATTTACGGACTTCTTGATCAGCTTGACCTTCAAGTTGGCTATATTGGCTCCTCTTTTGGAGCAGGATTGAAATACTCTCCTGATTTCAATATTCCATTAAGGTTTGCTATACTCGGCTCTATTTATACTGATATAAATACGATTCTGATTTACCCGAAAATCGGAGGTATCGCAAGTTACCATCTGAATAAGAATCTTACCCTTTCTCTTGGTTCGCAGTTCTATTTAAAAACTGACAGCATAAGCAATTACAATGGTGAAGTCTTCGCATCTCTTGATATAAAGAGACCAAATGTTTTTAATTATAAAATACCTGATTTTTTTATTAATTTGTTTATACCAAAAGCATTTCAACTGAATATTTCTTATCCTATAAATGAACCAGAGAAGAGACTCTACCTTGGTGTCTCTTTAAGACACGAACTTGATTTTAATTGGGATAAGAATAATAAGTCTATATAATAAATATTAATGCGCCCGTGGCTCAATTGGATAAAGCTCTTGACTACGGATCAAGCGATTAGGGGTTCGAGTCCCTTCGGGCGCATTTTCTTTGACATAGAGGGACTCGAAGCGGCTGAAAGCCGTGTGCGAAGCACAACCCCGTAAGAAGGGGTTCGTTCACCGGGCAGGGACATGCTTCTATTCAAGAGAGGTGACGGAGTGTCCCTTCGGGCGCATTTTCTTTGACATAGAGGGACTCGAAGCGGCTGAAAGCCGTGTGCGAAGCACAACCCCGTAGAAGGGGTTCGTTCACCGGGCAGGGACATGCTTCTATTCAAGAGAGGTGACGGAGTGTCCCTTCGGGAGCATTTTCTTTAACAAAGAGGGACTCGAAGCGGCTGAAAGCCGTGCGCGAAGCACAACCACGAAGAAGGGGTTCGTTCACCGGGCAGGGACAGGCTTCTATTCAAGAGATGTGACGGA
>JBFXGO010000065.1:0-3618 GCA_050239825.1 bacterium
AGACGATGCTTATTGAAATGAGAAGGGAGAGATTGTAGATAAGCCGAATAAATATCATATTTCGCCTCCTAAAAGAATATTACATTCTCCGCGGTAAAAGTCAATAGAAGAGGCTCTATGGATGCTAGTGTAGTGTTACAAAAATAACATGATATTTGAACATTTTTTTTGTATAATAATCATAAATGAATATTGCAGAACAAATCATACTTACTCCAGAATAAGAAAGAACCTTAAACCGTTGGTCACACGGGAAAAGTATTCCTTTGCGTTTGATTCAACGATCAAAAATAATTCAGTTGGCAGCAAAGGGGACTTTCAATCACGATATTGCCAAGCATCTGAGTATTTCCCGTCCAACCGTTCAATTATGGCGGGAACGTTTTTGGGCGCTCCGTTTATCAGGGCTGAAAAAAGATGCCCCTCGTCCTGGGCGTTTTCCAAGGATTCGTCACAAGAAAGTTATGGATATTGTCAATGCCACCTTGCACACAACGCCTCCAGATGCGACTCACTGGAGTACCCGCAGTATGGCCAAAACATATGGGGTCAGCAATGCAACTATCCAGCGTATATGGAAACAATACAAATTAAAACCGCATCTGGTAGAAACATTCAAACTCAGCAAAGACAAACGATTTTTGGAGAAACTATACGATGTTGTTGGTCTTTATCTGAATCCCCCAGACAAGGCGATAGTTATGTGTGTTGATGAGAAGAGCCAGATACAGGCATTAGAGAGGAGCCAGCCGATATTACCGCTCCGTTCTGGGATACCACGAGACAGACACATGACTATACCAGACACGGGACAACAACCTTATTTGCGGCATTAAACATGCTTGATGGTAATGTAATAGGAGATTGCATGCCGAAACACAGACATCAAGAGTTCATAAGGTTTTTGCAGATAATCAATGTTAAGACGCCTCCCGAGTTAGATCTGCATCTCATAGTGGACAATTACTCGACTCATAAACACCGAAATGTTGTTAAATGGCTTGAGCGGCATCCGCGCTTTCATCTTCACTTCACTCCGACATCAAGCTCATGGCTCAATCTCGTTGAGAGATGGTTCTCTGAAATCACCTGTAAAAGGATACGCCGAGGCTCATTCAAAAACCTCAAAGAGCTTATAGATACAATTAACAGATATATCGATAACCATAATCAAAACCCAAAAGTCTTTATCTGGACAGCCTCTGTCAAATCTATCCTTAAAAAAATCTCAAATGTCAAGAACTGTTAGAGACACCACACCAGCATACTCTTCTGTTTTGTTTTCTGCTTTTGAACTATCCGCCTCTCAACTATCAACTATTAACTATTAACCCTCAACTCTTTTGTTTTGCCCCCTGCATTCTTGTTTTTGCGTCGCTTAAAAGTATTGCCAAAACCTATCGTCCCCATCTGTGTCCCAAAATATCCAAAGAAACATCGTATGCACCAAATTTTCTCCGACGGTCTTTGCTATTTTTTTCCTTCATCAAGTACTTCCTTTCCTTTTTCCGTGATTACATATTTTTGTTTTGAACTGTTCGGTTTACTTTGAATAGTCATTTCTATAAGTCTTTGCTTTATCAGTGGAACAATTAATGAATCCCTAAATTTAGTTCTATTTTTTCTTCCTACAATTTCCATCAATTCTACCACGGAAGATTCTTTTTTACATTTTTCCAAAACTACCAGTGCATCCGGACTTAGTCCCTACTTGGTCCCTACTTGGTCCCAATGAAATTGTATCAATTTTTTCCTTTTCGTCTTTTTTCCCAATGAAGCTTCTGTTTATAGGTATTTCTATCATAAAATAATCTCTATTTCGTGTAGTTTTAATTATAGGGTTCGGAGAATTGTTTTCTTTTGATTTTCTCAGTATTTTCGGTATTCCAGTACCTCTCCCTTCTGTCAATTTCAATTCTTTTAAAAAATCACCAATTCTATTATTTCTATATGTGCGAGAAATAAAATTCATATTTTTCAGATCTTTGTTAGTTATTGATTTGTCAGGTCCGGGTCTATTTATAATAATTATTTTATCAGTATAAACTCTAATCTCCACAGGTTCTCTGATTTGATATGAACGATGGTACATCGCATTAGCAATAGATTCCTTTAGCACTTCATAAGAATAATTCCATATTCTTTTTGATTCTGGTCTGTCAGATTGCTTAATAACTTTTTCTTTAAGATAATTAACTTTCATAAAATGAAGGGCTTCGGTAATTATTTTATGCACTGGCCCCTTAAATATTTTCTCTTCAAAAGAATCTGCATCCTCACCATCCGGGAAATAAACAATGTCAATCTCAGTTTTAGGAAAAACTTTTTCGGGATTATCATTAAATAAAATCAATGCTATATTTTTGGGACGAAGATGTTCTGGAGGGCCGCCTATAAGATTCATCTTCATCAACTTATCTTTTTTAATCCTATTATCAATCAAATCACTGCCAACTTCCTTTAGAAATGCATCAACAACCTCGACATTAATATCACCAATATCATAATTATAATTTATTCTATCATCAAATGGTATTTGATCGGATATTTCGTGAAGAATTTTCTCCTCGTCTCTGTTTGCAATACACGTATTTGATCCCTTTCTTATGTAATAATTATAGCGCTGATTTTTAGAAGAAAGTGAGTGAGGAGCCTTATATGGCCTCTCTTGCCCTGTTGGTACCCAAATTATTATAATCTGTTTATCCATATAATCTTGATAATCAACAATTACATTGCAATTTGGAATTATTCTATTGGATATGCGAAGTATTTCCTTTTGCAGTTTATCAATTTCCTTTTTAGCAATTCCTACCGGCGGCAGTGATGGAATCCCATCGTCTGCAGTAACCCCAAGAATCAAATATCCGCCTCCCCAATTATGGATATCATTTGCAAAAGCGCATATAGAGTGCAACACATCCTCCGGATTCCAGCCTGTCTTATATTCTATTCTCGCTTTTCTACTGTCCGCGATTGTAACAAATCATCAACATTTATTGGTAAACTCACACTATTTCCTTGTTTTCATTATTCTCTATCAAGTATTCCTCCATCTTTCAATCTATCCATTTTTTCTAATTATATCCCGAAACAAGTAAAAATCAACATCATTACTCTCCGAGTTTTCTTTTACCAGCTTACTCTTCTGTATTTGTTTTTTCTTCTCCGCCTCTCAACTATCAACTCTTTTGTTTTGCTTTTTACCAGCTTACGAGCGTACAAGCCTACTGTTTTGTTTTCTGCTTTTGAACTATCCGCCTCTCATCTATTAACTCTTTTGTTTTGCTTTTTACCAGCTTACCAGTTTACGAGCGTACAAGCTTACTGTTTTGTTCTTGCCCACTGCGTCCTCTTCCCACAACTCTCCACCATTAACTCTCAACTATTAACTGATTTTGCCCACGGCTCACGGCGTAAGGTGTTCTGATGTCCAGCCCCCACCTATTTTTACACCTATTTTTATATATTTTTATATTTTTATAATATTTTTGATCCCGTCATACTTAAGGGCAAATTCAAGCTGTTCCCCAAAACTGTCAAGCGGCTTATATCTCTTAGTAAAGGTCTCCTCAACTATCCCTTCATTTTCCTCTCTTCTATGTATTCCGCTATTTG
>JBFXGO010000004.1:0-73074 GCA_050239825.1 bacterium
CCATCTAAAGAAGCATAATTAATTTTATATCATTATCGGGTCTTTTGCAAGTAATTAAGTTCTTTAATTGAAAAAAGGAGAATTATCGATTATCCTATTGACACTCTTTCAAAGAAGCACCGTCCCCGTATGTTTCAGTTTTAAATTCCTTATCTCTCTCTTTAATCCGGATAAGCTGTTGATCTGCTTTTTCTTCATCTCACACCCCTTTTGTGTTTCCCTCTGAATCTATTCTCATCCGAGTTGAAGCCGGTGTCTCGGGCAATCCCGGCATTGTCATTATATTTCCGAGATATACGACTATAAAACCTGCTCCGCCTGAAACTTTGATGTCTCTGACCTCTATATTGAAATTCCTGGGTCTGCCTAAAAGTTTTTCATTGTCTGAGAATGAGTACTGCGTTTTAGCTATGCATATTGGAAGATTTTTGTAACCCCAGCCTTCGATTTTTAAAATCTTCTCTTTTATTTTTTTTGAGATTGCGATGCCGAATGCTCCGTAAATTCTGTATGACACTTTTCGTATCTTCTCTTCAATTGAATCTTCAAGGTCATAAACATAATCAACAGGTTCCGGCTGTTTGTTGCAGATTTTTACAACAGCCTCGGCGACATTCACTATGCCCTTCCCGCCCAAACCATATACATCGGTTATGAATGCCTCTACCTGCTTCTCCCTGCATAGCTTTAGGAGAATATCAAGTTCCTCGTCGGAATCATCCTTGAATCTGTTTATTGCCACTATAACTTCCCTCTTGAACGAGAGCATATTCTCAATGTGCTTTTCGAGATTGGAAAATCCCTTCTTTACAGCTTCAATGTCTCTGTTGAGCAGATCCTTAGATTTGACCCCTCCATGGTGTTTTACAGCCCTGAGGGTAGCGACAATTACCACAGCATCCGGAGGAGCCATTCTCTTCTGTCTTGAAACAATGTCAAAGAATTTTTCTCCTCCAAGGTCGCTTCCGAAGCCAGCCTCAATCACTGCAAAGTCGCAAAGCCTCTGAGCCATATCCGCAGAATTTACAGATGCGGTTCCGTGCGCAATATTGGCGAAGGGTCCTGCGTGGACAAATGCAGGATTTCCATCTCCGGTCTGCACAAGATTAGGATTCAATGCATTCTTTAAAAGTATGGCTAAAGCATCCGTAGATTCGAGTATCTTTGCAAGAACAGGTTTAAAATCAACAGATTCTCCCACTATTATCTCTCCAAGTCTCTCTTTGAGATTCTCAATATCCGTTGAGAGTCCCAATATTGCCATTATTTCTGAAGCGGCGGTTATTTCAAACTTCGACTCCCTTATCTGTCCGCTCTCCTCTCCAACTCCTATAACTATTTTTCTTAAAGCCCTGTCATTCATGTCCATCACTCTGTGGAAAAAAATATCTTTCGGCTGAAAGTGGGAAATATTTGTCCTCGAATAACTGTTGTCAACAAGAGCGGCAAGCAGATTGTGAGCTGATGTCACCGCATGTATATCCCCCGTAAAATGAAGATTGATCTCTTCCGAAGGATGAACAGTTGCCATTCCCCCTCCTGTGGCGCCTCCCTTGACTCCGAAGACGGGTCCAAGCGAAGGCTCTCTCAAAACAACTGCGGCCCTTCTTCCGAGAGAATTCATAGCATCTGTGAGTCCTATTGAGACTGTGGTCTTTCCCTCTCCGTAAGGAGTGGGATTCATTGCTGTGACAAGTATAAGTTTTCCTTTCTTTTCAAATCTCTTTGCGGCCGACAGTTTCACTTTGGCGATAGTGTCTCCGTATTTTATTATATCTTCTATGCGAAGAGAGGATTCCAATGCCACCTGCTCTATCGGCTTCAGCTGTTTTGAGCCATCAGACATTATGCCTCCGTGTTATATTTGAAAATATTATAGAGTATTCAGAATAATTTTCAACCCTATCAAAAATCCAAAAAAATGAAAATAATAAAAAAGGTATTGCATTTTAAGATAAAAATAATATAATATGCACAAAACAAAGGAGTTTTATGTGTTTTTTCTTATGTCGGTTTGAACTTAATCCTTTAACTTCTGATTATGGAGGTGCGAAAGAATGCAAGCCCTAGGTAAACACATTTTAGCTGAGTTCTATAAATGCGACTCAGCAATTCTTAACGATGTTGCTCTCATAGAGAAAATTATGGTAGAGGCTGCTAAGAGAGCGAGGGCAACGGTCATTTCGAGTTCTTTTCATCACTTCTCACCTTTCGGAGTCAGCGGCGTTGTAGTCATAGCCGAATCCCACCTCACAATACACACATGGCCGGAGTACGGTTACGCATCAATAGATATTTATACATGCGGAAACACTCTTGACCCTTGGATTTCATTCAAGTACCTTGTTAAGAAACTCAAGGCAAAGGATACTTCAATGATGGAACTCAAAAGAGGACTCTTTGATGTTGAAGGCACTCTGAAGCATAAGGCTGAGAAGAGCGATAACAAAGAAATGGTAGGAGTTTAAAATGAATCTTTTCAAGCCGACTAAATTCTTTTTTGTAGCAGGAGACAGCGAAGGATTTTCAAAACTGAATTCATTCGACTGCGCCCTTCTAAATGCGAAGATAGGCAACATGAATCTGATAAAGATATCATCAATTATACCGCCGCATTGCAGTCCTGTTAAGTTCATCAAGCTTCCTCTCGGAAGTTTCATACCTGTTGCTTATGCGGCAATCACATCTGACATGACCGGCGAGTACATAGCCGCAGGAGTAGCGGCCGCCCATCCGGATGATCCTTCTCTCTCCGGAGTCATAATGGAATACTCATCAAACGGAAGAAAAAGAGATATTGAAGCTATAGTGCGTTCCATGGCAGAAGAGGCAATGAAGGTGCGCGGAATAAAGAATTACACTCTCAACAGCAAAGCCGTCGAACATAAGGTCAGGCACATCGGCACGGCATTCGCCGCAGTGGTGCTTTGGGATTAAAAATGGAGCAATTCAACAAGACTCAGGAAACACATCTCTGGTTCACCGAATATCATACTCCCAATTCGGGGATCATACTGAGGGTCAAGGAGACGCTTCTAAGAGTCAAGTCGCCCTTTCAGGAGCTTGTAATTTTAGACACTTATGAGTATGGCAGGATGATGCTTCTGGACGGACTTGTAATGCTTACTGACAGAGACGAATTCATCTATCATGAGATGATTACTCATGTTCCCGTCAACTCAAACCCATCAATAAAAAAGGCGCTTATAATAGGCGGCGGCGACTGCGGAACATTAAGGGAGCTTTCAAGATACTCTTTCATTGAGAGCATCAAGATGGTTGAAATAGATGAAGAAGTCGTAAAAGCGTCAAAGAAATTTTTTCCTCAGCTGACCGCGAATCTTCCGAAACATTCAGAGATAATAATAGGCGACGGGATTGATTTTGTCGGGAAGACAAACGAAAAATTTGATTTGATAATAATTGACTCTACTGACCCGATTGGGCCCGCGGAAGGATTGTTCACAGACGCGTTCTATTCAAACTGCAAAAATATTCTGACTGACAGTGGTATGATGGTCATTCAGGCTGAGAGCCCATATTTTCATGCCGACTCTATAAAAATATTTTCAGACAGACTTAAAAGAATATTCGGCTTTATTAAACCGTATCTTGCATTCATCCCGACTTACCCGTCAGGTATGTGGGAATTCATAATATGCACAAAGCATGAATTTGATCCGTCACTTAAAAACGAAGCGCTTATAAAGGACTTCGAGGGTGTTTTGAAATATTATAATCACGATATCCATGACGGAGCATTCAAACTGCCGACATTTGTGAAAAAGATATATGGGATATGATTTTTTAGAGGCTTCAAATGACATAGATTTCGGTGATATAGTGATAGTAGGATATCCCTTTGATTCCACTTCATCATTCAGAAGCGGTTCAAGAAACGGGCCATTCTCTCTCAGATATCATTCATGGAATCTCGAAACATTCTCCCCTTACAGAAAGACTGATATACACACAAAAAGATACAGCGATATAGGGGATCTGGAACTGCCGTTCGGAGATGTTGAAAAGGCAAATTCCATGATTTACGAGAATACAAAACGGCTCCTTAAAATGAAAAAGCAGATTATCTCTCTCGGAGGAGAACATTCAATTACATATCCCATAATAAAGGCTTACTCCGAATCATTTGATGATTTCGTGATGGTTGTTTTTGACGCTCATGCCGACTTGAGGGAAGATTATCAGGGTGTCAAATTTTCCCACGCATGTGTTGTAAGAAACTGCTCCAACCTGATAACTACGAAGAGAATCTGCCAGATAGGCATCCGTTCATACACTGAAGAAGAGTGGAAATTCTCCAAGAATATGCTTTACTTTTCGGACACAATAGAAGGATTTGACTTTTCAATTCTTAAAAATAAGAAAATTTATATTTCCATTGATATTGACGCTCTTGACCCTTCAATAGTCCCGGGCACCGGAACTCCGGAACCCGGAGGAATATTCTTTAAAAACTTTATAGATTTTCTTGTGGAATTCAGAAATTTCGATGTTATCGGATGCGACCTTGTTGAGCTTTCACCAGATTATGATCAGTCCGCTGTCTCATCAATAACCGCCGCTAAGATAGTCAGAGAGCTGATTCTTCTTCTTTGATTTTTCTCTGCTTAAGAAATAAACGCCAAGATAGAGAGTCAACATAGAGTAATTATATAATATATCTTCTACAGGAATAGTCAGAAACCTTGCCCCCAGTATCGCAGATTCACCATATAGAACAACAGGAATTGATGTGAGTATATAGTTGAATATGAAGAAAAGAATCATTGTTGCGGCAATGAAGAGCCAGTAGTAGATTGATGAGATAAGAGCATAGAAGCATCTGACTGACATGAAGAGAGTGAATGCCGTCACAAGAAGCACTGTTGAAGTGTAGGATTTGTCTATAAGGATGAACCCCAAAAGGCACAGTATGCACGACAACACATACAAAAACAATTTCGGCACCTTAACCTTTCTCTCAAATACAAAATGTCTTATGACCTCGTAGGAGAACATTGTCGCATAGAGAACAACTACAAAAAACAGAATCTCCTCCAGAGGAAGGCTGAAGATCCTTAAACTTCCCACATAAAGTTCATTGAAACTCCAGTCGCCCCGGGACGCGGCAACAGAGTCCCACACTATGAAAGGAATTCCGACTGAGATGAAAGTTATAAGAAGAGACAAATACTGCGTATAAAATTTTATCTGCTTCTCAAATGACAGAAGAAGAGGAAAAATAATAATAAGAGAGTCTATCAGAAGATATCTGCTCATTCGGACGCCTTTTTCAGCAATGCCTTTGTCTTTTTATCAATTCTATCCGTGGATACAATGAAACTTATCATATCTGTCTGTATCTTTTTAGGAACGAAAGAATAATCTTTTTTCAACAGAAATTCAGAAACATACTCCGAGTCTTCTCTTCGTCTCTCTTTAACATTGAAAAAATCAGGAAGAAAATGGTAAAAAGAGAATCTGAGGAAACGAATTTCAAAACACTCCGGGAACAAAGATACGGCTGATTCAATTTTTGATATTCCCTGATTGACATATTTGACTTTGTTATATACATTTGCATCATATTTTTCCTTCAACCCTATGAGGCATGCATAGTAAGAAAGAATTATCGGATTGTATTTTTTTGTATCCGAAGAGTATCGGCTTTTTATATAATTCAAAAGAGATTCAACGCTGTCGGGCGTTTCTACCGCAACATAATAACTCTCCCTGATGTGCGAAAGGGCTGTTGTATCAATATTTGTTTTATAGGGAGAAGATTCGCCTGCGGCTGTAAACAGAGACAGAAGAAATGAAATTAAAATGAAAATTCTTTTCATCAGTAAATATCTATGACATTAAGAAATGTGCGGAACAGTATTCTGAATATCGAAGGTTTTACCTTTTTTCTGTAAATGATAAAGGGGTCCTTGTAAATCTCTTCCGCTGTGTATTTGTACATATCAGAAGCGGTTCTTATAGGGACCAGAAGAAACTTAGGAATATATGAGAATCCGGACTCTCCCATTCTCTGCCATTCAAAATACCTTTTGATTTCATCTCTCATCATCTCGATGAATTCCTTTTTCTTTGTCTTTGCCTCTGAAAGCTCAAGGGATTTTAAATTGTATCTGTTCAGTATCTCTTTTGGTATGTAATGTCTTCCTAGAGCGAGGTCTTCCTTGATGTCCCTGAGGAAATTGATATACTGCATCGCTCTTCCGAGCATTTTTGCAGATTTTTCATGTCCCTCTTTCAAACACAGAAGCCTGCCCATCATCAGACCGATTACTTCAGCGGATCCGTACATATAAAGAATTGCTTCATCCATACTGTCGTATGAATGTTTATTTATATCAGATTCCATTGACTCAAGAAACGAATCAACCCACTCCTTCTTTATGTCTATTCTTTTCATCATCAAAACAAATGATTCAATCACAACATCATCAACAGTTTTTCCGGAATACCTCTCCTCGTATTTTCTCTTGAATGAATAGAAGCCTTCTTTGTCCTGAGGCACGGCATCCACAAGATTATCCGCTTTTCTGACAAACGAATAGAGAATGAAGACATTATTCCTTATTTTTGAAGGAAAAAATATTGATGAGTAGAAATAGGTGCGCGACCCCTTTTTGAACAAATCGTAAATCTGGGAATCAACCATATATCCTCGCGATGTAATCGACAAGAACTTTGCTTGAAATTGTCACCATAGGTATTCCTATGCCGGGATGCGTGTAATGACCGGTATAGAAGTGGTTGTCAACCTTTTTGCTTTTGTATGGCAAACGGAATATGGCGGTCTGCATAAGCGCGTGTGACAGACCGAGCGCTGTGCCTTTGTATGAATTGTATTCTCTCTTGAAATCGTTTATTGAAAAAATCTCTTTTATCCTGATATGTTTCTCAAAATCAAATTTCATGGTCTTTGACATGTGTTTTATGATTTTTTCTGAGTACTCCTTCCGTATTGAATCATTATCCTCTATTCCAGATGCTATCGGCACAAGTACAAATACATTTTCACAACCTTCCGGCGCAGTGCTGTCTGTTTTGGAAGTTGCTGAAACATAGTATGATGGATTCTCAGGCATTGAAGGATTTCTGAAAATAGTATCAAAATAATCCTTCCAGTTCTCTGCAAGATAAAGATTATGATGTAATATCGTATCGACTTTCTTGTCGGTGCCTATGTAAAGCAGAAAAGCAGAGGGTCCCATATCAAATGTAAATCCGTCTTTTTTTAAAAGCTGGGAGCGGCCTCCGGTTTGGCTGTTCTTATCTATAACCTTGACAGAGTATCCTCTCTTTGCGGCAAGTGCGGCGGCTGAAAGCCCTCCATAATCTGCTCCGATTATTATTCTTTTTTTCATGTCTCATCTCCCTTATGCAGTCATTTTTTTCCGAGTTGTATAAGCTCAACATTTGCCTGTCTGAGTATCTCTTCTGCATTCTTATCCGGATAACCATCTTTGATGTATATTCTCTTAATTCCTGAATTTATTATCATCTTGGCGCATATGAAGCATGGCTGGTTTGTCACATACATGTCCGCTCCTTCAATATTTATTCCCAGCTTTGCCGCCTGAATTATTGCATTTTGCTCCGCATGCACCGCTCTTGACAGCTCCATTCTCTCTCCGGAAGGAACATTAAGCTTCTCCCTCATGCATCCTCCAATCTCATCGCAGTGAGGAGTCCCTTTGGGAGGCCCATTGTATCCCGTCGAAAGAATATGTCTGTCCTTTACAATTATGGCTCCAACCTTTCGTCTGAGACATGTGGCTCTTGTCGAAACAAGCAATGCTATCTCCATGAAGTATTCTTCCCAAGAGGGTCTAGTCGCCATTTCTCTCTCCTTGTACTTTTAAAATTAACTCATAAATATCAATCAAACCGCTGTTTTTACAGGCGTCTTCCAATGCTGAATCGGAGAATATTTCAAGATACTTCTCTGTTTCATAATTTAGCATCAGTCTATGGTTCGTAGAAAAACCGCTGTGGAATGAACCTACACGCATCAGTTTTGAGGTATCGGCTGAAATAGTATAATACCTGACAAGATTTATTTTATCTCTCTCATCTGCTTTTTCAGAGAGTACTGAATCCGGAGAAAAGGCAATTTTTGCCATTAGATTTACAATCTTTTCATCCACAGATGCATTATTCCTTTTTAAAAGCTGTGTGAAAAATCTTTTGCCGAGCTTGGTTTGATTGAAATTATCCTTATCTGCCATTTCAGTTAAAGCAGTTAGAGCCTGTACTATAACATAATCTGAAGCATCCTTTGATTCCGTTATCCTCACTATTTCATCAAAGTCGTATTCCCAGCCTCGGTTTGACGCCATTCTTATGAATGAAACATACTGACTGCTCTTAAGAGGTTTTTCATAGTCAGTGAAAAAGCACAAAGATTCCTTTTCGAAAATTCTGAATCCATAGTATGCATCAATATTTTTTTCTTTAAGAACTTGCTTAAGAATTTGTTTATCATGAATTTTTGAAAGAACTCTGATTCCGACTGCCCTCTTGACCCAATCATCAGATTTCAGCCAATCGGTTAAAAGGTTTGTTGTTTCAATTTTGTATTCATTTACAAGAATAGAATCAGAGTAAATTTGAATTGAATCTTCATATATACCAAGCTTGCCTACAAGTTCGGTGAAACTCTCCGCGGAGATTAAGGCGAAGATTGCAATAAATATCGCAGATAAATTAATCTTTGTCAATCAGAACCCCCATCTTTGTCTTTACTTCAGATTTTGCCTCAGCTCTGTTGAATGAATCAATACCCCTCATGTCGAAGAGCATTCCGTAGGAAAAGGTTCCCCTGTCCGGATTTGCCCACCCCTGACAATCTTCCTTATCGGTCCTGTATATATCATCTCCGGCAAAATCAATCAAAACCCCAGCGCCGTTTGCATTGCCCGCACCCTGAGAGAGCCAATTGCTGTAATAGAGGTCATCACCCGAATAATCTGAGAGCATGCCGAATGAGAAATCATGTCCGCATCCCTGTGATACACCCCATGAATGGTAGAGGTCTCTGCCTTCCCTGTCGAAGAGAAGACCCACTGTAAAGTGCGTTCCGGCTCCCTGCGAATACCTTCTGCTCCTGTAAATGTCATTGCCGCGCGTGTCGTAAAGTATTCCAAGTCCATGCCAGTACGACGAACCCTGCACAAAATATTCTCCGGAGTAGATATCATCACCGCAGTCGTCAACTATCATTCCAACTCCGCCGGATGCAATGTCCCTCACTCCATAGCCGAAGCCCTGCGAAAGATGACTGTGGTACCCCTCTTCTCTATGGTCATTCATGCCGAGAACTGAAAGATATGAATCATTTCCTTTGATGTCATAAATTATACCCGCTCCTTTTGTGAAGCCAAAGCCCTGCGATAATCCATTTGAAATGTACTCGTCATTACCTCCCCTGTCAAGAACAAATCCCAATCCATTGAAACCGGCCCCGATTGAGCAGTAAGATGAAGAGTATCTGTCATTGCCATCCCTGTCATCTATAAACCCTGCTCCATTTATTCCGCACCCGATGTCATATCCCTTTCCCTGATACTCGTCATTGCCGGACAGATCGACAATCCCTGACAATCCGCCGTTTCCGCCTGCAAGAGAGTGCTCTTCAAAAGCCATGTAAACATCATCGCCCCCCAAATCAATTATCAGTTTATTTCCTTTGTACAGATGATATGTATCGGCATCTGACGACCCGATTATGATATCAAAATAATCTTTGTATTCATCTTTAAGTTTCATGCAAAGAGATAATATGGAGGAATCATCAAGAGATATTATATAATCAATTGCTTCAAGCATCGAATAGAAGAGTTTTTCTTCGGCGCTCTCTCTTGACGCGGCGTTTAGAAAGAATCTAACCTGAGAATAGTAGGCGGAATCCGAAATCAAAGTATCCGAGAGGAAATTCATGCTGTTAAATGCTTCTTTTGTCTTTAAAAAGCTGAAATCAGGTTTTGAAATCTTCTTCTTTGAAGTTTCTCTCTTATCTGCATACTTATAGAATCTGCCGGAATGCAATTCTCTTATTTTTGATAACAAAATTTCGGTTTCAAATTCCGACTTCTCCGGATTCGCCAACAGAAAACTGCAAAGAGCCATAGAGTATGCATCCTGTTCAAAACTTCTCATATCCACCCCAATGTCATTTGTTTTCAGACACATGTACGAAAATCCCTCTATCAATGCTTTTTCATTGGCATAAGAGAAGAGAAATGCCAGAAACAGAAAGATAAAACTAATTTTCCTCATCAAGCAACTCCTCCACCCTCTTGATATCAGGCATCCCTATGAAGGCTACTTCATCGTTTATAATAGTCACAGGCACCGAGGAGACTTCAAACTCATCCATAAGGTTCATCCCTTTGTCGCTGTCGACATCTATTATTTCAAGCTCCACAGGAATCTTTCTGACCGTATATTTCCAGAATTTTTCGACCTCTTTGCATTCATGAGACCATCTGCCGACAAGAACTATTATTTTCATCAAGTATTACTCCAGTTCGATAGTATTCATTACTGTTTTTGTCTCCATGAGCTTGAAATATTTTCTCTCTCCCGGGAGAAAAATATGTCCGTCGAGAAAGTAAAGCTTTCCGTTGGCTTTAATCAGATACATGATGAACGGACCGCCATACTGATTTTTATCGTTCGCATAGGTTCCTTTTATTTCCAGAGCGGGATATCCCTTGAATGATGTCTCGCTCTTTTCAAGTTTGACAAACTGCGTATCTATTCTGTCTCCTTCAAAATGTTTCTTTCCTATCAAATCGCGCATCTCTGTCATCCACTGAAATCTGAAATTGGATGTGTCGTTAAAAGTCATCATTGTGACTATTCTGTCGGGGTATCGGGCTATTATGGAATAACAGTTGAGGTTCTTGTCGAAAAATGCCGTTTGATAATCGGACGGGGCTTTTATCCTGATACCTGTTTTTTCATAAATCTCTGTGCTAAGTCTCTTGTTTTCTCCCGCAAAATAAACCATCATGTCAAGAGAACGGGCGGTGTTATCCATGAAGAATTTGCTTATAAGCTCTTTGCGTTTTTTTATTGCATTATTCAGCTCATCCTCTGAGACACCTGCAATTATGAAAATATTCTGCCCTTTTGCAAATCCGTCAAAGATTGTGAAGAAGAGAGCTCCCTCCTCTTTTATCTGTTTCAGATCCTCCTGTGAAAGAAATGAATTGATTATCTGCGAATACTCATCGTTTCTGTTGATGTTTGTGATAAAGATTATGTTTTTCTCCCTCTTGTAAATATAAAGTTTATCAAGAGAGACAAAGACAGTGTAAAAGACCGATTCCCTTGCAGGCATCGTCACTTCCATGGTAAGTGCATCAAGAAGATTTTTTTCAACAGATGAATAGACAGTGTTTGATGCGCATATTGCTATCTCCTCGATTTTGCCTATGGCAGACTCCTTCATCTTTGATTTTGTGCATGAGGAAAATACAAAAGGAATAAGAAATATCAAAACAAAAAAAGCATCAATCGATCTCTTCACTGTTTCTCCTTGTTAAATTGATTTTAACACATCTGTTATCCTCTTTCAACAGGTTTTTATCTGAGGACATCAAAGAAGACGCGTCTGAAAATGCAACTTTCATAAGCTGGAAATCATCAAACCAATCTGCATACTTGAATCTGGGTATTCCGCTCTGCATGCTCCCCCATGCCTCTCCCATGCCCCTCATCCTCAAATCCATCTCAGCAATTTCAAATCCGTCATTTGTTTTGGCTATTGTTTTAAGTCTCACTATTCCGTCTTCGCTCACCTTGTCGCCTGATACAAGGAAACAATATGATTGCTTCTCTCCTCTGCCCACTCTTCCCCGTAGCTGATGAAGCTGTGAGAGTCCAAACCTTTCCGCAGACAAAATAACCATAACAGTCGCGTTTGTGACATCTATGCCGACTTCAATGACGGTTGTTCCTACAAGCACATCAATTTCACCCCTGTTTAGCATCTCCATAACATCAGTCTTCTCTTCCTGAGAGAGTCGCGAGTGTATTTTTCCGACTCTTGCCCTTAAAAGGTATTTCTTCTTGACCTCTTCATACACTCTCTCTACGGATTTCATATCAGCCTCTCCGCCGATGTCAATAGCCGGACAAACAATGAAACAGCTCTCTTTGGCGTCAATTCTCTTTTCTATAAACTGGTACATCTTCATCTGGGCTTTATTGGAGACCCATTTTGTCTTAATGGTTTTTTGCTGTTTCGGTTTCTCTTTTATCTCCGTAATATCCATCTCTCCGTAAACTGCAAGAGAGAGTGAGCGTGGAATCGGCGTGGCTGTCATCACAAGATAGTCCGCAACAATGCCCTTGTTTCTCAGTTTCGACCTGTGAACCACTCCGAATCTGTGCTGTTCGTCTATTATTACCAGTTTTAAATCTTTGAAGCGCACTTCATCCTCTATCAGAGCATGAGTTCCAATAACTACATCGACATCCCCTCTCTCGATATCCAAGAGCCCTCTGTCTCTCTCTTTAACGGATGATGTGACAAGTCTGATTCTGACTTTCAATTGTGAAAAAAGTTTTGAAAGAACTGAAAAATGCTGCTGCGCAAGTATCTCGGTCGGAGCCATGAGGACAGACTGATATCCGCTCTCAACTGCAGTCAGCATAGCCATTGCCGCAATAAGAGTCTTTCCTGATCCCACATCTCCCATTAAAAGCCTATTCATAGGCACTCTGCTTTGCATGTCTCTCTTAATCATTTGAAATGCGTTCTTCTGGTCATCGGTCAATGTAAAACTCAAGCCCTCAAGAAGTTTTTTCACAAGGAGAGATTCGGCGACATAGTTGAAATCTCCGATGATATTGTTTTTTTCCTTCCTTACTGCCACCTTCATTCCTGCGTAGAAGAGCTCCGAGTACTTCATTCTTTCAAGAGCTTTCTCCACTTCTTCGCTCTTAGAAGGATAGTGCATTGCTCTGACTGCATCAGAAATTTTCATCAATCCTCTTTTTAAAATAAGTTCGGAAGGAATATCCTCTTCTATATTTGCGGAATATGAATCAACAGACCACTTGATAACTTTCCTCAGCCATCTCTGCGACATATCTTTTGTCAAATGGTAAACAGGCACAATTCTGCCTGTATGAATGAGTTCAACATCCTCTTCGGGAAATTTCTCATACTCAGGATGCAGCATCTCCATCAGCGCCCGTCTGATGGAGACCTTTCCGCTGAGAACGATAATATCTCCCTGCTTTATTGCTCCGTTGAGATACGGATTGTTGAACCACTTTGCAGTCACATATCCGCTCTCAGTCTTGATTACGGCAGTAAAGAGCGTTTTTCTGCTTCTAAGAAAAGTCATGCCTGATTGCAGAACCTCTCCCACCAATGTCAGGTATTCCCCGTCTCTGACCTCCCTCTTTTTAGTCAGTTCTCTGTTAACATACTTGAACGGGGGATAGGTCATAAGGTCATATATCGTGCTTATGCCAATCTTTGAAAGCAGTTCTGCCATTTTTGGACCTACGCCTTTGGCAAACTGCACTGAATCAAACATTGATGTCATTTTGTCTCTCTCATGAGAAGAATGTTCTGTGACTTGAAGCCGAGAATCCTGTAAATCCCAAATATGTCGGGAATCTGAATTGTTATCTTATAAAGATTGTAATCTTTGTCAAATGCCACCATTGATGTATCCTCTCTTCCATCCCTGATGCTCACATTATAAATGAAGATTGTCTCCTCAACCATATTCATATAACCCTTTGATTCTATTCTTCTTTTGTACCCTAGTCCCGTCTCAGTTCCGCTGTAAAACCAGGAGGTCTTCTCTGCAAAGGGAAGAACCATCCTTATTCTGCGCGGTGAGTATGTCAGGTTGGCGCTTATGAGTCCGATTTTAATGAACCGCTTTCTAAGATAGAATGTGTCATTTATGATGGTGAAATCCTCAGAGTATGTGAGATTCTTATCCTGCGCCTTTATTGAAAACTCAGATGGTCTGCTCAGCACAACAATATCAAACACCTTTCCGCTTTCCGCCTCTTTCATTTTGAAACTATCAATCCCCATGGGAAGACTTCCGATATTCGTGAGATAAAATGAAAGAATTAATAGTTGCAACATATAAATATTTTACAAGACAACAGGCAAATGTCAAGCATGTAACAGCGACCTTTTGAAAACAATAAATCTGTCATGATGCAAATTGAAATGCGCAACTCCCTGCTATTGACTTTTTTGCGATTATCCATATAATACGCTGAAAAATAAAAATAGGAGGTTTTTAGTGAAAAGGTTTCTATTAACATTGACTGTCTTTTTGGTCATATTCTCATTCGGATGCTCCAAGAAAGCCGCATCCATTGACGGAGATTATACTTACAAGGCAGATTTTTCAACAAAGAGGATGTTCAAGGATGTTCTCAATGTTAACGACGGAGACACAACATTTGTTTCAGGAAATGTAAATCTCGTTTGGAAGACAAAGGACGAGGTCAAAGGCAACATGATTACAATTGAAAGCTCATTTGGCGATGACACTACATGGTCGGATGCAAAGGGACTTGAGGTTCAGACCTCAGGCAGTTATTCAGAGGAGCTTAAAGAGGCAGGAGTATATTCATACAAACTCTCTCTTGACAACACTTTGATGCACACATACAAAATAAGTGTTCCTGCAATAACAATACTCTCTCCAGTTCCTTCGGATACTACTCTTAATGGAAAAGAGACAAACATTGAGTTTAACAGAGTTGACAAGGCAGAGAAGTATCTTGTATTTGTAAGAGGTTACAAGGGAGATTCCATCTGGGCAGTTGAGACATCCGATTCACAGATAAAATATGCAGGCGCGCCTCTTGAATACGGAATGGTCTATTCGGTGACAGTATCAACCACCATTCTCTGTGATTCATTGAACAGCGTCGGCGTTTCATCCACAAATCAGTTTGTTATAAAGAAAGCTGAATAAATTACCGAAATTTTCCGGATAAAAAGAGAGGGGCATAAAGCCCCTCTCTTTTATTATATACCTCCGTTAATTTCATCAACAGTTTCACACGGCTCGATATGCACTATTATGTCAGTCTTATCTCCATACTTCATTCTTAACTGATTTTCCACATTATTGGCAATCTCATGAGACCTTTTTACTGTCATGTCTGGCTCAACCTCTATATGAATATCTATTGAATAGTCGTTTCCAATTCGTCTTGTGCGTATCTCATGAGGGTTCTTTACTCCGCTTGTGCTTCTTATTAGTTCAAGTATCTCTGCCTCCACCTCTTTTGAGAGAGCTTGGTCGAGAAGGTCCCCTGCGCTTGCCTTTGTTATGTTAACAGCCACTTTAATAATGAAAAAACTCACAATAACGGCGGCTATCGGGTCGCACACCAGCCATTTTTCACCGAGAAACACGGCGCATCCGATTCCCACGAGAGTGCCTACTGACGAGAGAGCATCCGACCTGTGATGCCATGCATTGGCAATCACAGCCTGACTGTTTATCTTTTTTCCGACATGCGCTGTGTATCTGTAAAGCAGTTCTTTGAAAATTATCGATATGAGAGCGGCCAAAAAAGCTATGATGCTCGGTTTGTCAAACTCCCCGCCTGAGGCGATTTTTATTATGTTCTTAAATCCGGAAAACATAATAAAGAATCCGACAAGAAGAAGCAGAATGCCGATTATGACAGCGGACAGGGTCTCATACTTTGCATGACCGTATTCGTGGTCTTCATCGGCGGGTTTTTTGACAAAGCTGAATCCGAACAAGACAACTATATCTGTCGCAAAATCAGATAAAGAATGTATGGCATCAGCCACCATTGCTCCGCTTCGGCCGAAAATTCCAGCCGCAAACTTAAATCCGGTTAGAATCAAATTGACAAAAAATCCTATCCATGTCACTCTGATTGCATAATCCTCTCGTTTCATTATACTCTCCATTATATTTAATGATTTCTCTTTTTTTCAAGATATATTTTGCACTATATGCCATTTTTTCATCTTGTCAAGATAAATATTAATTCGTTTTTATATTGACATCTATCCATTATGATATTAAAATATAAGATTATAAAATCAACAAGGAGGTTTTGTGAAGCGTCTGTTGACTATAACTGTAATTGTCGCACTTTTATTTGCGTGCGGCATAATTTCTGCAACTCTTGTGCAGAAAGCCAACTGCCAGACAGAGACAGTTAAAATCAATGGCACTAATGGTGCGGCTCTGACCCTCCCTTCATTCAGGGAACTGGCAAAGAATGTGACGCCCGCAGTGGTTCACATCACAGCCGAGAGCAGCGTGAAAGTGTCGCCGTTTTTCCCTTTTGATGACCCTTTCTTCCGCGACTTTTTCAAAGATATGCCTGAGTATGAGAATAAGAATACTTCAATGGGCACAGGATTCATCTTTGATAAAAACGGAAGCATAGTTACAAACTACCATGTCATAAAGAATGCCAAGAAAATAACCATAAGACTACTTGACGAGCGCGAATTCTCAGAAGATGAGATTGAGATAGTCGGAACTGACGAGAGAACCGACATTGCAGTCATAAAAATAAAAAAGGTATCGGATATGCCTTATCTGGAATTTGGAGATTCCGATGAGATGGAGGTGGGAGACTGGGTTATGGCTGTGGGCAATCCGTTCGGATTTGACGGCACAGTCACAGTAGGAGTCATATCAGCTAAGAACCGCTCCAACATTGCGCTTTCAGGCGGACCAATGTATCAGGATTTTATACAGACAGATGCATCGATAAATCCTGGCAACAGCGGCGGGCCTCTGGTTGATTTGAACGGCCATGTTATAGCTGTAAATTCCGCCATTGCATCACCCTCAGGCGGAAATGTGGGGATAGGATTCGGTATTCCCTCCAACATGGTTGTCATGGTTATAAATCAGTTGAAAGAGAACGGAGTGGTATCGAGAGGATACCTTGGGATAGTTCCTCAGGAGCTGACTAAAGATCTAAAAACAAAATTCGGCATGGACGCCAAAGAGACCGGGGTTCTTGTTGCGCAGGTGGAAGCAGAGACTCCTGCATCCAAAGCAGGATTAAAGGAGGGCGACATAATACTCCAGTTCAACGGAAAGAAGATTGAGAGTGTAAACAAATTCAGAATAGCCGTAGCCGAAACCCCGGCAGGAAAGAGGGTGGAGATTCTCATTTTAAGAGACAAAGAAAAGAAGACTCTCACTGCAGAGATAGGGAAGCTTGAAGAGGAAACAGTTGCAAACAATGATGAAAAGAATGCGAAGCCGGGAGAATGGCTCGGAATGACAGTCGAGTCTTTAACGGATGAAAACATCTCAAAATATTCGGTTGCCGTAAAAGATGGAGTAGTCATTACCGCAATAGCCAAAGATTCTCCTCTTATTGACGCAGGCGTTAGAGTGGGAGATGTCATAACAAAGATTGAATCCTTTAAAATAAAAAATATGTCTGATTTTAGTAGCGCGAAGAAAAAATATGAAAAGAATAATGATGTACTTCTGACTGTCAAGAGAGGCAACACTTCAATCTGGGTGGTTGTAAAGGCAAAATAAGGAGAAAACAATAAATTTCAGGGATTCAAGCGACAAATCGCTTCAAATTTATTTAAAAGAGATCAGGCGATTCCCTCTCCTCACACCGCAGGAGGAGAGGGAGTATGCCGTAAAAATACAAAAAGGTGACAGAAAAGCCCTTGAGAAACTTGTTCAGGGAAATCTGAGATTTGTGGTAAATGTCGCGAAGGAATATCAGGGAAAGGGCCTCTCCCTTTCAGAACTGATAAATGAGGGCAACTACGGGCTTATGAAGGCGGCGCAAAAATTTGAAGTCTCGAAAAATGTCAAGTTTATATCCTATGCAGTGTGGTGGATAAGACAATCCATTATGAAGGCCGTGCTTGAAAACAACAGCAATATAAGAGTCCCTCTCTCTCAGAGAGGCAAGATGAACCTTGTGGGACGCACGCGTCATGAGATGCTGAATACAAACGGCGAAATGCCCACATTCAAGGAAGTAGCAGACAGAATTGGATTATCCGAAAACGAGGTTCAGCAGATAGTAAACCTCACAAAGACAGAGGTCTCTCTAAATGAACCAATCTCGTCAGATGAAAGTCTCTACCTTTCCGATACTATATCTCAGAATTCGGAAGAGTCGCCGGAAGAGACTCTCTTCAGAAAAAGATATAAGGAGACTCTCAAAGCACAGCTTGACAAGCTGTCAGAGCGTGAATCATTCATACTTAAAAAATACTTCGGACTTGATGATTTCAGGCCGCACACGCTTGAAGAGCTCGGAGATGAGCTTCAAATATCAAGGGAGAGGGTTAGACAGATAAAAGACCGCGCTGTAAACAAATTGAAGGACCTGACAAAAAATATACTGGAGCCGTACAATGAATAGATTCTTTTCAAGAAGGAAAGTAAGAGTATCTGTAATTCCACACTCATCAGAAGATACAAAAAACTCTAAATTTTTCTTTGTTTTGATTCCCATACTCTTTCTGCTTCTCTTTTCTCTGGTGGTATACCTACTCTTGATGTCAGCTTTGAATTTTAAAAATATCAGCAAATATGCGGCTGTGAAAAAAACCAATGAAGAGGTCAAGCTGCTCTCTATAAAAGATGACGAACTCAAAGAGAAGATGGGTGAGATTGATTATGGCGTCAAGAACCTCAAATCGCGGATGACTGAAATAATACCAGTTTACAAATATCTATCCGGGATAGTCAAGACAGACAACGAAGATTTGAGATTGACATCGAATCTTGATTCCCTTTTGATTATGACAGAGTACCTTAGCTCTGTGATGGACACTTCAGTTAAAAGACTGTCGGAAAACAAAAAATTTTCCACAGTTCCCTCCCTTGTGCCTGTCAATGGCTGGGTTCTTAGAGGATATGGCAGGGTCAGCGACCCTTACACTCAAACAATAAAAATGTCAACCGGAATTCTTTTCGTATCGGAGACTGAGGAGAAGGTCTTTGCTACTGCTGATGGAGAAGTTTCATTTGTTGGACAAAAAGATAAATTAGGAAGCACAATTTTCATAAATCATGCAGGGTACCAGACTCAATACTCTCATCTTTCAAACATAATTGTTTCAATCGGATCAAAAGTCAAGAAGGGTCAGCATATAGGATTTGCGGGAAAGACTGGAAAGACTCTATCTTCATCGCTGTTTTATAAAATTATGAGAGATGATTCAGTGATAGACCCTGCATCATCATTTCAGATACCTGTTTATAACCTTTACGACACTTTGATGATAAACTTATAGACATAGTATGACCTTAGAACCCTTTTCACATAATTCTTTGTCTCAATGAACGGCACCGATTCAAGGTGAAGCTCCCAATCAGCATATACTCTCTTCCATTTTTTGACATTTCCTTTTCCGGCGTTGTACGACATTATCCCTTCGGCCGGGTTGTTTGGAAAATCCTTCATATACACCGATAAATGGTGCGCTCCTGCGTCGATGTTTTTTTCTATATCAAAAAAATCATTGTCTTTATAATACTCGGAGTATGTGAAATCCATCAACTGCATTATCCCCTTTGCTCCCGCTGATGAAACTGCGGAAGGATTGAATGAGCTCTCCTCCCTTGCCATTGCAAGAAGAAGAGGAAGCTCGACATTGTACTTTTTTGACGCTCTTCTGAACAGTTCTATATAAGGGACAGGGTACATAACTTCAATAAAGTTTAATGAAACATCAGATGCAGGAAGATTCTCTGCAAAATATATCGCAAGATTGTGTATTTTTAAAGAGTCTGTCAGAAGCGCGGCATCTCTTCTTGAGATTTTTTCTGAAGCTGTTATTCTGAATATAAATTTGCTGAAATACTCTTCTCTTCCGGTATTCTTGAAACTTCCATATAGCTCGAGAATATCTGAATCAAAACTATCTTTGATCTCTTCAACTGCAAATGTTTTATTCAGATACAGGAATGAGCGGATCGCATAAAGATTCTTCGGAAACTCTCTTGAGAGTCTTTGAAGAATTTCCTCGCCCTCCTCTGTTTTCTTCATCTGCAGAAGTAGTTTTGCCTTATGGTACATGAATGGGGCGCTTAAACCGGGATAGTTGAGAAGAATGGAATCAGACAGTTGGCTCACCTTGCTGTTGTTCTTCAGCAAAGCGGTTATTCGCAGTACCGCCTCCTCATCCTCCGCTTTTATATAGGATTTAAGAGCTTTTTCGAGTTCCCCTGAATCTTCATAGCTTCTTCCAAGATAGTATTCCAGTGATTTGTTTCTCAGAGAATCCGAGACAAATATTGAGTATTTTATTTTGTATTTTTTTTCTGTCCTGATAAAAAGATTTAAATTGTAATTTATAAGAGATTTTATTTTAACTGTGTCTCCTGTGACAACAGCGGCCATGAACCGGACTTCGGGAAAAGGAGATAAAGAGTCAAAATATTTTTCATTTTCCTTTCCCTTCATATTAGCTAGAAGGAATTCAATCGTTTCTTCCTTGGACATGAAGTCTTTTGCTTTCGAGTATAGTTTTCTTGAATAATCGTCATTCGGATGTTTGTTTATGAATTCAATCATACTCCTCAAAGAGTTTGTGTTCACCCTCTTTCTGTCGTATGTTTTGCTTTCAATTTTATATCCCAGTCTTCTGAAGTGTGAGATGAAGAGTGTGTCGTTCGAAAATGAAATTGATCTTTTTACAGCTTGTTCAAAATCATTTTCATATTCCTTAAAAAGTATCTTTGCCTCTTTGATATTTTCGTTGTCTGCAAGTTCACTTAACAGGATCTCCCTTAGAACAAGTCTTAGTTCTTTACTCTTGACAGAATCCGCCATATTTGCGGATTTGACAGGATTGTCAAGAAAAATCCTGGTGAATAACACATCAGACTCCGATAGGGAGCTTGAATGCAGAGACATAGACAAAGAAATTATTATAAGAAGAATCAGATGCATAGGCAACCCTTGAACACAGGAGTCACCTTCCCTTCCAGAAAAACATTGCTGTAATTATTATCATAATAAACTTTGAGAATCTCTTTTGAACGGGTTTTAAGTTTCACGGATTCTTTTCTGCCAAAGAGCATTCCGTATATCAAGGCAGACGCCACAGAACCTGTTCCGCAGGCGAGAGTCTCATTTTCCACGCCCCTCTCGTATGTGCGTATATAGAGAAGATCTCCTTTTTTACTTACAAAATCAATATTGGCGCCTTCCGGAGAGAATTCATCTGAATGCCTCAGCTCCCTGCCCAAATTGAAGACATCCGTATTTTCAATATCTTTTACAAAAACCACAAAATGGGGGACTCCTGTATTTATGAATGAACCCTCGATAATACCTTTTTTTGTGCGCACCTTCATATTTTTCTTCAATGAGTGCGGTCTCTGCAGCTGTAACTTTACTACATTATTTTTTTTTATGACTGCCTTATGAAAAGCTTTTCTGGATTCAAAGGTAACTGTATTCTTTTTTACCGCGCCGATCAGCTTCGCAAAGAGAACTATTGACCTTCCGCCGTTTCCGCACATATCCGCCTCTCTGCCGTCGCTGTTGAAATAGACCATTTTAAAATCAAGGTTTTTTTTAGACTCTTCAAGAAGAATAAGTCCGTCAGCCCCCACCCCGGTGCCTCTTCGGCATATCATTTCAATGTACATTCGAGGCGGCCTCTTAAGGCCGCCTCTGTTATCAACCATTATGAAATCATTGCCGCTGCCTGAAATCTTGTAGAATTCCTTAATCTTCATAAGAAGCTATTGCCTCCATCTCAATCTCCGCATTTTTAGGAAGAGCGGAGACTCCCACAGCGCTTCTGGCAGGCGGATTTTCATCAAAATACTCTTTATACACCGAATTGACTCTTGAGAATAATGACATATCCTTTAGAAAAATGTTCACCTTCACAAGATGATTCATGCTCAAATGCTCTTCACTCAGCAGAGCTTTGATGTTTTCCATGACTCTCTTGGTCATCTCCTCAATTTCTCCGCTTATGATATCTCCTGAAGAAGGGTCAATCGGAAGCGTCCCTGATATAAAAAGCAGATTGCCCGACCTTATAGCCTGAGAGTATGGTCCTGCGGGCTTGCCTGCATTTTTTGTCTGAATGACTCTCTTCATTCGGCACCAAGCAGACGGAGCATGACTGCCTTCTGTGCATGAAGGCGATTCTCCGCTTCGTCGAATACAACAGAATTTTTTGAATCTATCACATCATCAGTCACCTCTTCTCCTCTGTGAGCAGGAAGACAATGCATGAAGAGAGAATCTTTTTTTGCGGTTTTAAAGAGTTTCATATTTACCTGATACGGTTTGAATGCCTTTGCTCTCGCCTCTTTTTCGGTTTCTTCTCCCATTGATGCCCACACATCCGTATAAATTACATCCGCATTTTTTGCAGCTTCAAACGGATCATTTGTTATCACTATCTTTGCTCCGCTCTTCCTGGCAAGCTCTCTGCTCTTCTGGACATAGTATTCATCCGGTTCATAACCCTTTGCCACCCCTATATAGAAGTCGGCTCCCATAAGAGATGAGATGAGCATCAGAGAGTGGCTCATGTTGTTTCCTGCTCCGAGAAAGGCAAATTTAAGTTTGCTTGTTCTTCCTATATGCTCATCGATTGTGAGAAAATCCGCAAGAACCTGGCACGGATGTTCGGCATCCGACAGAGCATTTATTACAGGCACTTTTGAATATTTCGCCAGATCAACTATGGACTTATGCGAAAAAGTGCGCGCCATTATTATATTTACCATCCTGTCAAGATTTCTTGCTATATCCGGCACACTCTCCCTTGATCCCAAGGAGATGTCCTTCGGTCCGAGGTATATGGCATGCCCTCCAAGCTGCGTGAATCCTGTCTCAAAGCTTACCCTTGTCCTGAGTGAGGGCTTCTCAAATATCATCGCCAAAGTCATCTGATTAAAGCAATCTCTGTATTTTCCCTTTTTAACTTCTTTCTTGACCTTCTTTGCTATTTTAAAGAGATCTAAAACCTCTTTCTGCGATAGATCAAGAATCGACACCAAATCCTTTTTCAAAAGTACCTCCTTTTACTGTATTTCGAATTTTACCGCCTTAAAATCTTCTATGAGTTTTTCTGAAATGTCCAATGAAAGTTTGGCTGTCTGCTCAACTATCTTTTTTGCCTCCTCCAATTTCACCTCTTCGATTCTCTTAATCCTCAGGAGTAGCGCCAGGTTTTTCTCAATGCCTAAAGTAAAACCGTTCAAATACATATTGCTCTCAAGGAGAGCCCTGTAAAATGGCAGAATATTCTTCTCGGGAAGAAATACAATGGGGGAAATTACTTTAAGATAGATTTTTTCGTCCTCGCTTTTGAAAACATATATGTAAACATAGACAGTTCCAATATTGACCATCCATCCGAGAGTATCCTTGCCCTCCATCTCGATTTTCGATTCGTCATGCGATGTCCCTAGGGCTGAGAGAAGCTCTCCGATAAGCATCGATGCTTCGTCAATCGTGTCGATTTTATCCGATGCAAAGAATGTCTTAAAAAGATTGTTCAATGTCATCTGTTCTCCGTAAGCTTATGGCCGCAGAAGGCGCACCATCTGCTCTTTTTTAGATTTGTTTTTCCGCATGCCTCGCACTTGTTTGTCTTCTTCTTGTGTTTGTGTTCAATTTCCGGAAGAATTGTTCCGCACTTTAAGCACCATTTTTCATCCGATTCGGTGTAAGCTCCGCAGTTGGAGCAGTATCTGCTGTTTTCAATCGCTTTGAATTTAAGAAGAGACTCTTTTACAAGAGGCATTATGTCAGAAACTGGAATGGCGAATCCTATTCCCGAAGCGTCGGCTATTTTAAGAGTGTTTATGCCTATAACATTACCCTTCATGTCCAACAAAGGACCGCCGCTGTTGCCCGGATTTATCGCCACATCCGTTTGAATGTATTTGATATCCTGAATCTCCCTGTCTACCGCCGAAATTATCCCTTTGGTGACCGTATTTTCATACCCGAAAGGATTCCCATATGCTATAACAGAGTCCCCAATCGCGTATGTCTTTGTCAAAGGCATCTTTGCCTGAACTATTTTTTTTTCTGTATCTATCTTTATAAAAGCAATGTCCCTCGCAAAGTAGGAGAGAAGGACTTTTCCTTCTATGGTCTCCTTGTCAAACAAAGTAACCGTGCATGTCTTGAAGCTTCCAACCACATGAGAATTTGTTATAACTATTCCGCGTCTATCCGCTATAAATCCAGTTCCTATGCTCTCCTCAGTCTGTATTGTCACGATGAATCTGCGGACTCTTCTTATGAGCGAAGAAACGGAATCAGATTTTGCCATTCCTTTTCAGTTCCTTTTTGAATTCTTCCGCCGCTTCATTAAGAGCATCCTTCGGGCTTTTGCCTCCCTTGACTGCATACTCCAGAGCATTGCCGAGCAGTTTCCTTCCTATATACCATTCTTTGTCCTGTGGCTCCATATATGCGTATTCAAGCTGTTTATAGACTTCCCTGAGTCCTTCATATTTTTCAAACTGTTCCCTCAAAACAAAAGATTCCATTGAACTTTTCCTCACAGGAAGGTATCCTGTCCTCTGCGACCAGAGGGCCTGCATTTCGGTTGAAGTGAAAAATTCTATAAAGGCGTAGGCGGCAGACTGCTTCTCCTTGGATGATTTGTTGAAGATTGCCACATTAGTGCCTGAAATAAGCACCGCGTCCTTATCTCCGCTCGGCAGAGGCGCCATTCCCAGTCTGAATGGCGGTTTTGCATCCATTATAAACGATAAAGAGACGCATGAACCGTAAATTGTGCTCACCTTCTGTGAAAGAAAATCATCCTGATGCTGATAACCGGTGGTTGTGTATCCGCTCTTATCATCAATAACCATTTGCCTGTCTATCTCAATAGCTTTTATCCCTGCATCCGAATTAAATAACGGCTTCAATGATGCATCTGTAAGCTCTCCTCCGAACTGGAGAAGCCTGCATTCGAACATCCACACATTTATATTGAATGCGGTTCCGTGGAAATCAGTCTCTCCGTCTTTGTTTGTGTCAAAAGTCATTTTTTTCATAGCCTCAAGAAAAGCGTCCCAGGTATCCGGAAACTTTTCGTATCCGTTTTTTTTGAAGACATCGGCATTATAGAAATAGGCGGGTACGGACTTATTGAATGGCATTGTCACAAGCTTGCCGTTAAATGTGTTGTCCTTAATAAACACTTCATAGATATCCTTTTTTACATCCTCTATGCTCAGCGAATCCATCAGATCCTCTATGGGAGTGAGAATTCCAGAAGCGACAAATTCACTTGTCCATGATTCATAGACCTGTGACATCACCGGAGGATTAGAAATTGATGCCATTAGTTTTGTAGAAAGAGCCTCATATGTCCCGACTGATATCAGCTCAATTTTGATTTTTGGGTTCAGAGCATTGAATGAATCGGCAATCATATCAAGAGCCTCTCCCGAAGGTCCTCCCATGACATGCCAGAATGTCACGATTGTGACATCTTTGTCTTTTCCGGCATCGCACCCTGCGAAGAGAACCGCCATTATAATCAAAATCAATACAAGTCTTTTCATTTCACACTCCATTTTTATTCGTTCAGAGGTTTTAAAACATAACCGTTATCTGTGTTCAAATAAAAGTATTTTTCAGAAGTCTCCTTCTTCATCCAGTTCAATTCCACCAGTTTGTTCAAATTAGCGGGGAATTCCCTATATTTCAGAAAATAGACCCTGAGCATATAATCTATGTTTTCAAGTTCATAGGCTTCCGTCGCCTGATATCTGACCTTTCCCATTGTCTCCATTCTCTTTATAACAGGCATCATGAGTATTCCGACTGCGGATATAAGCATTACCGCGAAAAGAAGTACGCTCCAGGAGAGTATCAACTTTCCGTTTATCTTCTTTTCGTCCCTGCTCTTGCTCTTTGTTTCAACAGCGGCGGTTTTTTTTGTTTTGACTATCAAATTCATCTTCAAAAGATTGTAGACCGCCTGGTAGGTGAGAAATTTTCCCAGACCGCTCGTTCTTATAAGTTCTTCAAGGGATTTATCCGGTGATATAATCTGAATGAGCCTCTCTTCTTCAGGTCCAAGATTGGCTGGTATCGCAGCATTATCGGCAGTTTTGAAATAAATGTCCGTATTCGGAAGGAGAAGCTGAATGTTGGGCCATTCGTCGATTCTTCTCATCCCCTCCATCATCAAAGCCTGAGTGTTTATCTTTATCTGTATGGTTGAATTGGGATACATTATTACATCTTCAATAAACTCATACTCTCCCTCGTACCACGTAAAGAGTTCGTCAAAAATTTCCTGAATCTTGAATTGTATTATTTCAGACCATTGCTCCTGAGTGATATGCTTCTCTTCAAATAAAATCTTTTCAAGCGGAAGCCGTGTTTCTCTATTGATATCTAGAACTTTTCCGAATGATTCTTGAGATATCTTTCCGCTGTTTACAAGATACTCCTTTATCAACTCCTGCATGCCTGCCCTATGATATACGGCCGCATTGACACTGCCTTTTATGAATCCCACTTCTATCTTGTCCGTTTTATTCGAAAGCGACAAAACGCCGTTCTTCTCGGTTTGAGCTATGAACCCGATAATATTCGGCAGGTCATCCTTTGAGCGAATTTCACCTTTCATTTTTCTTCCTTTGTTATTATGAAACTTATAAAATAAAATATAATTATGATACCCAGAAAAATATATCCGTATTCGAAATGGATACCTTTCAACAGATTGGGATTTTTGCTTATGAATATTTTGTCTGAAAAAATAAGAAGAGCCAAAGCAGATGTTAGAGTCACAAGAACATGCCCCTTGAAAGTGCTTCCCTCAAGAACTTTGCTAAAGCCGGGAAATACGAGAGAGGCGAACCTGCGCTTTTTGAAGAAAGCTTTTTTCCTGAGTCTTATCAGACTTTCAAATTTTCTTGCTTTGAATACATCCGAAAGGGTCTCTGAAAGCGAGAGATAATCCTCTTCACATATATACGATTCGCTGTACCTCTTTCTGTCTCCATCTGAGATGGGTTTTCCGCAGGTGTGGCATCTCTCTATCTTTAATTTCTTTTTGAAGACAAACGATAAAATAAGTCCGAGAAGAGCGGTCAGAAGAGCAATAAAAGATATCAGATTTATACCGACACCCATCATAACCGGAGAATCCAAGACCTTCTTTGTTTTTAAAAATTCATCCCACACGAACCTTTCCGGAATATTACAGTCTATTATTTCTGTGTTGTAGTACTTATCTTCGGAATTCTCTATATAAGGGGTTATCAAATCATAATTAAGCTCCTTTGCCTTTCTCACATAATCATCGGATACTGTAAGCTCCATCTTCTTAAGGTATATCTGCCCGAGATTGTAATAGGGGTGCGCAAGCTTGGGAGAGGCCTCAATCGCCTTTTCATAGTTTTCAATGGCTTTTTCATAGTATCCTTTCAGATACATTATATTGCCGATGTTATTATAAAGTTCGGCGAAGCCGTCCTTCTTAAGCAGAATTTTATTATACTCCTCTTCAGCCTTTTCAAAATATCCACCCTTCTTGTACAATTTCGCTTTTGCATACAAAAGAGGAGTATTGAAAGGCTGCTCTTCTATGAGAGAGTTTATCTTGTTTAGAAGTTTGATATCCCAATAGGTATTGTCTGCTTTTATCATCACGCTCACATTGTCATTAGGATTCATCATGGATAAAACTTTGTTCTCCACATTGAAGAATTGAGGCGTCAATGAAACAATGAGCATCATGAACAACAGGGTTGATTTTTCTTTTTTATCTGCAAAAAGAAATGTCAGGAGAGAAACAAAAAACAGCCATATCACGGGATTGAATTGCAGCAGTATCGGAAATATCAGAACGGCAAGACCGAGAAATAACTTCTGTCTTTCATCAAGAGGAAGTTTTACATGTCTTTTGAAGAAATAAAAATATTTGTCAGCCACTCTGAAAAACATCATAATTGTCATAACAAAAAACACAGTGAGAATAAGGTATCTGAAGAATTTGACTATATTATATATAAAGACAAATTTATTGAAGCTTTCCGACAATTGTTCCTTCATCATTTTAAATGAATATCCGATATACTCAAACCTTCGTTCGCGAAGAACAAGATTGAACAGATTTTCTATAATCTGGGGATTATACGGGTCAAGTTTGTTTGCCAGTATCAGATATTCAGCCGCTCTGTCTATATTCTTGGCTGAGTATTCGTCGAGAGCCGACAGATTGAGGTATAGAGCTACTTCGGGTAGAGCGACAGCTCCTATTTTGTACTTGATGTTTTCGAACTGCTCTATCTCTCTCTCCATTGCATATTTAATGAGATGTTTGGAATATATCTGATAAAGCCTCAGGTGAACCGTATAGTCGATGCCTGCAAGGTCGCTTGCTTTGTTGAAATAGTATGAAGCTGAATCGGTATTTTTAGAATAATGAAAGGTGAATCCATATGCGACAAAGTAAAACGGATTGGTATTGGAATCGCTGATTAATTCTTTGTATTTGGCATTCATCAGCGAAAAGTCAGCATCAGGAATGTATCCTTCGCCGCGTAGTATCTTTCCGTACTCGGGATAAAAGTCAAACGCGTCATTCTCAAGGAGTATAACCTGCTTGAAAATATCGCTCACCTCCTGCCCTGCTGATGGAATGAAGCTGAACACCGACAGCAGGAGTAAAAGAATAATGCCCGATCTTTTCATTTTTTAAGAATCGCCGCCGGTATTAAAATGACATATCCCAGCACCAGAAGAACAGGAGAAATCGTTATGTCGCCTCCGGCCATCAGCACATAACCGAGAAGGATTGATACAAATGCGGCGGCGAAAATCACAAGACTCGTTCTGGAAAATGAGAGTTTCTCTCCGGATGTGTCTGTTTTTTTGTTTTTCATTATTTCTCCTTTTTAATAAATTCATTGTTTTTTATTTCAAAGACATCAAAATCCATCCTGTTTTTTCTGAAGGATATTTTTCCTGAAGCTCCTTCATACGACTCCATTGAATTGAGATAGTTCTGAATTGACTTTCTGTCCGAATATCCATTCTTTATGAGCATTGCAAGAAGTTTGTATGTGTCATACGCTAATGCGGCGAATCTGTCCGGATCGGTGGAATATTTCCTGAAAAATTTAAGCCTGAAGCTGTTATAGGAATCAGATATGCCGCTTAATGATTGGGGGGCGACTATTATTGTATTTTTAAGGTAATCCTTCGCAAGTCGTATGAGATTCTCGTTATACATTGCGGAACCGCCCACCAGAAGAGCGCTTATGTCTTTGAATGCGAGCTGTGTGGAGAGAAGTATTGCATCCTCTGAGGATACGGGAAGGTAAATTGCATCAATTTTCATTTTTTCTATGAGTTCGATTTTATCAAGAAAATCCTGCGTTCCCGCAGGGTATCCTATTTCAAAAATCACATTGAGTCCCAGCCTCTTTGCCTCCTTCTTGAAAGCTCCCGAGAGCGTTTTCCCGTAGGAATCATCTGAAAAGAATATCCCGATGTTTTGAAGTGATGAATCCTGGCTCAGATAGTTCGCCGTGAATATCGCCTCTTCGACAAGAGTCTTATTCACAAGAAAAATGTTTGTATCAAAGCGCAGAATCTCGCCATCAGAGGCGGTCGGCGACAAGACCGGAAGATTTTTCTGTTTGTAAAGATAGGCTCCGGCAACGATTGTTTCCTGACTAGTCATCGGACCTATAACTGCCACGAATGTATTATCTGCATATATTGAATCAATAAGCTCCATTGTTCTGACAGAACTTCCGTCAGTATCAAACATCACTAAGTCAATGCTCTCCTCCTCATTTCCGATAACGCACCCTCTCTTCACCTGTTCGCCTATATAGGCGTTTCCTCCTGTAAGTTGAAGGAGAAGCGCTATCTTGCATTTTGAGTTTTTATTGTTGTTTATCTCAAATATATATTTTTTTGTGTAATCATTTTCCGGATAGTCTTTTATAAGCCTCTGCCTGAAAATATCGCTTTTTTGAACCTCTTCTGATTTTAAAGAGAGCTGATAGAGCCTGAAGAGAATTAATGGATTGAATATGTCAGAATTGTAATTGTACAGCAGATACTCCAATTCGGAAGAAGAAAGATGTTTTTCAATAACCTTGTTCAGGTTGTCAATCGCCTTTGTCCTTGTTTCGCTATCCTCATCAGTAAACATGACTATCTGCATGAGCCAGCCAGCTGCTTCAAAATACGCCTTCTTTTTTATAAAAGTGTTTGATAGCTCGACTCTTATATTATGAGTCTGGTTGTCTTCGGGATAGAGTTCGGAGAGTTTCTCGGAATACGCGACCTTTTCATCAAATTCCTGCTGGGTGCAGGTCCTTATCAGAGTCAAAAGCGCTGTGTATGAATTTGAATCTTCGGGAAATTCTTCTACGAACCGGCTTAAAAGCTCTCTGCCTGCATTTATATCTTTCTTTTCCATCAAATTCATTCCGTCTTCAAAAAGCTGTTTTGAAGACTGACAGAAGAGCAATAGAGAAAAAAACGCAACAACGCTAAATATTTTCAATTTCATAGGTAAACTTGACCTCCGCGCTCTGCTTAAGCATTGCTGAAACTGAGCAGTATTTTTCCTGGGAAAGATTTATCGCCTTCTTTACCTTATCTTCATCAAGGTTCACTCCCTTCAGATGATAATGAAGGGTTATGTTTGTGAATATTTTGGGATGTTCTCCGCGTCTTGTTCCGTCAACTGTTATTTTGAATTCCTTCAATTGCTCCCGCATCTTCACGAGAATAGAGACAGTATCCATTGCGGTGCATCCCGCAAGTGAGAGAAGAAGCATCTCCATTGGCTTGAATGAACCTGCCTCCGCCTCAATTGTTTCAGAAGTGGTGTCAAATATAAACTTGGATCCGCTGTCGGAGACAGCCGTAAACTTCATTCCCTCAACCCATTTAACTTCTGCCATAATCTTCCTTCTCCTTGGTTATGTAAATGTTGTAATTGAACCTTTCTTCCGGCGAAGCATAGTCAATAATCAAAACTCCGTTTAGATGGTCAAGTTCGTGTTGAAACGCCCGTGCATGAATTCCCTCGAGATGCATCGCCTGATATGCACCTGAAGAATCCGTAAATTCAACATCAACCTCTTTCGACCTTTCAACAGGCACATTCAAATTTGGAAATGAGAGACAGCCTTCAAACTGAGATTCGGTCTCTTTCGATTTGAATTTCAATTCAGGATTTATAAGCACTGTCGGCCTCTCTCCGATGTCGAGCACCATAATTCTTTGTGTAATGCCCACCTGATTTGCCGCAAGACCTACTCCATCTTCAAGCTTCATTCCGTTTATCATCTGCTTTATGATGTTCTTGAGTGATTTGTTATTCTTAGCCACCTCGTCGGATTTTATCCTCAGAACAGGGTCTGGATACCTTCTGATTTTCATTTCATTTCTCCGTTTTCAGATGCAATTCCTTAAGCTGTTTATCAGAGACAAAATCGGGTGATTCCTCCATCAGCCCCAATCCGTTAAGCGTCTTTGGAAAAGCAATTACATCCTTTATATTATCTCTTTTGAGCATTAGAGAGACCAATCTGTCTATTCCGGGAGCAATTCCACCGTGAGGCGGAGCTCCGTATTTAAATGCTTCAAGCAAAAATCCGAACCTGCTCTGAAGTTCTTCATCTGTCATTCCAACTATCTTCATAATCTCTTTTTGAATTTTCGGATCATGTATCCTTATTGAACCGGAGGCAAGCTCGACGCCGTTTAACACAAGGTCATACAAATCGCCCCTTGCTTTCAGAGGCTCTGTTGACATAGTGCTTAAGTGTTCTTTTTTGGGCATTGTGAACATATGGTGGCAGGCGACATACCTCTGCTCATTCTCATCATACTCAAAGAGGGGAAATTCCACAACCCACACAAAATTAAATTCATCCTTTGTATCGAATTTCTTGATTGAAGCTATCTTGCGTCTAAGCATTCCGAGATATTCAAGGGTTCTCTTCTTTTTTCCGCTCATTGCGAAAAGTATCTTTTCATTGTTCAAAATCTCCTTAGGCAGATACTTCGATAGCGGCCCGGAAACTCCAGTCTCCGACAATTTCATGTATCCGAGTCCGGTAGCTCCGATTGATTTAACAAACTCAGTGAGTTCGTCAATCTCTTTTCTCGTGAAATCCTGGTCGGAGAGGATAGCGCCTGTAAACTCTTGCTCTCTGAACACCTGAAATTCACTACTGTGGGCGCTCTCTGTTATATCATTTATTTCAAGTTTGTATCTGAGGTCAGGTTTATCTGACCCGTACTTTTCCATAGATTCATCATAGGTCATTCTTCTGAAAGGTATTTTAAGCTCTATGCCGAGAGTCTCTTTAAAAATATGCGCCATCATCTCTTCAATCACCTGAAGCACATCATCGCTGGACACGAATGACATCTCCATATCCAACTGCGTGAATTCAGGCTGTCTGTCTGCCCTCTGGTCTTCGTCCCTGAAACATCTCGCTATCTGGAAATACCTGTCAAAACCGGACACCATGAGAATCTGCTTGTATAACTGCGGAGACTGCACAAGAGAATAAAATTTTCCCGCATGCATCCTCGAAGGCACAAGATAGTCTCTTGCTCCTTCAGGCGTTGATTTTGACATAACCGGGGTCTCTATCTCTATGAAACCGCAGTCTGTGAGAAAATCCCGTATCGATTTGATAACTTTGGAACGCATTATTAGAGCTGAAGTCATATATTTTCTTCTCAGGTCGAGATACCTGTATTTCAGCCTGAGCTCCTCTGACGCCTTCACATCCTCTTCTATGACAAATGGCGTGACAGCAGACCTTGATATTACTTCTGTGAAGTGACATTCGACCTCCACCTCTCCGGTTTTCATATCTTTGTTTACTACATTTTCCGGTCTGCGTTTTACAATGCCTTTTACTCTAATCACATCTTCGCTTCTCAGAGATTTCATTGTTTCGGAGGAATCTTCATTATCGGGGAAGAGCTGCACTATTCCGGAGCGGTCCCTAAGATCGATGAATATGAGATTTCCATGGTCTCTCTTTCTGTTGACCCAACCGCAGAGAGTTACTTCACTTCCTTCAAGCCCTGCATCCACTTCTCCGCAAAGGCATGTTCGCATTGCTGTTTTAAGCATCTTTACACCTCTTGATGTATTCATATATTTTTGCCGAATTCAAATCAATTTTTATCTGACTCTGGTCTGATAGATTCTTAATCACCGCCTTATTCTCCCTCATCTCCTCTTCTCCAATTATCACGGCGAATTTTGCCCTGCCGGATGAGACGGAAAGCTGTCTTTTTATTTTATCCGTTTCAAAAAGCATATCTGCTTTCATTGACATGCGTCTCAGAGACTCCATCACCTCAAAAGCTTTGTCCGCAGTCTCGCCTCCGAAATGAACTATGAATGCATCGATAATTTCATCTGCTTCAAAATTCTTTTTTATACTTTCAGGTATCGAAAGCATAAGCCTTTCAATACCGCCTGCAAAACCGCATGAAGGCATCTCCTGACCGCCCAGTTCTTTGGAAAGCATGTCATACCTTCCGCCTCCGATAAGAGTGGACTGAGACCCGAGGGATTCTCCAGTTTCAATAAATTCAAAGACAGTCTTGGTATAATAATCGAGCCCGCGCACTATCATGGGATTTACCGAATACTCTATTTTGAAATCATCAAGGCACTGTTTTACATTCTCGAAATCGCTTTTGCATTCTTTGCACAGATGTTCAGTAATTTTCGGGGAATCGAGAGCAACCGCCCTGCATCCGCTCTCTTTGCAGTCAAGCACCCTCAGAGGATTTGTATTTATTCTCACCCTGCATTGTTCGCAGACATCCGCAGACCTTTCCGAAAAATATTTTTTTAAAAGAAGAGTGTAGCCGGGTCTGCAATTCCCGCATCCTATTGAGTTAATCTCTATTTTGTAATCCTTTATTTCAAATGCTTTCAATATTTCCTTACCGAGCATTATAAGTTCGCAGTCGCGCCTGAAATCGGATGAGTTTAGAGTCTCCACTCCGTATTGATAAAACTCCCTGTACCTTCCCTTCTGGGGTCTTTCATATCTGAACAGAGGTGTTATGTAGTATAGTTTTTTGACTTCCGCGCCCTGAACATAATTGCTCTCTAGCACCGATCTCATCATTGGCGCAGTCTCTTCGGGTTTGAGAACATACTCTTTGCCACTCTTCGATGTGATTGTGAACATCTCTTTGTTGACAATGTCTGTCTCATTTCCGACAGCCCTTTTGAACATCTCCAAAGGCTGAAGTATGGATGTCTGTCCGTAAGAAAATCCGTAAGAGGAGATGACCTGCCTCAGAGTCTCAACCGTATTTCTGAAAAGGTTGGATTGACTGCCAAGCATATCGTAAGTGCCCTTTACTCTCTCAAACCGCATTTCGCCTCCCCAATTTTAGTTCATATAAAATTAAAAACATCGTCATCAGAGCCATTCCGAAACCGTCGGCGAGGAGATCGAAGAATGAGCAGAATCTTGTAGGTGTTAATATCTGATGAAGCTCATCGAAGATTCCTATCAGAATAACAATCATTCCGGCAAGAATATAGTTCTCCTTGGAATCTCTTTTGCCTCTTGTCTTTTTCAGAGCGTAATAAACCAAAAAAGTAAAGACAAAGTATTCAAACACATGGTAGATTCTGTCCAGATTTTCAGAAACAAAAACGCAGAGCGAACAACCTCCGCCTCTTCTGTTCAGAAAACTCTTTATCATCAGAAGCACTCTCGACACTATGTTGATGTTGTCTCCCTTGAAATCAACTTTTACGGAACCCATCACAAAAATTACGACCATCCAAAGAAGTGCCGGAAGCCAATAGATGATTTTTTTTGCCTTAGAGCTCAATTTCATGCAATCCTTTTGCCAACTGTTTTCCGGCTTCATCCTCTGTCGTCGAAGAGAGAAGTCTCTGCTTGAACTGTTTGGAAGCGAGAGCCCTGTATAGACTTGAAAGGAGGGAGAGATAATCGGATTTCATTTCTTTTGAATAGAGGATAAGAAATATTATTCTTATATTTTCATCTCCCATGGAAAATGACTCTTTAAGAAGACCGGCGCACAGACACAGGGTTTTTCTTGATGTTTCAGCCCTCGGTACAATAACTTCGTCTGTATAGTATGTGCTGAACATTTTTTCCCTTGCAGTTATGCTTTTTTCTATTTCTGCGGACTCTTGCTGAGAGTATCCGCGCTTTTCAAGCATCTCTGCAAGAGAAGCAGTCAAATCCGTCGCGGAAAGGAATGAGACAGACACAATTGAACTGTAATCCTTCGAATATTGCATTTTTAATCTGCCTTTTTTGCATCGTTTGTCAGATTCATCTGTTCTCCATATACTGTTTAAGCATATTGTCCCTCAATTCGAGATTTAGAGAGAGAAAGACCTTTGATGCGCTTTGAAGAAGTAATGATTTCAACTCCTTGTTTTTTCTGTAAATATAAGTCATATATGCCAATAACTCCGCTTTATACAGCATCTCCTCATTCTTTTCGATTCCAAGAAGCTCATGGGCAAAATCCCTGACTTTGCTCTGTTCCGGCTCCTTGTTGGCTCTTATAAAATCAAGAACCATTAAATCAAGATTATTGATTATATCATCTTTATTAAAATAATCAAGTTTCAACCACTTAGTGGAGTTTTTCGCCATTTTAATCTTCCTGTTTTGAAGTACGGCAAAATCGGGAACCGACCTCTTGTCCCTGTAAAAATCAAGAACAAGCTTGTTGTAATATTCGGCATTATCCCATTCATACATTCTTATGAAGGCATCTGAAAGATTGTTATAGACAACCATCCTGTAAAAATCATTATCCTTCTCCCTCTCCATCGATAGGAGAGATGTGAACATATCAAGAGATTTTGAAAATTCCCCCAGTTTTAGATGTGTGACTGCGAGATTGAGATTGATGCTCCACACTATTGAATTCATACTTGTGAATGGGAAGATGTCCATAGCTTTGTTGAAGTATTCAAGGGCTTTGAAGAGCTGGTCCTTCTGGTCAAACATATTTCCCATCATCATGTATACCTTTCCAAGGTCGGCCAAAAAGAGTTCTTTCGCGCATATCTCCTCGCATTTCAAAAAACAATCGACGGCTTCCTTCTCTCTCTGCCTGAACATGTAGTAGTTTGCCAGATTGGACAGATGCGACACATACTCCTTTTGAGTGAGAACCGTCTGGTCAATATTTTTTACAAACTCCTCAACCATCTCAAATAACTGTTTTCTAATACAGTAACTTGTATAGAGTATGTTTGTGTAGGGGTCATCCAGTTTTTCAAGGTCAAGTTCTCCTGCAGTTGAAACAGTCTTCAGAACTTTTGTCTGAGCGCTTATCACTGGGTCAGTTATCTTTGCAATCTCCTTTTCCGCAAGCTCGAAATTGGATTCAGCTATCAGTATTCTGGCCTTCAATGAGTGCAGTTCATCACCATCCTCTCCGGCATTTTTGAGAATTTCCATGGCTTCTTCCATATCTCCGTAATTGTACATGTCGAGAGATGCGGATAATGAGAGCTGTCTGTCTTTGCTCAAAGAGCATATTCTCTTTTTTCTTGCAAGTTCAAACATCTTCTTTTGGCATGGCGAATATTTTTTATCATCAGAGAGTGAAAAGAAAATAGGCGGGTAGGAGTAGGTCAGACAAGAATCTCTTTCAATGAGAATCCCCAAAGAGAGAAGATGCATGACATCTTTGTATAGAGAGGGATTGTCTGCAACCGCAGACATGGATATTTCGAGTCCGAGTCTGTTCACCCGTTGGAGTGCTTTAACCGTAGAATCGCTTAGAGCAGAGATCTCCTCCTTTGCCGAAAAATCAGTAAGGGTCTCAAATTTGGCCATTGCCTCCTTTTTGACCGCCATTGAAACCAAAAACGGATTACCCTTGGTTGTCAGCTCCAGATAGTTCAGTGTGAAGAGATTAGCTTTCCTTCCGGCAAGTTCAAGAAATCTCACAATGTCGTTCTTTGAAAGATTCGACAATGTGTATTCATCGTGCTCTCTCTGTTTGAAAAAGTAAAGGAATTTGTTAAGTTTTTTATTCCCTTCAATGGTGGCGGGATTGTAAAAAAGTACTGTGACAGAGAATGCGTCATCCTCCCTGAAATTGTCAAGCTCAAGGAATTTTATTCTCTGAAATTCACTCTGCAGTTTGTTGAGAAGAGATGTCTTCCCAGATTTAAATCCGCCCTTTATTATCACAGACCTCTCTCCGGCAAGCGACTTCTTTATCTCTCTCTCCTCCTTGAAAGGCATGTATATTCCGCCGCTCTCTCTCTTTGTATAGAGAGTGGAGCAGTTTTTGCCCCTCTCTTTTGAACAGTACAGAGCAAAATCGGCATTCTGCATTATGTTTTCAATCTCCTCTATTCCGCCCTCGGCTATTCCGAAGGAGAGTGTCACTGCAACCGACTTATTGACTATAATGAAAGGCCTGGAAGAAATATACTTTCTAAAATTCTCCATTGCCTCCTTCAATTCAGCGGCGCTTTTGTCAGAGGAGATGAATATAAATTCATCGCCTCCGAATCTTAGCGGATAGTCATGTTTTTTGCTGTAGCTTTTGAGAAGACTGCCTATTTCCGTTATTATCTTGTCGCCTGTATAGTGACCGTGCACATCATTTATGTACTTAAAATTGTCAATGTCAAAAAAGGCAAGAGAGATTGGCCCGTCAAGTATTGCCTGAGCGTTGAGCATAAATCTTTTGTTGAGTATTCCGGTAAGTTCGTCATAATAGACAGGCTCAAATTCCATCCACTGTTTTTCCTGTCCCATAAAAACATTATAGAGGGTATAGGCAAAAAATCAATATACTCTTTCAGAAGGCGGCGGGGGGTGAAATTTGTGAAAATCAAATGGATGGAAGAAATAGTTTATCTCGATTGGCAACAATTCCACTGTTTCATCAGGACACATAATAGAAGCATCATAGAGATGAAATTTTGGGATCTTGTTTTCAAAAAGAACCATATTAATCACATAAAACAGACACTGTTAAAGAATTGAAGAACTAAGAAAAAACATTGGAAATTTGACTTTTAATACACAGTTAAAAGCAAAACTAAAGAATCATAACGATAAAATTCGGAACTTCAAAACATTTTCACAAATTTCACCCCCCGCCGCCTTTTTTGTTATTTTATCTGGTTAAGATAAAAGAAAAGTGCGTTTTTTGATGAGAAAATATCATCTGCTCTAAGAGAGACATTGCCGGTGGATGAGTAAAATTCCAGAGAGAGAAGGTCTCCCTTCTTCAGAGAAAGCACTCCCGCGCAGTTGAGGGTAGAGTATCCTTCAAAATTTTCCTGCAGAGTCACAACCGAATTGAGTTTTTCCTCCTCTTTTTTGTTTTTAACAAGACGCAATGCCGCTTTGCATGAGGAATCAGGCGTTCCGATTTTCTTTACGGATGCCGTGTATCCTGCATAGTAAATGCCGTCATAATTGACGGTAATCACTCCTGTCTTTTTATCCCAAGAAAAGAGTGAGTCTCCTCTGAATGTCTTTCTTTCAGAAAATACAATTGATGTGAATTTGCCGTTTGAAAAAACATCCGAAGCTGTCCATTCGGCCGCTCCGGCAAAAGTGCTGATGCTACCCATCATAGAGAGAGTGTCCGGCTTCATTGACTTCCTCACTATGATGGAATTGGCGCTGTCTTCAAAAATCGAAAAATCGCTTATTTTATCTCCATCCGCAATTCCCCATCTGACAGGAGAGTTTGTACCTATATTGTACTTCATAAGAAGCGGAGACCCGGGAAAATTGAGGAATGATTTCATGAAGATATTCCCCTCTCCCATGATGTCATTCTTTGACATTGACAGCCGCCCTCCGCTGAACTGAATTGAATCTCCGTTCTTCTCCCTTATAAATAGAGCGCCGTCTTTTGATATTTTTGCGTAACCCTCTCCTTCGACAGTCAAATCCCCTTCAATGCGCCATGGAGTAGTTATTCCGCTGTTTTTCGCACTGCCTGAAAAATATATGGAATCTGTTTTGGTGCGCGTCTTGAAATCACCAGCGAGAACCGTCTCGTCAGCTCTGAGAACCGAAACAGCCCTACCGTTCATAATGCTTATCTGATTCTGAACATTCAGGTATCCCGTGATATGAAGGTATCTGATGAATGTAAAGTTATCCGCAAAGTACAATTCCCTTTTCTGTTCATTGCCGTAAATGATGAGCGTGTCTCCCCTCTTATTGTAGCAATTGGATATTATGCCGTAAAAATTCTTGCCCACTCCCTTTCCCTGCGTCCAAACAAGATATCCTGTTGAAGGCCAGTTGAAATCCTCCGTAATCTCTGAAGCAAATATATCGGAGAATGCGACATCCTTTGTCGATCTCATGCTCTCTATCATATTGTGAAAGAAACCCATGTATGCCATGTATCCGGTGTTTTCGAGCGACTTGAACGAGAGATTTTGCAGGGTAAGATAAATACTGTCGGCTTTGTTTATAAAGACTGTGTTTGAAAGGCTTGCATTGCAGGCGCTGTTGACTCCGCAAATGGAAATAAACCTGAACGGAGTATCTATGTATACGGATTCTGCTTCAAGATTTCCGTAAATCAAAATGCTGATTGTGTCCAGCTTATTCTTTCTGCAATGGTCAAGAACCTGATTTATAGATGAAAACTCGGCTCCCTGATAAGAGACATTGAATGATTTATAGTATCTGAAATCAATGCTGTCTTTAAGAAGTTCATAAAATTTCGGCATGTATGACTGCAGGTCCGGCTGAAACGATTGTGAAAACAAGAACAGCGAAACGACTGTTAAAATAATTACTAAAGCGCTTTTTTTCATTTCTGCTCCATTTTGGTTTGAATCCCGACTCTTAAAATAAATCCGATGGTGTCTATTGAAATTTCGTTTTCGGGAAAATCCGATTCACTTAGATTCTTCATTAAAAGAGCGGCGGAGTTCAATGTATCAATTTCTATACCGCTATTTCTAACCTGCTTGAATGAGTAGACTCTGCCGGTTTTAAATGAACCGTCGGAATTCAGCTCTATACTTAGAAGCGGAGCCAAACCGGTTACTCCGCTTATGTTTATTCCCGCGTATGTCAGAAAGTTACCCAGAGAGTATGCTATTATCCTGTCTTTATAAAGCTCTATTCCGCGCGGCACATGGGGTCCGTGTCCTATCACCGCATCAGCGCCGGCATCGATTGCTTCCCGGCAGAACCTGTATATATTGCCCCTCAGCTCTCCGTACATATACTCAACCTCGTCTTTTACATGACACGAATTTTTTCCCTCGCTGCCCCCGTGAAAAGTCACTATCACTATGTAATTTGAGTCGCTCAACTGCCTTATCATCTGCATGGGCTTCCCGGCATCAAGGATGCTGTTCATGCCTGAATAGGATGAAAATCCGATTACGGCAATCTTCATTGAGTCTTTTTCAAAGAAAGCGTTCTGTCCTGACAATCCGGTGTATTTGATGCCCAGAGAGTCAAGCACCCTCATTGTGGATTTCACTCCGCCTTCTCCAAAATCCCTAATATGATTGTTTGCAATGTTCAGAACATTGAATCCCGCATTTTTAAGGTTGATTCCGAGTTTTTCAGGAGTCTTGAAAGCGTAGGTCTTGCCCTCAACTATTTTTTTTACGAGAACCCCTTCATCGCAGAGAGCGCATTCAAGATTGCCCATGACAATATCTCCCTCTTTTAAAAGACTCTCAGCCGGAGAGAAGAGGAATCTGCCATTATCCTGCGGCAGGTTATCTGAAGGATATGTGTTTCCCATAACAATATCTCCCACTGCTGTGATAAGTATTGTTTTGGGTACTATCTCATTTTTTGCGGCTTCGGGGGTTTTTGACTGGGCCAAAATAATGGCCGCAGATGCAAGAGCCAGAAGAAACGCACAGATTAATATGATTCTTTTCATGGCTTAAAGAGTCTTGAATTCCACTTCATCTTTCTTTACAAGGGCATATGACATCCTGAAATTCATAACAGATGACAAAGCTCCGGGATTGACTATCCGTTTGTTGTTTTTCTTTTTGTTCTCTCTCACATGGGTGTGGCCGTAAAAAATATATTTTGTCTTCGAATCCTCAATATACTCTTCAGTAAAGAAAGGTTCGTGCATTATCGCAATATGGCCGAAATCTTCTACGAATATTTCATAGGGAGGATTTGAAAAATCAAAATCAATTGATTTCAGGAACGATGCTGAAGAAAGGTCTAAGACATCATTGTTTCCCTTCACCACATACTTTTCGCATTTTAATATTTTAAGAGGCTCCAGTATAGTAAAATCAGTCACATCTCCAAGGTGTATCAAAGCCAAAAGCTTGACATTTTCATATTCTTTTGCAAGTCTTTTGATGCAATTCTCATTGTTATGCGTATCTGAAATGAGAAGTATCAAAGCAAACTCCTTGCAATAGTGAATATGCCCAGTGCGGCGAGATAGTACGAAAAATAGTGAAATTTGTTTGATTTGAGAACTCTGTAGAGAAAGAGAACCGAAAAATATCCGAAAACAAATGCGCTCAAGAATCCGATGAGAATCGCAAAGTCGAATAGAGGCTTTGTGTCAAGAAGCTCTTTTAGAAATGCGCCGAGTATCAGCGGCATAGCCATAAAAAATGAAAAGTCGCATGCATCCTCCCTGTCAATTCCCAGCATTATCCCCGAGGAGATGGTAGTGCCTGAGCGTGAAATACCGGGAAATAGAGCAATAATCTGCGCTATTCCTATAAAAAGAGCAGACTTGAACTCTATTTTTTTGCTCTTATTGAAAAACTTCGTTGCAAAGAGCATGACTGCCGTAATCAAAAAAAATATTCCGACAAACCTCATATCGGAAAATGTTTTTTCTATCAGCTCGTCAAAGATAAGTGCAAAAACAACTGCGGGAATGATGCCCGCAATGATATATCCTCCGTATCTGAGATTCTTCTTCGGATTCTCTGATTTGTCTGAAATTTCGCGTATCATGCCTTTAATAAGAGAAATTATTTTTTTCCTCATGAAGAGCATAACTGCAAAAAGAGTTCCCAGATGCAGCACAACTTCAAAAAAGAGATTATCCGAAGGTATCTTCAAAATGCTGTTTGCCAGTGCAAGATGACCTGAAGAGGAGACAGGGAGAAACTCTGTCAAACCCTGAATCGCTCCGAGGAATGCTGCTGTCAATGAATTCATGCGGCTCCCATCATGATGGCGGTAAGACCGACAATCATGTCGTATTTTATATAATTGTTGACGAACCTCTTTGTTTTAATGTCGTCAAAGATGTAAAAAATTATAAGAAGCACTATAAGCACAATGTCCACTCCGAAAAAAGTTATGAAGAAGTACCATTTGTTGTATGTTCCGTTAAAGTAAGGTATGAATGTTATAACAATGAGAGAGAGAAAAACCACTGCGGCTATGAAGAATGATTTTGTCTTTCCGATTATTATAGGCATTGTCTTCATTCCCGCATACTCGTCTCCATCAACATCCTCAATGTCCTTCGTTATCTCTCTTCCGAGATTCATTAAGAAGGAGAATATTGCCGGGAATATTCCCTTTGTAAAATCCCCGCCTGCCTCGGCTCCGAAAATGAAGAGTATCCCTGTAAGGAGAGATATGGTAAGGTTTCCTATGAATGGAAGGCGTTTGAATGACCAAGAGTAAAGAAAGAGCAGCACTGCGGATATAAGGGCGATTACAAATCCGATTTTTGATATGAATGCGGAGATTACTATGCCTGAAATTAAAAAGACAAATACAAGGACGAACATGTGCCTGAGGTTGAAATCCATTGCTATAAGCGGACGGGATGGCTTGTTGATCTTGTCAGTCTCTATGTCAAACAGGTCATTCACAATGTTGCCTCCGGCAAAGACCAAAAAAACTGTCACTACCGAGAGTGTGAGTTTGATATAATCAGGATCCCTCGTTGCTATGAACGCGGAAATTATAACCGAAAGCACCCCCATCAGGCAGTTGTTGAGCCTGATGAGGTACATAAAACCTATGAATTTACTGTTTTGGCTTTGCTTCATCCTTGAAAATCTCTTTGATTGATCCTAATGACGAAAGTATTCCTGTTGCTTCAAAGGGAAGGAAAATCTTTGTCGCATTTCCATTGGCCATCTTCTCAAGAGCTTCAAGATACTTTATAGCAATGACATCCTCTGTCGCCTTTCCCTGATGAATTGCTTCAAAGACAGTCTTTATGGCGCGCGCCTGGCCATCAGCTATCAGGATAGCCGACTGCTGTTCACCCTCCGCTTTCCTTATTGCATACTCCTTCTCTCCTTCGGCTTTCAGTATATTTGATTGTTTGTCTCCCTCTGCAAGAAGTATGACCGAACGCTTCTCTCTCTCTGCTTTCATCTGTTTTGTCATCGCTTCCTGAATTTCGTCGGGAGGATTTATGTTCTTTAGTTCAACTCTGTTGACCTTGACTCCCCACTTGTCTGTGGCTTCATCAAGTATCTTCTGAAGTTCGCTGTTTATCTTTGTTCTTGATACGAGTGTTTCGTCAAGAGTCAAATCTCCTATCACATTTCTGAGAGTCGTTATGGTAAGCTTCTCTATCGCCATGACAAGATTGCTAATCTCATAGACTGCCTTATAAGGGTCGTTTATCTGATAGTAGATAACTGAATCGATGAGCATTGTGACATTGTCCTTTGTTATCACCGGCTGGGGATTAAAATCAAGCACCTGCTCTCTCAAATCTATTCTTACCACATATTTGTGTCCGAATATCACAGCCCTCAAGGAATCAATTATCGGCCATACTATGTGAATGCCTGATGAAATTGTTTTGTGATATTTTCCCAGTCTTTCAACTATAGCCACCTCTGCCTGTCTGATTATTATTATGCCCTTTAAGGCAAAGATCAGAACGGCAACAACTACGAGAATTAAAAATATCGACATATTCACTCCTTTGTGAAGACTTTTTTTCCTCTTTTGAATGTCATGACTATCCGGGGATTCTTAGCTGGAATTTTTTCAATCGGAGAGTCAAAGACTGTCATATCCGCAAAGTATCCTTTTTCAAGCTTTCCAAAATTTTTCCCTTCATTCATTATTTCTGCGCTTCCCTCAGTATAGCACTTAAGAGATATGGAAGGTTTCATTCTCTGATTTTCAAATTGAGCCTTTGCGAGAGATTCAATGCCGTATACAGGCGAAGGGGGCATGCAATCGGAGCCGAATCCGAGAGGAATTGATTTTTCATATATTTCAGAGACGACATTGTTGAATTCATAATATTTCTTATCCAGCCTCTCTTCATACATCTGTCCCTTCATAGCCCAGTTGCCTATAAAATTGGGTTGCATAGAGAGCATCAGGGATTGTTTTCTGACTCTGTCAATCTGTTCTCGCGCCGCAAGTTCAAAATGCTCTATCCTGTCATTCTTTCTACCTACAAGATTTTTCAAAGAATACTCTATCGCCTCATCCCCTATCGCGTGAACTGCAAGCTGGTAGCTGTTCTTTTCCGCAGTTGCAAAAGCTTTTCTGAAATCTGTTCTTTTGAGAACGATCTCTCCCTTCTCTTTTGTATTTTTGTAAGGAATAGTCAAGGCGGCCGTGCGTCCGCCGATTGACCCGTCAGTGAAAAGTTTGAGCCCTTTCAGTTTGACATTTTTTCTATCTTTCCACCCCTGAAGATTCTCCGCCAACATTGCGGGATAGTAGAAGAAAACATCAAGCTTTAGGTTTCGGGAATCGTAAATATCAAAAGAATCATATGTCGCCATATCTCCTATTGAAGTTATGCCGAGAGAGAAAAACATGTTCTGAGCTTCCGACAGAGCTCTTTGCATATCCGCCTTTGCCGGTTTGAGCACAGTGTTCAGAGAGAGAACAATCCCCTCCCGAGCTATTCCGCTCCTATTGTCAAAATTGCCATTAAGCTGATTTTTAAGGAGTCTGACTGCCTCTTCATTGAGCACCGCAATATGACCACAGACTCTTCTTACAATTACCGGTTTTTTCAAATTCATTGCATCAAGCATCGCCTTTGAAGGAAATTTGTTTTTTTTGAATTTTGTTTCGTCAAACCCCTCTGCAATAATATACTCTGAGTTTAAATTTTCACGCGCATACTTCTCAATTCGCAGATATATTTCCTCTTCGGATTTCACTCCTGAGAGATTGCACCGTATAAGATTCAGTCCGTACCAGAGAAGATGAGTATGCGCATCAATAAACCCGGGGTAAATATATTTGTCTGAAAGGTCTATTGTCTCGATATTCTTTTCCGAAGAATCTTTGATAAAAGCGATTCTCTCCCTCTCTATTCCTATGAAGCGGAAAAATCTGCCGCCTGAGAGAACATTTGCTTTTATCTGATACATCAGCTTCCAATATCCAAGAACGGCTTCAGAATCTCCGCCCTGTTCTTGTGACCCAGTTTTTCAAGAGCCTTTGCCTCTATCTGCCTGACTCTTTCTCTTGTGACATCCAGTATTTCGCCCACCTCTTCAAGGGTGCGCGGATAGCCGTCCTGCAGGCCGAACCTGAGCTTTAGAACAGTCTGCTGTCTCGGAGTCAGATCGGACAGAACCATATCAAGCCTCTCCCTGAGCATGGAAAGCATCGCATGGTACTGCGGAGATTTTTGATCCACATCTTCTATGAAGTCGCAGAATATTGATTCATCGCTGTCACCTATGGGTTTGTCGAGTGATATGGTTTCCTGAGCAATTTTGTAAACGCTCTTTATTTTATCAAGTGGTATATTGAGCCTCTCTGCGACATCCTCTTCTGTCGGTTCTCTTCCAAATTCCTGCATGAGAGCCCTGGTGGCTTTAACCACCTTATGCATCACCTCTATCATGTGGACAGGCACTCTTATTGTGCGCGCCTGGTCGGCTATTGCTCTTGTTATTGACTGTCTTATCCACCATGTCGCGTAAGTTGAAAATTTGTAGCCCTTCTGATAATCGAATTTTTCCACTGCCTTCATCAGACCGGCATTTCCCTCCTGTATAAGGTCCATGAATTCAAGGCCCCTGTTTGTATATCTCTTCGCTATTGAAATCACAAGCCTCACATTTGCGCGAATCATCTTTTGTTTTGCGTCATTTAAAGTGACCTCGAATTTTGTGAGGTTCTTTATTATTTCATCGAATTTCTCATTGTCACAACCTATCTCAGATTCCATCTTTTTTATGCATGATTGAATGTACTCTATCTCTCTTTTTACATTTATGAAATCCTCTCTCTTGATGTTTCTCTTCTTGTATTTGATAGGCACATTTCCCTTTGCATCGCAAATACGCATTATATCATTTATAGATGTGTCGAATCTTTTTTCTATGAGTTTGAATTTTTGGTTTTGCATGCACAGATCTTTGTGCAGAATTTTGTAGGATTTTATCATGTCATTGAGCTGCACCGAATTCACCTGCATCTCTTGAACCTTATCAATAAGATTGGAGTAGATTTTTTCCATCTTTTTGTCGCGTTTTTCTCTTTCGGATTTCTTCAGTCGTGAGTAGCCCACCTTTTCTTCCTTTATTTTCTGAATGTCTTTCTTAATGTCGTCAAAGAGTTTTTTTAGCTTCTGATATTTTTTCTTCTGCGAAAGTTCGTTTGATATATTCGGATCCTCTATGTGAAAGTACTGGTCAATCGACTCCTCTTCATCTATGACTTTGTCGTAGAATTCCTGCACTCTGTCAAATGTCTTGTCAATCATGAACAGATTTGAGATTATGCCTCTTCGTCCCTCTTCCATAACTCTCGATATAGTCACTTCCATATCCTTTGAGAGCAGTTCAATGGATTTCATCTCTTGCAGATACATTCTGACGGGGTCATCATACTTTATCCTTTCATAGAGGTCGGATTTCTTTTCCGCCTCTATTCTGTGAGTGGGCTCAGGCATCTGCTTCTCATTGTCATCTTCTATCAGCGCTATGCCCATCGTCTGCAGACGCGTTATGAGGCTGTCAATTTCATCAACCTCAAAATCTTCTGGCAGGAGGCTGTTGAGCTTGTGATACGGCAATTCTCCATTCACCACAGCTTTTTTAATGATAGTGTTGATTATATTTTCAATATCGCCTGTCTTCTTGGCATCAAGAGCCATTTTACCTCCCTCCTTTTATTTTCTTGACCATCAGAACTCTCATGTGCATCAGTCTGTCCTTTTCCTCTTCATCAGAGGCATTCTTTATTTTTATGTCAATCTCTTCAATGCGCTTCAAAATTCTTTTCTCTTTTACTATTCCGAGAATCTCGTTTATTTTCTTCTCATCCGGTTTATGCTCAAGATAATAGGTCATCCTTTTGATTATATAATCTTTCAAATATTTTATTTTATCATTTTTAATGAATAAGTCAATATTCTCATCCCTTGTGTCCAAGGAATTGCAGATAGAGATGAATGTTCCTTTCAGTGGCAAATCCAAAAAATCAGTCTCCTCAACTTCAAAACAGAGCTTTTTACAAAGCCCCCTATCAGAGAGCATTATTGCTATGATTTCATGATATATATTTGGTTTTTCCGCATCTTTTTCCTCTTTGACTGACTGCTCGGATTTCACTCCGGGTTTCAGAAATTTTTCTGAAATCCTGAGTCGCTCCACGACTCCCTTTGTATAGAGATTCCTTGTAACATCATCTTCAATATTTTTAACCGCATCAATTACAAAATTTACAAAGTGCTTCTTTGAGAGCATCTCATCCTCTTCCTTCTCCTTAAAATACTCCTCTGCGAACCAAATAAAATCTTTTCTTCCACTCTCAATATGCGCGAAATCGATTTTATCGCCCAGCTTTTTTACAAGCTCATCCGGGTCCTTCACGGTTTTGTCCGAGAAGACGCTCACAATCAGACCCTCCTTAAGCAGTATTGGAATAGACCTCATTGTTGCATTCCTTCCGGCTTCGTCCGTGTCATACATTAAAATGACCTTTTCGCACGCTTTTTTGATGATCTTTGCCTGTTCAGCAGTGCAAGCAGTTCCAAGCTGAGCCGCCGCATTCCTCACTCCTGCTCTGAAGAGAGAGATAAAATCCATGTATCCTTCAACAAGAATCATTGAATTTTTCTGCGATACCGCCTGTCTGCTCAGATGGAGCCCATACAAAAAATTACCTTTTTTAAAGACCGGAGTCTCCTGAGTATTGAGATATTTCGGATTATCATCTTTGAGAACCCTGCCGCCGAATCCTATGACATTTCCGGAGTTTGAGAAAATTGGAAACATGATTCTGTTGAAGAAGACATCCCTCATGTTTCCATACTGGTCTTTGTGGATGAGGCCGGCTTTGACAAAATCATCGTACTTAAATCTTTTTTCTTTAAGGTGGTTTATAAGAGAATTTGAACTGTCGGAGAAGCCAAGCTTGAATGTTTCTATTTCCGGAAGGTCAAGCATCCTCTGCTTCAGGTAATCTCTTGCCTGTGAATTATCCATGAGTGATTTTTTATAATGATTCATCGCTATCTCATTCGCCTCATATATTGTGCTTGTCACACCCCTCTCGCCCGACCTTTTATACTGGGAAAGGTCTATGCCTGATTTTTTTGCCAATATCTCGATTGCGTCATTGAAATCTACATGTTCAATCTCCATGATGAATGAGATTACATCTCCGCTCTTCGAACAGCCGAAGCAGTGATAGAAACCCTTTGTTGAGTTGACTATGAAAGAGGGCGTCTTCTCCGAATGGAATGGACATAACCCTTTGAGCGAACTTCCCGACCTCTTAAGAGAAACATATTCAGATACAATGTTCTCTATCGGATTGGATTCTTTTATTTTGAATACGAGGTCTTCAAGATTGAACATTGGTATAATATAATATATATAAAGTTTTTTTCAAGTCTTTTGTTTGAATCAGTATTTGAAAGAGGAATTTCCTATAAATTCCCTCAACACCGAGGTGGGTGGAATGAACTCCATGGATATCGGCTTGAAGAACGAAAGTATGAATTGAAGCCTCTTTGCATCAAGGTAATGCGGCTTCTCCTCGGTAATCCCGCCAAGCAGGGGTTCGGCAAAGTTTTTTAGCACGGAGAGCTCGTACAACAGAGATGAATTGAACATGAAATCGGCAGTCTCCTGAAATGGGAATATATTCTTCTCTTCTCCGCGTCTGACCGAACGCCACATTTCAAGGGTCTGGTCAGCAGAATGGTTTCTGAACAGATAATCCCTCACGAGCCTCCTGATAAGACGGTTGTCGGTAGTTGATATCCTGTGCGTGCTGTCAATGTTTATCTGAGTTAAAGCGGAAACATATATTTTTGCCTTCTTCTCCTTTGGAACAGATTTTGTCAGTTTATCATTCAAGCCGTGGATTCCTTCGATTATCAAAATCGTGTTTTTTTCAAGTTTAGCTCTCTTTGTCTCCTTTTTTCTCACTCCCAGAGTGAAATCAAATACCGGAAGCTCCACTTCTCTGTTCTCAATGAGTTCAATCAGATTTTTGTTGAAGAGTTCAAGGTCGATTGCGTCTATCGATTCATAGTCGAATTCATTGTTTTCATCTTTGGGTGTCTTCTCTCTGTTTACGAAGTAATTGTCAAGCGAGATTCCCGAAACGGAAATGCCAAGCACGCGAAGTTGAACCGACAATCTTTTCAGAAATGTAGTCTTTCCGGAAGACGAGGGTCCTGCAATTGAAATGAGTCGTAGGCGGTTTCTCATTGAATCTATCTGATGGGCTATGTCAACTATCCTTTTCTCATGAAGCGCCTCTGACACCTGAATGAGTTCGGCTATCTCCTGCCTTTCAATTGAATCCTGCAGATTTTCGACAGACCTCCAGTTTAGGATCTTAGCCCAGTTTTCGGATTCGTTGAATACATTAAAAAGCTTCTTCTGATCGTTTTTTTCAAATGCCCTTCCGCTGAAAATTATTATTCCCGGAGGATAATATTTAATATATGCACCTTCAAGAAGAGAGGTCTTCGGCACAACCGGAGTGAAGAAAAAATCTTTTGTCCAGTTGAACTGTGCGAAGAATGCTCCATTCACGGATGAATTCTCCAATAGATACTTTTTTTTGCTGTCATCTTCAAATAGGGTGATAAGCTCATCCCTCTTTTTAAACTTCGCTGTAATCATCTCATCGGATTTTATTATCTCCTGAAGCTTCTCATTCATTTCATCTATAGTTTTTTCACTGATGAGCACCGGTGAGAATATTTCGCAGTAGAGCCCCCCATTGATAGTGTGTTCGACATTAAGTTCACTATCCGGGAACATCGAATTCATTATTGATTTAACAACCAATATCAGGGAGTTTTGAAGAACAAGCTTGCCGTACATTGAATCGGAATAAACCGAAGACAAATCCGAATAATCACTCTCGCATGAGAGCGGTATTAGTCTGTCGTTTTTTCTGTAACATACTGTTTTTCCGTTCATAAAATTTAAGCTGGTGGGCGGATTTGAACCGCCGACCCGCGCTTTACGAAAGCGCTGCTCTACCACTGAGCCACACCAGCAGAGTAGTATATTGTATGAAAAATCCGGGCTGAGTCAAGAGCTCATAGATATTTAATCAATTGCTCTGTTCCCTCTCTCCGCCTCTAAGATTAAAATGCTTGTTGGTGAAATGCGGACGGCGCAGTGAGGCAAAAAAAAGGCGGCTATAAGCCGCCTTTTTTGAGAGATATGTTCCTATTCCGTCTTTGCTTCCTCTTTTATTATCTCTATTTTCTTCTCTGCGCTGTTCTTCTGAAAGACGGTTGAGCCGAACCTTGACATCAGAACTCCGCCGAAGGCAAATGTTATTATTATATAGTTCTGCATGTATTTCAGAAATCCGAAAAGAGTGTTCAGATAGTTTACATCAGCCCAATTGAGTATGTTGTGAATCAGTGGAATTATGCTGAAAGCCGCTATTCCGACGAATACGCTCATTATGGGGTTAAGCTCTCTCTTCCACAGTTTTTCTCCAATCCATTTTCCCGTGTAATTAACAACCGTAGCCCAGCCAAAGAGAAGTCCTGCAAGAAGGGCAAGCACAAAAAGAGGAATGAATGGTATTCCAACAATGCTTATTGCAAGAAGTATTATCGCCGGAATTATGAGAACCTCTGTAAGCAAACCCATCAAAAATATGAAGAGGGGGCTCTCAAGTATTGATGATTCAACTCTCTTGTGCTGTTTTACAATCATTATCACAGCCGCGGCAATGGCGAACATTACTATAAATGCGGCAAGCATGTTGAAAATATCGGTTATGTCAAATCTGTCCCTCTCCATCGTGAACTTGCCTTCTGAATTGTGAGAGGCCAAAAGCCTGACGATGGCTCCAATGCCGTTTATTTGAATGTTTGTCTTTTCTCCTTTGAAGACTGCCGCCGTGTCAATGTCAGCTCTGCTTCCGAGCATGACAAATTCCTGTTCAACCACTGTCAAAGGTCCGATTTTGCCGGTAGAGCCTATAAGAACAAGCTCTCCCTTGATCTGCGCATTCACATCAAATGTGCCGCCTATGCAAACGACATCACCTTCGACAATTCCATCTACATTTATGTGGCCGCCTATGGTGACAACATCATCATTGAGGGAATCAGCCTCCTCCGGATCAAAGTCATCAGCTTCCTCGGCTAGAACTGGCTTCTGCTCCATCTGAGGCTTTGCTTCCACCGGACTTTCGGCGACCTGCGCAAATGCTGCAAGCGCGGTGGAAAGAATAATAACCAGCGCAAGTGTTTTCAAAAATGTCTTCATCTATTTCCTCCTTTTTTCTTGTTTTTCTTATGCATTGCAAGGGCGCCTACTGAAATTATCAGCATTCCTGCAAGAGGCACGTAAAGATACTCTCCCCTGTAATGTGGAAGTATCTGCGACAGTATATTTAAAGCTCTCGCCAAACCCTGCAAAAATGAAATTATCCTGTCGCCCGTAAAATCCCATGTAAATGAGAATATGGCGTTTCTTGAATAGACGATTGTAAAGAGCACGGATGATACAAGATATCCTATTATCGGAGCTATCAGAATTCTTGCAGGCCTTTGTTTTATTTTCTTTGCTGCAATCGCCTTCATAACATTCTCTTCGGTGGAATCTATCGCGGGAGTTTCATAATCCCTGAATAAATCTTCTATTCCTATCAGTTTTTCATTTTTATCTTTCATATTTTCACCTCTCGCATTTTTTCATTTCCAGCAGTTCCCGCATCTTTTCCTTTGCCCTGAACAGCTTAACATTAACTCTGTTTTCAGGAATCTCCATTGCTTCGGCTATTTCTTTATTTGAGAATCCCTCTTTATACTTCATTATAAGGAGAGTGCGGTCATCCTCTTTCAGCCTCGCCATCGCCTTTTCTAGCGCCTTTTGCTGCTGCATTTCATCCAAACCGTGTAGATTTTTGTTGTCCGGTATTTCATAATCAAGCTCTTCAATGCTTATTGTTTTCTTTTTTTTCCTTATGTAATCTATCGTGTGGTTTCTCGCAATCTTTATAACCCAAGGCTTGAATTCATGCTCTTCACTGTATGAGTTCAGATTTTCAAACGCCTTTATGAATGTTTCCTGAGTGAGATCCTTGGTTGTTTCTATGTCAAAGACCATTGAATAGATTATGCTGTTGACTATTCTTTCGTACTTTCTCAGGAGAAGCGCAAAGAGTTCTTTGTCTCCCGACCTGATTCTTTTGACTGTTGTTTTTTCATCCATAATTTGCTTTCATCTATCCCTACGGGTTAAAAGTTTAAAAATTACATAAATCTTAAGTCATTCTTTGTTTCAGTCAACAACAAAAAAAACATTTTTGTGTTGCATTTTTACGAAAATTATATATACTTTTATTTATTATAAAAAAAGGAGTTTGGATGAGAATTGAGTGTCCAAAATGTCACAAAAAATATGAAGTTGAGGATATGTATATTCCTATAGGCGGAGGACCTGTAAGATGCCCCAATTGCAAAAATATTTTTGGGATCTATGTTGAGCCGATGGATATTCCCATGACAGAGATAATTGAAGATGACGAACAGCCGGCCGCTTCAGCAGGAACCCCTTTTACCACACCTGAGATAGGAGAGACATCCTTCTCACCGGAATATGCGCCTCAGGAGGAGCAGGCGAATTCACCTGCAGACAGTGATAACCTCTCCGAGCAGTTGAATGACCTCGGCAGTTTCTCAAGCTCCGTTCCTGAAACAGAGACTGCATTCGCACAGCCGACGGAAGAGACTCAGAATTTCGGCAATATATCATTTGACCCTGCCAAATCAGCTCCTGTGGAGGAGGCAAAACCCTCATTTTCTCAAAGCATGGATGATTTTGGAGTTCCTCCAGCATTTGCTCAGCCTGCTCAACCTAAAACAGCAGAGCCTGCAATGCCTGATTTCGGAGCAAGTCCATTTGCACAGCCAAAACCTGCCGCTCCTCAAACACAGGACTTTGGAGTCCCTCCAGCATTTGCTCAGCCGACTCAGCCTAAAACAGCAGAGCCTGCAATGCCTGATTTCGGAGCAAGCCCATTTGCGCAGCCAAAACCTGCCGCTCCTCAAACACAGGACTTTGGAGTCCCTCCCGCATTTGCTCAGCCGACTCAACCTAAAACAGCAGAGCCTGCAATGCCTGATTTCGGAGCAAGTCCATTTGCGCAGCCAAAACCTGCCGCTCCTCAAACACAGGACTTTGGAGCAGTGCCTCCAGCATTTGCTCAACAAAAGCCGGTAGAGCCTGTGACACATGAACCTATGCCTTTTCCTGCTGCAAAACCAGCACCTCAACCCCAGCAATCGGCTCCTGTCGGACATATAAAGCCGGGCGGAGCAATGTTTGATGTTCTTCTCGCAGGATTCAATCTTCCGCCGAATTTCAGCTCTATGCCTGAAAACATGCAGAAGGTTCATAAAGATGCCGTCAAGCTTGCACGACAACTTGCAAAGGACATTCTCCTATACCATAAAGATGAGGTGGAGAAGGGTATGGCAAATGGAAATATCAAAGAGTCTATGAAGGATGAAATTGAAAAATCTTATAAATTCTATACACAGAGAATTCAACCTGAAATAATTTCAAGCAGCAATTACTTCAATGAAGCATTGAATAAAATTGTAGCAAAAGGACAGAAGATTTTTTAGAATTATAGTCCTTAAAATATCGATAAGAGAGGCGCATTAAGCGCCTCTCTTATTTTGCAAGCTCATTCAGCCGCTTCACTGCACAAAAATCACCGCACATGGTGCATTCTTTATTTTCTCCTATCTCAGACTCCGATCTGTATCTTGCCGCTTTTAATGGGTCGATTGAATTAATTATCTGTTTGTCCCACTCAAGGTTTCTTCTTGCATCTGTCATCTTTCTGTTTTTTCTCAAAGCATACGGCCTCTCTCTTGCAAGGTCTGCGGAGAATGCCGCTATCAGAGACGCAACAACTCCCTCCTTTACATCTGCCGGTGTCGGCAGTCGAAGATGCTCCGATGGAGTCACATAGCACAAAAAATCAGCTCCATTATAGGCGGCAATTGCTCCTCCTATGGCTCCTGCTATGTGGTCGTACCCTGCCGAAATGTCATTGACAAGAGGCCCGAGAACATAAAATGGAACATTGTGGCAGATCCTCTTCATAAGCTTCACATTCATTTCAATTTGATTCAAAGGAACATGACCCGGACCCTCAACCATAACCTGCACACCTTTGTCTAGAGCCATCTGCGTGAGTTCGCCGAGCACTATAAGCTCCTCTATCTGTGCCCTGTCCGAGGCATCAGCGCATGCCCCGGGTCTCATTCCGTCTCCCAATGATATTGTCACATCATACTCGTGTAGTATGTCAAGTATTTTATCAAAATGCTCAAAGAGAGGAGATTCTTTACAGTTGTGCTTCATCCAAGCAATTAGAAATGAACCTCCCCTTGATACTACATTCATTATTCTTTTTTCATTGAACATCCTGTTCATAGTTGCGATATTAACTCCGGAGTGTATTGTCATGAAATCAACGCCGCTCTTTGCCTGCTCCTCAACCGTCTTAAGATAGTCGTCTATAGTCATGTCGACAATGTCCTTCTTTTCGTTAGAGAGGTTAAATCCCGTCTCATAGATCGGAACTGTGCCGACCATGACATCGGATTCCTCAAGAACTCTCTTCCTTATTATCTTGATTTTACTGCCCAAAGAGAGGTCCATAACGGAGTGCGCTCCGGCATCAATTGCTGTTTTTAGTTTCAAAATCTCTTCATCAATGTCAATATGATACGGAGAGGAGCCGATATTTGCATTTACTTTTACAGAGAGGCCTTCTCCGATTCCATATATGAATTTTTTCTTTCTTTTGCTGTTGTTGGGAATAGCTATAATTCCTCTCTTCATTCCTTCAAGTATGAAATTCTCTGACACATTTTCAAAATTCGCCACCTCTTTCATCTCTTCCGTTATGATATTTTTCAGTGCTTTATCTCTCAGTGTCATTTTTTCTCCTTAATATTGATTGTATTTTTTTGATTTCCCTCTCCGGCGAGCCGCTCTCTGTTATGTAGGAGAGAATTGCGGCATTCATAAAACCTATCTTTAAAACTGCTTTCAGATTGTGCTCTTTTATTCCGCCTATGCATACTGCGGGTACCGAAGATTCTTTCAGCATTTTTTCAGCTTCGGAGAGTCCAAGCACCCTGTCTTTTAGAATCTTTGAGTCAGTCGGGAATACGGGTCCTATGCCCACATAATCCGGCATCTCTTTCAACGCGCATTTAAGTTGTTTCATATTATGAGTTGATTTTCCTATTATAAGGCCACTCGATTCCCTCCTCGCCGCAAAAACAGGTATGTCGGTCTGTCCAAGATGCACACCGTCGGCATCTGACAGCAAAGCTATGTCAAGTCTGTCATTAACAATAAAGAGAGTGTCGGAGTTCTTCGTGATTGAGCGTATTGCTCTTGCTTTTTTCAGAAGCTCCCTGCCTTCCATAAATTTGTCGCGGAACTGTATGACTCTTATACCATTCTTGACCGCTATTTCGGAGAGTTTTTCGTATCCGACCTTTGGATTTGTCATGATTATGTAGAGACCCATTTTATCTGCAAACCTTTTTCTTTTCATTGAAATAAAGAGATTTCTTTCAATATCATAGAGAGAGTATCTCATCTCTTTGAAATTTCCTGTTTTCGAGCCTTCCAATTTTGAAAATTCTTCAAGCGACCTGCATGCCTCCTGGGCTCTGCCGAATGCGCTTCCAAGGATATCGTCGATTGATGTTCTCTTGTTCATATCAAATGACTGCTCTCGGCCTAAATCCTTTTCACTCTCTCTGAAAGGAAGAGCATACTTTTCATAACTTTTCCTGTAATTATCAAACTGAGACCTGAGAAATTTAATTTTCTTTGTTTGTTTTTCATCACTAATATGAAATCTGCATATATCCTCAATCATTCTCAATGCCTCTGACAGCCGGTTGATATTTACATCAATTATTCTTGGGGACGGTGCTTGTATTTTTGTATTTTTCATACTATCCCCTTCTTATACTCTCCTTTAAAAGTCCGTATGCTTTCTGCCCTGAAAGAAGCATTCCGCCAAATATAGGACCCATCCTGAATCCTCCGCACACTCCATTTGCGGCCATGCCTGAAACAAAGAAATTTTTGTAAATTTCTTTTGTGTTTTCGACTGTCTGTTTCTCTCCTACTTCCGCATTCATCGGCTTCTCTCCTTCAAATTCTCCTGACGGGGTGTTAAGCCTGACTCCTGCCTTTTTAACCAGAGTATTCGCAAGCTCCGCGGGATGCCCTGTTGAATCCATCACAGTTTTTGAATAGACGGTTATAGGGTCGACATGAAGCCCCATATGCTCAACCGGAGTCCAATTTATCACAATTCCGCACACTGAATCATTCTTAAAGACAGTGTCAACAACTTTTACAAGATTGAAGAGCTTCGCTCCTGAATTCACGGCAGAGTTTATAAGCGCGGAAGTGCACTCAACAGAATCGCATGTAAAGTAATCATCGTTATGCTCCTTCACTCTCACATTGAACATTTTGAGAACATTTAGAGCCTCTCTCTGCACTACTATTTCATTGAACATCATTCCGCCGCCCCACATGCCGCCTCCGGGAGCAAGTTTCGATTCATAGACCGCAACATTAAATCCGTCTTTCGCCAAAAGAGCTGCCGCCACAAGACCTGACGGACCTGCGCCTACTATTGCGGCATCAAGATGCAATGAATCTTTCAGCTTCTTAAAGTAAGAGTCTATTATCAGTTCGCTCACCTTTGTGTCATCAAGCATTTTAACCTCCATTAAGAATAAAAAAAATCAGGGGAACCTGATTTTGTAATTTTCCTACGGCAGAATTACCTGCATCAGGTTCAAGGGTCAGCGGAAAAGACCGCTTTCTCAGCCACTTTTAGTAGCTCCCCAAATAGATTAAACACCATATCAAACATAAAGTCAAGACCCGCATCTTAAAAACGCAATCTGACAGGTAATTCAGTTACGAGTTTCGGGTTGCGGGTTACGAGTTTAAATACAATAGGACAGATGATTAAATGACTTGTCTTTACATTTCCGAGGAAAAATTCCAGTACAGCCAGCAAAACAGCCGTGAGCCGTGTGCCATGTGCCTTGAGCTTAATACGGGGAGTTGAGTAAGATTTTGCCTTTACATTTCCGAATGAGAAGCCTGTCCACAGCGCTCGTCTTTTCAATGCTTCTCATGAGGACAATCAATTAAATAACTTATTGATACACGAAAGCTACAAGTCGGCGAGGACGCTTCGCGCAGACGCCCATCAAGTGGTTCTCTCCTCGCTCCGCTAACCCATCTTGATATAGCGGCGAAGCGGAGTGTGCGAGCCGACGCTATGCCCGCGTGCAGCCAGCAAAACAGCCCTGAGCCGTGTGCCATGTGCCATGAGCTTAATACGGGGAGTTGAGTAAGATTTTGCCTTTACATTTCCGAATGAGAAGCCTGTCCACAGCGCTCGTCTTTTCAATGCTTCTCATGAGGACAATCAATTAGATAACTTATTGATACACGAAAGCTACAAGTCGGCGAGGACGCTTCGCGCAGACGCCCATCAAGTGGTTCTCTCCTTGCTCCGCTAACCCATCTTGATATAGCGGCGAAGCGGAGTGTGCGAGCCGACGCTATGCCCGCGTGCAGCCCCAGTTCAATCTTCAATTATCAATCAACAATAAAATGATAGACCCTTCACGATAGTCATAACCACAGAGGCGTTCAGGGTGACACGGTTGAGTAAGATTTTGTCTTTACAATAATCTTCACAAAGTTCTGGTGCAACCCGAGGCGTCTATCATGTGCGTTCGCGCACATTACACCCTCGCCAATGTGGGGACATTCCTTCGGTGTGTCCCCACTGCAACATTCAATTAATTAACTTATTGATACACGAAAGCTACAAGTCGGCGAGGACGCTCCGCGAAGACGCCCATCAAGTGGTTCTCTCCTTGCTCCGCTAACCCATCTTGATATAGCGGCGAAGCGGAGTGTGCGAGCCGACGCTATGCCCGCGTGCAGCCCCAGTTCAATCTTCAATTATCAATCAACAATAAAATGATAGACCCTTCACGATAGTCATAACCATAGAGGCGTTCAGGGTGACACGGTTGAGTCATAACCATAGAGGCGTTCAGGGTGACACTATTGAGTCATAACCACAGAGGCGTTCAGGGTGACACGGTTGAGTAAGATTTTGTCTTTACAGACTGGTGTTCAAGCTGACGCTTACTCTTCTAACAACCTCAAAATTCCGTTTATAACTGTCAAAGGGTGCACAGGACAACCGGGTATGTATAAATCAATTTTATGATTTTTCATAAATTCTCTATTCAATGCATCTGACCCTGAAAAGATTCCACCGCTAATTGCGCATGCTCCTGCCAGTATGATGATTTTAGGTTCAGGCACTGCTTTGTATGTCTCCTCAAGCGCCTCTGCCATATTCTCACTCACCGGTCCCGTTATTATTATGCCGTCTGCATGGCGCGGGCTTGCCACAATATCCACTCCGAATCTTCCCATATCAAAATTGACATTTGAACACGCATTAAGTTCCATCTCACATCCATTGCATCCTCCGGCTGAGACTGAGCGAAGTTTCAATGATTTTTTGAAGATTTTTTTTATGTCGGCTCTTGTTTTAATGGCGTCTCTGAACCTAATCTTATATTCAGTATTTGCCGTCACTATAAGCTTCTCCCTCGAATCGCATGAAATTCTGTGCTCATCAGTAAATTTCACAATATTCTCCCCGAGCTTTCTTTCGCACTTCCCGCAGAAAGTGCATTTGCCGAGGTCTATCGAGAATGGCGCATTTAAAATTGCATCGGCAGGGCAGAGACCCTCTATTTCGCTTTTGATTAGATTCTCTTTCTTAATTTCAGGGAATCCCCTGAACATCTCATTGACTTTTGCATTTTTAACATCAGGTATAAACTGACGCCCCTGTCTTAATGATATTTTTATGTTTTCAAACATAGCACCTCACAGATCATTTCCGCAGTATGAAAGGTTAAAACTCTTGTTGCACAGAGGGAAATCCGATATGCCGTTTCCTCTGACAGAGAGAGCAAGCGCGAACCAGTTGTTGAATGAAGGGTCCTTTATCTTATATCTTGCCCTGTTCTTTTCATCTGTCACAACTGCATGCACGACCTCTCCCCTCCACCCTTCAATAAGAGATATCAGGAATGTGTTTGATGGAATTTCCATTTTCTCGGGAACCGACACAGATGGAGAATCACCCAGTACCATAAGAAGTTCATTTATATAATTCATTGACTGCTGCATTTCAAGATACCTCAGATATGCCCTCGCAAAAACATCGCCAGTGTCGAGAGAAAGAGGATGAATCGGATACTTCCTGTATGCTCCGAAAGGATGATCGCTCCTTGAATCAATCTTCACTCCTGATGCGCGCGCCGCCATGCCGACGAAGCCGCATTCTCGCGCCTGCTTTGCCGTTACTGCCCCAGTATTTTCAAGTCTCGAAAGAACCGAGGGCGAATCAAACATCTCTTCACACAACTGCTCCATATTTTCCCTGACAATATGAAGATTTTTCTTTATCAGATTTCTCTTTTTTTCTGTTATCCTGTAATTATTCTTTCCAATTCCTATGAATCCCCTTCCGAACCTGCTTCCGCAGATTGCAAGCATTGTGTTTATCACATAAGTCCTATTTGCTCCTGAGACTGCACTCCCTATCATGTATGCCACATCATTGGCTATAGCTCCAATATCTCCTATATGAACTGCGATTCTTTCCATCTCAAGAGCTATCGCTCTCTCAAGAAGTTCATCTTCCGTCGGTTTAATATCGAGAGTTCCTTCAATTATACTGCTGTACGCATAGGCATTTCCAATCACAGTGTCACCCGTAATCGATTCAGCCAATTCCATTTTGTCTGTAATATTTCCCTTCAAAAAGAGATTTTCAACCCCTCTGTGCTGGTAACCGAGCTGTATTTCGAGATGAATTATCTTTTCTCCTTCGCATAAGAATCTGAAATGACCGGGTTCAATAACTCCTGCATGAACAGGACCGACTGCGACCTGATGGATTTCATCGCTTGAAATTGTATAAAAGGGGTAATCATAGGTTTTCGCTTTATTATCAAATTTACAGTGCGGATATCTGACCGGCTTTAGGAAAGGATGCCCCTCCGGGACAATCCCCCACTCTTCAAACAATTCTCTTTCAAACAAATTGAATGAAGGATGATAATTCGTAAGTGATTCATACTTCATTCTCTGTTTTTCAAAGAGTGTTGAGACGATGTACATCAAAGAGTTGTTGTCATCGCTCATCACTGCATAAACTCTCACGCTTTCTCCCTCTTTCTTTCCGAACAGAAGTATGCACCTCTTTGATTCATCTACAGATTTTTTTAAAAATGAGATAAATTCGTTTATGTTAAGATCCGGTATTTCTTTTGTGCTTATTTTTAATCCGTTTTTGATTTTGGTTGATTCCATCATTTTCTCCCAATCCAATGAGCCGCATTTTCCAGCATCTCCTTAACCGGTTCAGGCATGTAAAATCCAAGCAGGAAACAGACCAGTATAAGAATAATCTGAGGAATATAGCCCGGCAAACTTTCATCTGACTTCCCGCTCTTTTCTCCTGAAAAGAGCATGGTTATAACCATCTTCATGAAGCCATAGAATAGTGCCGTCAGAAGAACAAGAATAACTGCGAGTTCCAGATACATGCTTTTTTCCAGAAGATTCTTCACAAGCAGAAATTCGCTTAGGAACGAGAGAGAGGATGGTATTCCAAGTATTCCGAGAGCAGATAACAGGAAAATGATTCCCGTTTTCTTCATATCATTGAACACATTTCCCGTCTCATCATAATGTTTTGTTTTGTATTTTTCAAGAATATTTCCTGTTGTAAGAAATAAGGATGCCTTCATCATTGAATGTCCGAGAAGATGAATCATACCCGCAAGAAGACCCAATCCGCCGCTGCCTAATGACAGGGCTATTATTCCCATATTCTCCACAGAAGAGTAAGCGAGCATTCTCTTATAGTTCTTAATCCTTAATATGAATACTGTCGAAACGAATATCGAAAGAATGCCCATCACAACAAGCATGGTGCCGGCAAAATGCTCTGCATTGAATATGTACATCACCTTCAAAACTCTTATGATTCCTATTAGGGCTGTATTTAGAAGAGTCGCCGACAGCATCGCGGAAACGGGAGACGGGGCTTCAGAGTGCGCGTCGGGAAGCCAGAAATGCAGAGGAGCAAGACCCATTTTTGTTCCAAATCCTATGAGAATGAACAGAAATGATATTTTTAAAAACAGAGGGGTCACTCCGTCGGTGTAATTGTAAAAATCCGCGAAAAAGAGCGAGTCGGCATGCTTGAATGTTATTGATAAAAATATTATTCCTAAAAAACCGATAGCTATGCCGATGGAGCATATAAAGACATATTTCCATGCGGCTTCAAGAGAGTGCTTTGTTTTGCTGAAATAAATGAGAGGCGCAGTGAGTATTGTCGTCGCTTCAAGAAGAACCCAATAAAGTCCGATGTGCTGAGCCATAAGAGATAGCATCATCAGCAAATCAAATAAAATGAAACACACTGTATATACAGAGTGCCATGTGTTGTCAGGATTATTTTTCTTTAAAAATTCAACAGAGTAAATTGATGACGCGAAAAAGACAAGCGATAAAACAAATAAAAAGGGTTTGTTAAGAGAATCAACAGCAATGAACTTTGTCGAAATCTGATTTACAAACAGAATGTAGAGTGTGAATATCAGATTAATCACGCCGTTGACAGCGAGCAGTACATAATCAGCGGACCTTCTCCTTAGAAGAGCCGATGCCGATGCAAACAATAAAGGCAAAATAAAATAGTACATCAGTCCCTCAGGTCCGTCAGATTGTCTATGTTGTCGTCATTATAACTCTCCTTTATCCTCGAAATAAAAAAGCCTGAAATGAAGACAATCATGAAGAGTTCGAGCAAAACTCCAAGATTCACGATGAGAGGCATCTCCTTTAAAAGAGAGAGTGAAAACAGAAAGATTCCGTTTTCAAACACCATGTAACCCATTATATGCGTTATCAGCCGTTTCTTTGTAAGTATAATGTACATTCCGGCGATTATTGAAGAGAATGCCACACCAAAATGAAATGGATTGGAGTAGCTTAAAAGATCTTTTGTATAAAACGAGAGCAAAAATCCGAATGAAAATATAAGTATCATCGCGAGTATTGAGAAGAAACTTGATATAGAAACATCAACATCCCTTGATGCTTCATTCTGATAAACAATTCTTCCGAGTATATATGGAATCAGAATTGTCTTGAAACCGATTGTCTCCAAAAGAATAAATATCAGATTCGGCAGATTTGTCTCTTTCATATTTATAAGCACAATCAGAAAAAGAATCACACCCTGAGCCGATAGAGCGCCTATATATGCTTTAAGGCGGCTCGTCACCGAAAAGTATATGACTGTTCCCGCGAACAATACAAGCAGGGCAAAGTACATTACACGCCACCTCCGCGCCCCATAAGGACAGATGCTATTATGAAGAGGGCAATTCCAAAGACAAGAAGCAAAAATTGAGAAACATAAATCATTTTCAATCTTGCCATTATGGATTCAATCGTTCCTACTATAATTGCGGATACTATGCTTACCGCTATAAATCCTCCAAGAGCAAAGAGTACCCCTGACTCCATAAATATGACAGAAGAAATCAGAGCTGTGAATATTGTCATTTTGAGATATGTCGCATAATTTATCAGCGCCAAGGAAGGACCCGAGTGGTCGAGAACCATAACCTCATGGATCATTGTCAATTCAAGGTGCGTATTCGGATCATCAACAGGCACTCTCTTCCCTTCGGACAGTATCATGACAAAGAATGCCGCAATAGAAAGCAGAGAGGCCACAATCGTATACGAATTTGTAAAATTGAGAGTCGAAATCATCTTCGAAATTGAAGTGTTTCCAGAGAGGTATATGAATGATGATAGTATAATGAATAGGGAAGGTTCAATAAATAGAGCAAATGACGCCTCCCTGCTTGCTCCCATTCCTTCAAAACTCGAACCGGTGTCAAGCGCCGAAAGCAGCATGAAAAAATTGCCGATAGTCATTATATATGCAAAGAATAGGAAATCTCCTTCAAATGAAAGAATGGATTTGTTGAACCCATAAGGAACGAACAAAACCGCAGTGAGCACTGAAGAGACATAAAACACTGGACCTACAGAGAACATAAATGAAACAGTCTCTGAAATCATCTCTCTCTTCTTAAAAAGCTTGATGCAGTCTAACATCGGCTGAAAAACCGATGGACCTTTTCTACCAGCCCACAATGACTTGACCCTATTTATAATTCCCGCAAAGAGAAAAGGCATAACGAGAATCATGATTAAAGTGGTAAAAATATTCATCATTGCTTAATTATTAATATTAGAAGTGAAATCAACAGAAACAGCAATCCCATAAGAAGATACTGCTGAGTGGAGCCCTTTTGAATTCCGGAAAATCTGTCAAAGAATCTTTTAAGAAATCCCATTGAGGGTGCTATCAGATACTTTTCAAATACATCCTGCTTCTCTTTTTCCACACTCATTTTCTTTGGAAAGTACTCCTCTATCTCAGTTTTTGTCCCTCTCTCATTTAAAAGCATTGATGATATATTCCTAAGCGGCTCAGTATAGGATGATGATTTGTACTGCACTTCCGGTGTTCCTCTGACATAACCGCAATCCCACACCCTCTCGGCTCTTCCAATTCTGCCCTTAAGCATTAGCCTCCTCAGCATAAAAACAACGGAGAAGATCAGAAGAAACAAAAGAGAACTAAAAGAGATATTCGTAAGAATTCTCTTGAAATAGATTAAAACAAGAGAGTGCTCTTCCGGAAATGAAGAGTGAATAACTTGGCTTAACAGATTAAATGCCAGTTGAGGAAAAAGACCTGTCAGAAGTATCAACGTCGACATAAGAATCATAGAAACAAGAGATACCTTCATGTCATCTTTTATGTCATGTGCGAACGAACTCCTTGCGGAGCCGAGAAGCATTATGCCAGATGCTTTCGTGAAACAGACGACTGCCATTACTCCGACAAAAGCAATCACTGTCATTGCGCATACTGATATCACCGCAAGGGGCATCACGGATGTTCTTACTCCCTCTACTGCCCCAAAATAAATCATGAATTCAGATATGAAGCCGCTTAAGAGAGGAAGGCCTGAAATGGCAGCGCTTCCTATTATGAACATGTATGAAGAGTAGGGCATAAGCTTTAACAAACCGCCGAGTCTGTTGATGTTTCTCGTATGTGTCTTCAAGTATATGTTGCCTGATGAAAAGAAAAGCAGAGGTTTAAAGATAGAATGGTTTAATGAGTGAAGCAAAGCTCCGGAAAATCCCAATACTGTCATCATCGGATTTTTATAAGCATTTCCCGCAAGCATCAGTCCTATTCCTATGCCAATTATTCCCATGTTTTCAATTGAAGAGTAAGCAAGAAGTTTCTTTATGTCATTTTCAAACATCGCATACAGTATACCAATAAGAGCTGTCACCGAAGATATTGATAATACCGCAAATATAATAACTTTTGACGGAGTTTCAAGCATCAGCGAGAATCTGAGTATGCCGAATATTCCCATCTTCAGCATTATTCCCGACATAAACCCGGATATATTTGACACAGATGCAGGATGAGCTTTCGGAAGCCAATTGTGAAACGGGGCAAACCCCGCCTTAATGCCAAATCCGAAAAACAAAAGAAGAAATGCAACCATCGCTTTCATCGATTTGTTATTGAGAGAATCTCTGAAAGAGAGCATATTCAAATCACCTGCCATATTAGAAAGAAGCAAAAAACCTGTGAGTATGAAAAGAAAACCTATGTGCATATAGACAAAATACTCAAGCCCGGCTCTCCTGACATCCTCTTTGCCTCCCTCAAACATAATTGCCAGAAATGATGTGAGAGACATGACCTCCCACACCATCAAAAAAGCAAAGATGTTTTGCATAGTCAGAAGCAATACCATGGATAGTATAAGAAAATTGAATGAAAGGTACAAAAGAACAAATTGATTTTTGTTCTGATACTCTTTAAGATAATCAATAGAGTAAAGCGATGTGAAAATAGCGCCAAGATAAGTTATTAAAAGGAAGAATGCTGAAAGAGGGTCTATTCTTACAATTATGTCGCCGACAGGGCTAAATGAGAATAAGAGAGTCTCAGTGGTGCATCCTCTGATGACAGATTCAAGCGCAGGAATCATTCCGATTGTTGAAGAGACAAGAATCAGCGCAAACGAATAGAGAGGTTTTTTATTGTTGCTCACTTTCAAGCCGCAGATAGTTCCCACAAAAAGTATGACAGAGGAAATGATATACAACTTCAAAATTTCTCCTGCATCAATTGCTTTTCAATTTCAAAGAGAAGTTCGTCTTTGTTCGGTTTTTTGCTGAGAAGTTCCGCAAATTCGCTTCTCTGTATAATGTAAGAGAGCAAAGAGAGGGTTTTCAAATGGTTTTTATGATTTGATGTTATTATAATAAACAGAGTATGCAGATACTCTTTTTTTTCGCCGTAGACGAAGGGTGTCTTTAAAAAGCAGACTGCCACAAGAGAATTTTCGGCATCGGTGATTATGGGTTTCTTCGGATGCGGCACAGCAACGCCCTGTCCTATGTAGGTGGGAATCATCTCCTCTCTCTCTAATAAAAATGAAAGGAGAAGATTCTTATCCACAGAGTTTGAAAGAGGCAAAAGTGAAATGGCATTCGAGAGGACACTCTTTATGTCACTTCCTTCAATATTATAGTAAATTCCGCCGTTTTTTATTAGCTCGGCAAGAAATGCAGGTTTTTCAATATTTTGTAATTTTATGAATTCACTTGTCAGAGATGCCCTTCTGTTAAGAATCCACTCGCTTATCTCTCCCTTATTAAATCTGTACTGCTTATTTATCATATAGAAAGGAATCTCATTCCTCTTTATGAGGCCTATGATATCCTTTTCGGATAGTTTGAGTAACAATGATATATCTTTAACTCTTAAATCCATCTTTTTCCTTCTTGGAATTGAAATTATAGACAATTATCTATAAATGTCAAGCGACATTGTTTACCAAAAGTGATGTGCGAGACGGCGCTACACCCGAGTGCAGCCACCAAAGCAGCCTTCAATAATAAAAGATAATTCAGTTACGAGTTTCGGGTTACGGGTTACGAGTTATGAGTTTAAATACAATATGTATCGAGACTTGTCAAGGAAGTTGTGTAAAGAGGGATTAGTATTCATAAGGGAGTTCTCCAAAGAGATTAACGAAGGATTGGCGGAGGTAATATAATTTAGCAATGATTTTAGGATAACCGTTTTTCCATTTAGGTAACGGATATAAATATTAATGAAGAGGATGTCTTCGGATTGGAAGAATCCGCCCTTTTGCTATCGCAAAGTACGGTGTGAAATATAATCGTGACCATTACAATACTATTATGCAAACTTCTTGACAAAGTGGGCGCAATACAATATGATTAAAATGATTAATAAAAAGGAGATGGTTTTGAAAAAGAAATTAGAAGGAGTATTTAAACAGGAGGAATTGTGAAAAAAGTTATTTTTATTATCATTATTATTGCTTCAGCATTGTTTGTTTTTGCTTCAAATGAGAGACCATTCAGAGAAGAGGATATGCTTCTTGCTAACTTTGAACAACCGGAAGATTACAATCAACCCAACTGGGCGACAGATAGTTTGAATGTAAGGGGAGTAGGAATTTATCCTTTCTTTGGAGATGCATATGATGTTTTCATCGTAGATACATTAGCGTATTCTTGCATGAATAATTATCTAGTAGTGTTAAATGTTAAGAACAAAGCAAATCCTTTTTTGGTAGGTTATTTTAGTTTACCGGGTTATGCTTATGGTGTCTATGTTTCAGGAGATTATGCGTATGTTGCTGATGAGGATTATGGTTTACAGATAATAGATATCTCAAATCCTTCAAGCCCAACCCTTGCAGGGAGCTATGATACACCGAGTTATGCTTATAGTGTCTATGTTTCAGGCAGTTATGCCTATGTTGCTGATGAGGGTTATGGTTTACAGATAATAGATATCTCAAATCCTTCAAGCCCAACCCTAACAGGAAGCTATGATACACCGGATTATGCAAGGGGTGTCTATGTCTCAGGAGATTATGCCTATGTTGCTGATGATAGTTCTGGTTTACAGATAATAGATATCTCAAATCCCATAAGCCCAACCCTTGCAGGGAACTATGATACACCGGATCATGCATGGGGTGTCTATGTTTCAGGCAGTTATGCCTATGTTGCTGATGGTTATTCTGGTTTACAGATAATAGATATCTCAAATCCTTCAAGCCCAACACTTGCAGGGAGCTATGATACACCGGGTTATGCATTGGGTGTCTATGTTTCAGGCAGTTATGCCTATGTTGCTGATGCTGATTATGGTTTACAGATAATAGATATCTCAAATCCTTCAAGCCCAACCCTTACAGGGAGCTATGAAACACAGGGTTATGCTTATGGTGTCTATGTATCAGGCAGTTATGCCTATGTTGCTGATTATGATTATGGTTTACAGGTAATAGATATCTCAAATCCTTCAAGCCCAACCCTTACAGGGAGCTATGATACACCGGGTTATGCATGGGGTGTCTATGTTTCAGGCAGTTATGCCTATGTTACTGATCGTAATTCAGGTCTACAGATAATCAACATCTCTGACCCCACAAGCCCAACACTTGCAGAGAGCTATGATACACCGGGGTGGGCTTATGGTGTCTATGTTTCCGGCAGTTATGCCTATGTTGCTGATGATGATTATGGTTTACAGATAATAGATATCTCAAATCCTTCAAGCCCAACTCTTGCAGGAAGCTATGATACACCGGGGAATGCTATAGGTGTCTATGTATCAGGCAGTTATGCCTATGTTACTGATCGTAATTCAGGTCTACAGATAATCAACATCTCTGACCCCACAAGCCCAACACTTACAGGAAACTATGATACACCGGGGATTGCAAGGGGTGTCTATGTTTCAGGAGATTATGCCTATGTTGCTGATGATGATTATGGTTTACGGATAATAGATATCTCAAATCCTTCAAGCCCAACCCTTGCAGGGAGCTATGATACACCGGGGAATGCTATAGGTGTCTATGTTTTAGGCAGTTATGCCTATGTTACTGATCGTAATTCAAGTCTACAGATAATCAACATCTCTGACCCCACAAGCCCAACACTTGCAGGGAGCTATGATACACTGGGGTGGGCTTATGGTGTCTATGTTTCAGGAGATTATGCCTATGTTGCTGATGATTATGATGGTTTACAAATAATAGATATCTCAAATCCTTCAAACCCAACACTTGCAGGGAGCTATGATACACCGGGTTATGCTGAGGGTGTCTATGTTTCAGGAGATTATGCCTATGTTGCTGATTATAGCGCATTATATATTTTAGAGTTTGATCCTTCTATGGGAGTAACAGAAAAGTTTGTTGAAGAGAAGCAAGATAAAGGGAATCATAAGATGGATATACTACAGAATGAAATAAGGTATACAAATTCAACAGGGGATAACAAATTTTCTGTATATGATATAAATGGCAAGGAAGTATATAGAGCGAAAGAGACAAGGATAGGTCAGCACAGCTACTCAACAGAACACCTTTCATCAGGCATATACTTCATAAGATTCAGAGACGGAGAGACACAGATAAACAGAAAGATGGTGATAATAAGGTAGAACGGAAAAAGGTAAAAGAGAAAGCAGTTTTCCCGCAGAGGGCGGTTTAAGTTTAAAAGCCGCCCTCTCTCTTTTTCCCCGAGGTGTTCCAAGTCCCCGTTCAATATACCCATTAGCATAATCATCATTACTTGACAGATATATCTCTCGCTCACTCTTCATTATTCGGTTCAATGTCTCCTTCTCATTAATCTTATTATATTCCACTCCTATTAATTTTACACATCTTTTGTTATACTCCCGCGAGCGGTTTTGCATATTTAACAGCAGTGATAGATTGGTACAGCAGGAGAGTCTTGAGCTGGAGATTGAGCAACACATTGGATAACTCCTTTTGCAAGAATGCGGTTAAAGAGGCATTGTGCATTTATGGAAAGCCTGAAGTATTTAATACGGATCAGGGGTCTCAGTATACGGCAAATGACTTTACAAAGATACTTGAAGATAAGAAGATAAAGATAAGCATGGACGGCAAGGGTCGTGCTGTGGATAATATCTTCATAGAGCGGTTGTGGAGAACAGTTAAATATGAGCATGCTTATATCTGGAGGTTTGATACGATTAAGGAGCTAAGAGAAGGACTAAAAGATTACTTTGATTACTATAACAATAAAAGAGAGCATCAATCATTAGGATACAAAACTCCATCTGAAGTTTATGGAGGTATTACGAATGTTCAAACAGCTTAACAATAAACACAATTTATCAAAATCTTGTGTCTTGACAAGAGAGCCATTATCGTGACTGCATTGGGCGCAGCATCAGTCTTTATGCTCAAGTCATTCAATCAAAGGGTCACTGATGTGATGCTCGGTTTTGCGGCAGGCGTCATGATGGCGGCAAGCGTCTGGTCGCTTCTTCTCCCTTCGATAGAGATGTCCGAAAGAGTCGGATACGCGAAATGGTTCCCTCCACTGACAGGATTTCTTCTCGGGGCGGCATTTCTCAGGATACTCGACAGGTTAATGCCCCACCTTCACATAGGATTCACACAGCCGGAGGGGGTAAATACATCACTAAAAAAACAGTGGCTTCTCTTTCTTGCGATAACCCTTCATAACATACCCGAAGGACTCGCTGTGGGTGTGGCTTTCGGCTCCCTTGCCTCCAATTCATCCGCTCAAAGCATCGAAGGCGCAATGGCTCTTGCTCTCGGAATAGCAATTCAGAATTTTCCGGAGGGGGTCGCAGTAGCTCTTCCCCTCTTCCCTTTGCCCTTTCATTTGCCGCAGGAGCCATGATATATGTGGTGGTAGAGGAGGTTATTCCTGAAAGCCAGAACAATGGAAATACTGATATCGCCACCCTTGCTACAATAGCCGGCTTTGCAGTTATGATGCTTTTGGATGTTGCTCTGGGTTAGATTATATCTATTTTCATTTCTACAAAATTATTCTCAATCGAACTTCAAATTCAAGAATTTTATAAAATTTAGTAATCTGATAATTGCCGCTTGTTGAGAACTCAAAGGCATTCTTTCTGAAATTCAGATTTATCCCCACTCTTTGCCTGTTTTGATTTGACGAACCGGAATAGTATGATGTCGAGTATATAAATCCTCCGCTTCCATAACCGTATATTGCATAAGATAGTCCGATTTGAGGATTTGCAATGAGTATATTTACAGGTTCATCATCTCTCTCCACGTCCGGATCCGTTCCCCGTCTCTTCTCAAGGGTGAATTTTCCATCCAAATCCAATCCCTCAATGAGTTTTCTCCCAAAGCCGATATATCCCGAATGGGAAACCGCGTTCAAAGGAATAGAATCCGGTATTGTCCTGACATTAACGGCATAGATGTAACCCATATTTGCCCTTCCCACTGTAAATGATCTGGCAGACTCAATCCCTAACTCAAAATCCCTCTGATTCACTTCATTTGAAACCGTGTCAACCTCTTCCGTATATGAAACCGGTATATAGCTCATCGTAAGCCCTTTGTTCTCAGCATATTTTTCATTTATTTTAAGAGTATATTTCCCCACCGGCTTGGGAATGACGGCGGAATTCACATAGAATCTGGCATTGTCGGAGAGAAGTTCATTTCCTGCTCCCTCGGAATAATTGAGATATTTCCCGTTTCCGCTCTCAATTGATATCTGTCCAAAAGATGCATTCAGATTGGCATAACCACCGTTAATGTAATTCTTCTGATACATAAAACCGCTTTCAGTGCCCCTTGCAAGAAGTATGTTGTTGTTTGCACCGACCGTAAAACCTTTTAACGGTGCGGATGAAACCGAATTAAGGATATTATACTTTATTCTGCTCTCTCCGATGCTGTCCAAATAAGAATACCCGCTGTTGATTTCGGAGTTTACCTTTGTGTTCATTCGTATGTAATTTTTAATCTTCCAACCGACATTTCCACCCAACGTTAAAACCCTGCTATTTGCAGAGAACAAATATGAGCCGTTCAGTATGGCGTTTAATACCTCGCCTGCATTGTATGATACACCGCAGTCAAAGGCATAATTTTGCGCAAGGCTGTCAGCAAATGTCCTTCTCTCTCCCATTACAGAGCCCTTCAAGCCGAATTTGTCATTCGCTTTATAGGCATCGCCGACCTCAATTTTATCGGAAAGATAGCTGTTCTCAACAGTGTCTTTCCATTCCGAACGTTTTCCCGAATCTCCCTTTATATATACAGCATTTCCTGCAATATCATTTGAATATATTGCCCTGTTTCCTCTGTATTCGGTATTGTATGTGTCGTTTACCGAGCTGAAACTGCTTATGTATGAATATTCAACTGAACCCGCCCTTCTCATGTTTACATCTGCTCCCGCATCCCAGCTTCTCTCATCCGATTCCTCGCTGAAATTTCTTGCGTTTCCTGCATTCAAAGAGCTCCAGTCGGTTATTTTAAAAAGACCGTCAAAATTCAAATTTGTTATCTCCCTGTTTCCCGTCTCTCCTATTCTTTTGAAGTCGCCGAAACTCTTATATGCGTTGCCGATTGCGGAGAATCCCCATATTTGGGCAAGCGCCTTTGCGTTTATTCCGTTGCCTGAAAATTTTAGTGTATCTCCGTTATCAATAACATTTGTCAGATATGTCATTTCTATCAGATTTGATTCATTTAGTGAACCGCCCACCCTTCCTCCGATAACGTAATAATTGCTGAAAACAGTATCCGATACTGTGTCCCTTCTTGAGTATGTGCCTCCGAAGCTCATGCCTCCATATATATTTTTCCCCTTTAGATTCCCGGATAAACTGTAATCCGCTCTTTTTGCTGACAACAGAGATTGAATGTAATATTCAACAGTCAGTCTCTGGTCGTCCTTCAGTATGTCGTTTGTTCTTATTGTGCCTAATCTATAGTCAATTGTATAATCCCTTCCGTTCATAAGCTCACGGCTTCCGCTGTTGTCGGTCAAAGTAACAGTCTCGGACATTGGCATAATTGGATAGCCACTCAGCCTGAACGGCCCCTGAGTATTCTCTCCTTCAAAATAATCCCTTCCGTAGGTTCCGAGAGGTATGCCCAATCCGCATCCGGCATCCCACCCTTCTTCGGCGTATTTTCCCTTCATTACCGCGGACTCTCCGCCGCCGTAGGAATCATCATACCCTATATTGCCGGAATTACCTAATTCAACTTCCCACCTCTCTCCGAATGCCTTAATATTCACCATATCCGGACTCTCTAACCTGCTGTCATTTCTTATTATTCCGTCAATCTCGGATGATTCCCCGAACTTCCCCTTTATCGACAAATTAAGGCTGTAATCTCTGTTGCTGTAAGGATAATAGTCGGAAACACTGCCGCTTAATATACTTCGGCTTATATATC
>JBFXGO010000048.1:0-15960 GCA_050239825.1 bacterium
TGATTTTACAAAGCATGCGGGAAAGAGAATTAGAGGAGAACTATTGGTATTTTTAAGAGATGTTGGTTGTTTAACATATAAAGAAATATCGGGGATGGAATTTTTTACAAATCTTCAAATGTCATCCTTGGGGCGAATATATAAGAACAGCAAAAAATGAAAAATTTACAAATTTACAAGCACCGTCCCCAGGATACCCTAAATGAAATAAAAGCGAATTACATTACTATTAATCCATACGCTATGATTACTGACACGGGAATTAAAAGAGACACAATTCTGTTGAAATAAACGAAGGATTTATAGTGTTTCTCATAGGTTATTCTATCTTTATCTGACAGAATTAAAGATGATTCGTGCTTGGACGGAGTTCTAAATAGAAGCCACGGCGATGTAAGAATGATAAACGAACCTGCAACTATAGCATACACACCATAATCATTTACAGCTTGCAGGCGTTCTGCAATATAAAAGGAAGGAAAAACCAGAAGAATAAAACTGGCTACATATAAGGACGTTAACAATAAAATATCACTGTCGGAATTTGCTTTCTGAAAAGCATTATTTTCTATTTCATTTGAATTGAAAAGACAAAGGGATTCCACAGAGGCAAAAATGGATAAAATTAGAAAAAATGAAATTACTTTCTTGATCAATTTTTTTCCATTGTTTTGGTTTTCATTAAAGTCCTTATCATTCTATAAATCGGCAATCTTTCTTTCTCTATACTGAGTGAAGATGCTTCAATTATTTGTTCTCTGAATCTTCTGATATCTTCTTCTCCTCTCTGTCTTTTTGATTTAAAAATGAAATCAATCAATTTGTTGAAAAAATGCTGAACGGAAAAACTTGCCAAAAGAGTCACAACCTCAGTCACCAAGAGAATGGGAAGAATGAAAAATCCTACTACAGGGTCTTCTGAATTATAATTATAAATTAAAAATCCGACATTGAAACCCACAAAAAAAATGCCGAGGGGAACAACAATGCAGGAAGTGAATTTATTTTTATAATTCTTTAACTGACAATATTTGTCGTATTCCATCATGAGAGAATAGAATTCTCCCTCCCTCCTATAGTAAGAATATAGATCTTCCTCTCTTAATAATTTTCCGCCGAACATGCTCCTTAAAAGAGCAGAGTCATCTCTATTTGAAATTGAATCTATCATTAAACTGTAGGATAAATTGTTTATGTTTTCTCCGAAAATGATGTCTGAAAAAGAAGGGGAATAATCATAATCGCTGTAGAACTTTACATTGTTTATGTACGAATTTTTAAAATACAAAGAGAAAGAATATTTTCCGTAGTCTGGTTCTGATTTAACAAAAAACATTTCCCGGGAGATGACTATTCCTGCAACAGATAAATTCTGATGCAATATAGAGAATGCGGAATCCTCATGTATTTTGTATGCAATGCTATCAGAGCAGAGATAATACTCTTTGAAACCGATTAAACATAAATCGATTTTTAAAGACTCATTTGGCATCTCAACAAAAATAAAATGGCTTAAATCAAAACAAAGAGCGGTGTCATTAAAGAAAAAAGAAGAATCCTTTGTAAAACCATTATACATGGTGAAATATACTTGGATTGAATCCTTGTTTTCAGATAAGATGAAGGTCAGTGAATTCTTTGCGGATTCCACTGAAGAAATATTCACTGGCTGAGACGGTGAAAACGAAAGAGAATCAGCAGAAAGAAAAAAGTTGCAAATAATTAAAAACAGTAAAAAAAATAATTTTTTTGACATGCTCTCATTCTCATTTGTTAAAGATAAAATTCGTATTCCGGCAAAACAATTAAATATTATTTGACAGATTGTCCCAAAGGTCGTCATCAACACCGTCATCTACTTTATTTTTCTCCTTAAGCTTTTTCAGATAATTCGGATCCTTTGCGAGAATCTCATTGTATTCCTTCTCTCTTAGTTTCTTTAAGAAATTATTTGCCACATTGGGAAAGAGTTCTATCAAAAGCTCCTCTTTCTCATTCATTGCGAGCTTCACTCCTCCGAATTCTTCAAGAATCGGATTCTCCTGCTTTTCATACTTTGACACATCATAAGGAGTCTCATTTGAAACCCCCGATATTTTCTGTCTGAAATCAGGGTCAACCCTATACGGAGTATGTCCGTATGAACCCTTCACAAGATTAACGAATTGCGCTGATTTTGATGTGTACCAGGGTTTCCCGTTCTTCTCATCGATTATGCAATTGACTGCCTGCACTCCGACTATCTGGCTTGTGGGAGTCACCAAAGGCGGAAGCCCCGAGTCAAGACGCACCTGAGGGACAGCTTTAAGAACTCTCTCCATCTGGTCGAACATGTTCGCCTGTTCAAGCTGTGTCTTCATGTTTGTGTACATTCCGCCCGGAATCTGCGCCGTCTTCACAATATCGTCTGGAGCAGGGAAATTAAAATGCTTGTCTATCTTATGAGTCTCATCCAAAAGTTTGTCAACTTTGTCATTCAAAGCATACTCTATGCAATTATCAAACATCTTTTCAACTTCAATAGGCAGTTTGTCTTTGGTTATATCAAAACTGCGGGGATGCACATAGGATTTGTTGAATGGCTGAAGCTCTTTGCAAATATCATAAAGCTCATTGTTTATTTTTACCACTGCGTCAAGATTGACTCCAGTGTCAAGGTCAAGCTTGTTTGCGAATATCTGAATAAGCTCAAAAGCGGGAGCCGCCGGACCGCCTGCAAAATTCATTATAACAGTATCAACTATGTCAGCGCCGTTTACCATTGCCATTAAAACCGAAGCGAGACCGTAACCGGGAGTGCAGTGGGTATGAAGGTCTACAGGAATCTTTACCTCTTTTTTTAATCCTTTAATAAGATTTCTAGAAGTTTCCGGGTCAATGAGTCCCGCCATATCTTTAATTGTTACCATGTCAACACCGAGAGATTCAAGCTCCTTTGCTTTATTTATAAAATAGTCTATTGTGAAAATCTTCGGCGGAAGTTTTTTTGATGAGAACATGGATTTCCACCTCTCAGAATTTGAGAAAATCGGATCGGTTGTAAAGCATACTGCTCCGTCAACCATTCCGCCTGCCTCTTTTACAAAACGCACAGTTGCTTTGTAATTGTCAATGTCATTTAAAGCGTCGAAGACTCTCATAATGTCAATACCCGACTTTACTGCATTCTTGCAGAACCCGCCTATTACGCTGTCAGGATACGGATTGTATCCGAAAAGATTTCTTCCTCTTGAAAGAGCTGTCAGTTTTGACGATGTTCCAATGATTGATTTTATCATCTCGAGTCTGTCCCACGGATTCTCATTGAGATACCTCATTATAGAATCGGGAACTGCTCCTCCCCACACCTCCATTGCGTAGAAATGAGCGTCTTTGAAGAGGTGAATAACCTTGTTTACCTGCTTCTGGCTCATCCTTGTTGCGAACTGGGACTGCTGTCCGTCTCTTAAAGTCAAATCCCTTATCAATATTTTTTTAGACATCAAACCTCCTAAAATTATATTAATCAATAATAAGTATAAAACCAAAGTTGTCAATAGAATGACAGATACTATTATTTCGTTGTGCGAGCCGACGCTATTCGATTCAGCAGCCCCCATCAATTTTCAATAATCAATTAACAATAAAATGATAGACCCTTCACGATAGTCATAATCATAGAGGCGTTCAGGGTGACACTTTTGATTAAGTTCTTGTCTTTACAGTTCCGAGGAAAAATTCCAGTGCATCTCCGCACTGCTATTCAATGTTTTTCCGAGGACAAGCAAGTCAATTCTTATTGAAAGTGAAAGCTACAAGTCGGCGAGGACGCTCCGCGCAGACGCCCATCAAGTGGTTCTCCCCTTGCTCCGCTAACCCATCTTGATAAAGCGGCGAAGCGGAGTGTGTGAGCCGACGCTATGCCCGCCAACAGCCCCAATTTTCTTGACTCGTGACCAGTGATATTTGACTATGGATATCTTTTGATTAAGCGGCGAAGCGGAGTGTGCGAGCCGACGCTATGCCCGCCAACAGCGCCAAAAGTTCTTGATTATTAATTCATAAATTTGATGTTTTAAAAATTCAGCTTATTCACCCACCGTTCAAGCGTAATGGTTCAGCAGATTATTGTCTTGACTTATAGTTATCTATAAATATTATAGAATAATGAACTTTAATGAAATTATGAGAAAAAACTCCGCGATGAAGATAGTCTCGGTTTTATTGGCTATTATTCTTTGGTTCTATGTCGCAAGCGGACAAAGGGTTGAGATCAGACTGAAAACGAAGATACAGCTGGAGAATCTTGGCGACTCGCTCGCAGTAGCTTCGTGGAATACCGATACGGCTGAGATTCTCTTTTACGGCAAATCAAGGGATTTTCTTTTGATGAAAATACTCGGCAGGGAACCGGTTTATATTATTAACCTTTCAACTCTTCAGGTTGGAAAACACTCTTTCACTATGAACAAGGACTCTGTCAAGTTGGAATATCTAAAGAAGATAACTCCAATAACGGTTCTGCAACCGAAAACTTTTGAGATTGAAATAGATTCCATCAGCAAAAAAGAAGTAATAATCTCTCCTGTTATAACGGGTCCTCCGGCCGATGGGTTTACCCTTTCCGGAGATATACTGGTTCATCCGGAAAGAATTGTGATTTTCGGAGCGAAAAGCATTCTGCAAAAAATAAGTTCAGTTGAAACAGATGAAATAAGCATCAGAAGATCAAAAAAGAGTTTTTCAAAGAATACGGAAGTCAACATTGACAGCAGGTTTGTAAAATCCGATTTAAAGAAGGTCAGCGTGACAATATCTGTGGATGAAATTGATGTGAGAGACTTCAGGAGTGTGCCTGTTATATTTATAAACAAGCAGGAGTCTATTCGTCTCATACCCGATTCCCTCTCGGTCGATATTCAGCTTTCAGGTCCGAAAAAAATGCTCACTGAAATGCTTGCAGGAGAAGTCTCTCCGGTGATTGACATTTCACATATAACATCAAGGGGAAATTATCTTCTTGAAATTTCCATTCCCAAAAGGAAGTATATTGAAATTATCTCTGTTACACCCGCCTCAGTAAAGGTGTCCGCAGAATGACTCTTATCCTTGGGATTGAAACATCATGCGATGAGACATCGGCGGCTGTGGTTGAAGATGGAAAGAGAGTCTTGTCCAATGTAGTGAAAACTCAGATGTCCCATAAAGATTTTGGAGGCGTTGTTCCAGACCTCTCTTCAAGAGAGCATGTGGAATATATTTATCAGATCATCGAGGAGTCTCTCTTAACGGCAGGCGTCGGCATAAACTCGATTGATGCTGTTTCTGCTGTGAACGGACCCGGGCTTGTGGGTTCCCTTATGGTTGGGCTTCTCGCGGCAAAAGGCATAGCCGCAAGGTACAGCAAAAAGTTCATAGCCACAGACCATGTAAGGGGTCATATTTACGGAAATGCTCTTTCCTTTGAGAAACTCTCATTTCCTTCATTGGCCCTTGTTGTCTCGGGCGGTCACTCATCCCTCTTTATCGTAGACCGGGAATTCAATGTGAGGGAGATAGGCAGAACCTTGGATGATGCGGCAGGAGAGGCCTTTGACAAGTGCGCGAAAATGCTGGGGCTCGGCTATCCCGGAGGTCCCGCTCTTGAATCATCCGCCGAGGGTGGAGACCCGAGGTATAAAAAATTTCCGGTGGCAAGGCTGAATAATCTGGATTTTTCATTCAGCGGATTAAAGACATCCGTGATGTATTTTTTGAAGGACTCTTCTCAGGAAGAGATTCTTCGGAGTAAAAGCAACATCTCCGCCTCTGTGCAGGATGCGATAGTCTCTCAGCTGATATCGACGACGAAGAGAGCCCATGAAATTTACAGAACCAGAGCCGTTATGATTGCCGGAGGGGTCTCAGCCAATAAACTTTTAAGAAAGAGATTCAGAGAAACTTTTGAAAATAGAGGGGTCGATGTCTTCATACCTGAAATGAAGTACTGTACGGATAATGCGGCTTTGACGGCCGGATTGGCGTACATGGATTACAGCAAAAACATCTTTTCTCCGATTGACATCGGAGTATATTCAAGGAATTAAAATGACAAATAAAATTGCCACTCATTATCTGAAAAAAATGGTCGGTGAAATGGAATTGAGAATGCCTTTCGAAAAGGAAATTTACAGAGATGCGTTTTTATCCGTAAACAGACATGAGTTTGTAAATGAAATATTCGGATATGATGAGCATCTTCTTGACTTCAAAATAATAGACAGCGCATCCGGAAATGACAACGAAGGCAGTTTTATGCGGCGCGCTTATGCGGATTCCTCAATTCTTTACTACAAGGATTCTGAAGGTTTTCTTTCATCTGTGTCAATGCCGTCTGTAATACTTGCGATGATAAATCTTTCGAAAATGCAGTCGGGAGATAAGGTCCTTGAAATAGGCACCGGTTCGGGATATTCCACGGCCATATTCTCACGCATTGTCGGAGAGTCGGGATTCGTGTGCGGAACAGAGATTTCAAAAGAGATTTTTGAAATAACTCAGAAAAATCTGAAAAAACTCTCTCTGCAGAATGTTCATATCGAACTCGCGGACGGAGGATTTGGAATAGAGGATTTTGCCCCATTTGACAGAATGATTGTCTCATGCACAACAGCGGATGTGACTGTCCACTGGGTGAATCAATTGAAGCTCGGCGGTATTCTTGTCGCCCCCCTCGTTACGAGGGGATATCAGGTTATGGTCGCGTTGAAGAAGACGGACAAGGATGTGCTTGACGGAAGGGTTTATTGGCCCGTAAGATTTTTCCCTCTCTCCGGCGACTTTTCGATAATCTCCCATTATTCATTCTCATCAAGAGAATTGAAATCGATGAAAAAGATAATTGAGTCGACATCAAATACGGATGAGGATTTATCGGAGGAGATAAGGCTTCTCTCAACCGACTCGCTGAAATCATTCCTCTTCTTTTTATCAATCAAGAATCCAAATGCAATATGCTACTATCCGCGCGAAGATGTTAGCGAAGGCATGGGATACGGAATATTCCTGCGCACAGGGAATATGTCGGGATTTTCACTTTTATTCGGAAGCAAATCTGTTTACTGGGGAAATCCGGAGGCTCATGCAATGCTCAGGGCTGAATTCACAGCCTATAAAGCTCTCGGAATGCCCAATCTCCATTCAAGCAGAATAAGGGTGTTTAGCAACAGGGATGATTATCCGGTGGGAGAGAATGAGTATATGATAAAAAGAAAGGATTCCCTCACTCTCTTTTCATTTGATTGAACGGGAGAGAGTCTTTCTCTTGCCGACCGGTTCAAGCCTCTTAACTTCCCGAAGCTCATTCATGCACTGCTTGACCGACATAAAGGAGCCGGTAAATCCCAGTATCATTCCGAAGAAAACCAAAAAGAAGATAAGAGATGAATTTAAGAAAATCACATTTGGAATTTTCGTTGAAATGAAAGAAAAGAGTGAATATAAAATTGCGGTGGAAATCACGGAACCCAACAAGCCGTGGACAACCCCTTCTATTATGTATGGAAGTTCGATGTATGTCTCCGTTGCCCCAACAAGGTCCATTATGTCAATCTGTTCGCGTCTAGCGTAAACAGTGAGTCTTATTGTGTTGAATACAACGAATACTGATGAGAGTGTTATTATAATACCGAGAATAATGTCTATGAAAAAGAGAACCTTGATGATCCTGTCGAGGTCATCAATCCATTCAGAGCCATAGTCAATATCCTCCACTCCCGAGAATAGCTTTATCTTTTCAGAAATATCCTTCAGATACTCCGGCGTCTTGTATGCCATGCTTACCGTCACTTTAATAGAGGCGGGAAGAGGATTCGATTCAAAAGCCGAAAGAAGAGGAGAATTCTCCGACATCTCTCTCTTGAAATCCTCAAGGGCCTGATCTTTTGAGACGAACTCGGTTTGCTGGACTCCGAGAATGGTTGATATCTGCTCATTGAGAAGCTTGATATCCGCCTCTTTCAGATTATCGTTGAGATAAACAATCATCTCTATCCTGTCTTCTGCCATTTTTATGACATTCAGCATGTTTGCAGTGCCTGCTATGAAGAGCCCGAATATGAATATTGAGATGGTTATAATGCCGATTGTTATGAAACTCATGGATTTATTTTTAAAAAATCCCTTGACAGCCTCCTGCAGAATGTAAATCATGATTGGCCTCCGAATTCCATCTTGAATATATCTTCCGGGTTGACAATCTTCCCGTCACGGAGACCCACAACCTTTCCGACGGATTTTTTTATGAGCGAATAATCGTGCGTGGCCATAAGAATTGCAGTGCCTCTCGTGTTTATCTCAAACAAAAGATCAAGAATGTCTTTGGTGCCCTCCGGGTCTACATTTCCCGTAGGTTCGTCCGCAAGAAGTATGAATGGTTCTTTTATGATGGCGCGCGCTATGGCGACCTTCTGCTGTTCTCCTCCGGAGAGTTGATATGGAAATGAATTTCTCTTGTGAGACATCTTCACTGCGGCAAGAGCCTCAAGGGTCTTCTTTCTTATGTTGGAATATTTCTCCCCGGTAACCTGCAGGGCAAATGCCACATTATCATAAACATTTCTGTCTTTCAACAGTTTGAAATCCTGGAATATTACTCCGATTTTTCTTCTTAAAAGAGGAATTTCATTCTGCTTTATGCTCTTCGTGCTGAAACCCGCAACTTCGATCTCTCCCTCAGTCGGAAAGAGCTCCATGTAAATCATCTTCATCAGTGTCGATTTGCCTGCTCCGCTTCTTCCTATAAGATAGTTGAATTGCCCCTTCTCTATCGAGAGATTGATATTATTGAGGGCGACCCAGTCCTTCTTGTAATATTTGTAAACATTTTTAAAATTTATCATACAGCATCTTCCCCTTTTTAAGAATTGCCTCTTCGGTGAGATTATATTTTTCAAAGAGACTCTCGGGAGTTCCCGATTCGCCGAAGGTGTCTTCAATTCCGACAAACTCCATTAGAACTGGTCTGTTGAGAGCGGCAAACTCGGCTACTGCGGATGAGAGTCCTCCGATTACAGAATGCTCCTCAGCAACAAGAATCGCTTTTGATGTATTCAAAGCATCCAGCAAGGCTTGTTTATCCAGAGGTTTTATGGAGTACATATCCAAAAGCCCCGCATCTATGCCCATTGACTGAAAACGAAGGAGAGTGTTTTTTGCAATCGACACCATGGCTCCGCATGCGATTATTGTTATGTCCGCCCCCTTTTTTATTGTTGCGGATTTTCCTATATCGAAAGAATCATTCTCTTTGTATAAAATCTCAAGCTCGTTTCTTGGAAGCCGCATGTAAGCATAAGATTGATAATCATACAGTTTTTTAGTGAGATCCGCTGTCATGTAGGCATCGGAAGGGCACAGAATGGCCATTCCCGGAACAGCCCTCATCAATGCCAAGTCCTCAATGCACTGATGACTTGCACCGTCCTCTCCCACAGAGATTCCGGCATGTGTTGAAACTAATTTTACATTCCAGTGAGGATATGCTATTGAATTTCTTATCTGGTCAAAAACTCTTCCGGTTAAAAACATTGCGAATGAAGAGCAGAACGGCTTGAATCCTGCGGATGCGAATCCGGTGGCAGTTCCTATCATATCAGCTTCGGATATTCCCATATCAAAAAAGCGGGAAGGAAATTCTTTTTTGAAAAGTTCTGTCTTTGTTGATTTTGCAAGGTCTGCATCAAGCACTACAATGTCATCATGGATTCTGCCGAGCTCTACAAGAGTCTTTCCGTATGAATCCCTGAGAGATTTTTTTTCACCCATTCAAAAGCTCCTTCATGGCTTTTTCATATTCGTTTTTCTTGGGAGGGGAGCCGTGGAAGTTGACATTGTTCTCCATGAAAGATACGCCTTTGCCTTTTATCGTGTGCGCAATTATGAAGACCGGTTTTCCCATCACTTTGTCTGCTTCATTGAATGCTCTGTCGATTGCTTCAAAGTCATGCCCGTTTATTTCAATAACATGAAAACCGAATGATTCAAATCTCTCTCTTGAGGGAGATGGATTTTTTATCTCTTCGATGTATCCATCTATCTGAAGATGGTTGTAATCAAGGATGACGCGGAGATTATCAAGAGAGTATCTCGATGAAGTCATGCACGCTTCCCAGAACTGACCCTCGTTTATCTCTCCGTCTCCGACCATGCAGTAAACTTTTGCATTGATGCCCTTCATCTTAAGAGCGATTGCGCATCCGTTTGAAAACGACAATCCCTGTCCGAGAGAACCTGTGGATGTTTCTACTCCCGGAGTGGTCTTCCTTGAAGGATGCCCCTGAAGCATTGAATTTATTTTTCTGAAATGCGATAACTCTTCAATGGGAAAAATATTTTTATAAGCAAGACAAGAATATAAAGCGGCCGAAGCATGTCCTTTAGAGAGCACAAATCTGTCCCTTTCATTGTTTGCGTAGTTCTCTTTTGAAAAATTCATTTTGTGAAAGTAAAGATAAACCATTATGTCAATCGCTGAAAATGATCCGCCTATGTGTCCTGAAGAGGCATTGAAGACCATCTTGAGAATCTCCACTCTGCATTCGTTTGCTCTTTTGATTAAAAAATTCTTTTCCATAGAATATGAATATTAAACAAAATCATAATAAATGTCAATGATTTATCTTAAAAATAAAAATAATAAATAATTAAAAAAATAAAAATAATACTTGATATTTTTTTAATTATATGTTATATATTTATTAGTAAAACTTTTAACCGTAGGAGGGACAATGCCTACAGCAAAAAAAGCTGCGAAGAAACCTGCTAAGAAAACAGCAAAGAAGCCAGCAAAGAAAGCAAAGAAGTAAGAAAGCAGCGAGAAAGAGTAAAGCCGGCCGCAATGCCGGCTTTTTTATTTTGGGGGAAAGATGAAAGAAATATCGGTGCTATACAATTCAACAAGAATCAAAAAGAAATATTCAAGCAGTTTCATAACCAAGATGCAGGACTCTCTTGTAGCGTCTCAAAACATTTTTCAATTCATAGAGACAAAAGACGCAAATAAAAACAAAGTGAAAAATTTTATTCTGAACGAATGCTCGGATTCAATAGTTCTGATAATCGGCGGCGATTCTCTCTTTCCTTTTGAAAGAGTGAAATCGCATGTTGATGACGGAGACAATGATATCTGCACCGATAACTGGTGGGTCTCTTCGAACAAAGACTGTATTCTTCCTGAAATTGAAATATCAAGAATACCTGATTTTGAGGGAGAGTCGGAAGAATCATTCCTGAAGACAATAGAAGTAGTGTTTAAAACAAATTATGTTTCCGCATACGAAAAGTTCGGAATCACCGCTCAAATATGGAAGAAAGCGGCAGAGGATGTTTTCAGGCATCTTAAATCGCAGGGAGAGATTCTCTCATCACCTCCCCACACCGCTAAGAAGAAGCTTGAATTTTCAAAATTTAAAGGAGGTCTCTATTTCAATCTTCACGGCGCAGAGGATGAAGCCGGATGGTATGGACAGAGAGACAAATTTTCATCGTATGAGGAGGAGTATCCTCTTGCAATAATGCCGAAAGATATTTCAAAGGGGATAGAGAGGGGATTCCTCGCAAGCGAGGCATGTTATGGAGCGCACATAAACAAGAAAAATGCCGATGAAGCAATTATGCTAAAAGCTCTTCGAAGCGGAACGCTCTTTTGTATAGGCTCTACATCAACCGCTTACGGCACATTCGCACCGCCTCTCTCGGAGGCTGATATGCTTGTTTCAATTTTTTTTGATGAGTTTCTTAAGAAAAAAAATGCTTCTCTGGCATTTCTTAATGCAAAGAGAATCTTTGCGCAGAGAAATATTGAGAAGAACGGATTTCTTGATGATGACGATAAAAAGACTCTTGTTGAATTTGTGATGTATGGAAATCCTCTGACGGAGGTTGATAATGAATAAAAAAGAATTGAACGGCATCGTTGAAAATTATATTAAAGAGAATGCTGAAGAGTTTCTTAATGTGAAACCCGCAGTAAAAGAGGTCTCAACGGATATCACGGAATATAAGAAACAGCTGAAGATCAAGGCAAAACAGAGAGAAGAAAGAATTTTCTCCTATACTTTTGTTTTAAATGAGGGAATGTTCAAAAAAATCTTCAGAATTTCAATTTCAGAGAACGGAGAGATTGTCAAGGTTTCCAAAAGCAAATAGGAATTGCTTTATTCTGTATTTTCAATAAAATATGTCCATGGATTATTTGAGAATTTTTTCAATAGTGCTTCCATCCGTATTCCTTGCGGGTCTTGTTGATTCCATTGCGGGCGGCGGAGGACTCATCTCTGTTCCGGCATACCTTGCATCCGGTCTTCCTCCTCATTTTGCTCTTGGCAACAACAAGTTTTCATCATCAATAGGCACATTGTTCGCAACTCTAATGTACAGAAAGAGCCGGATGATAGACATGAAGGTTGCTCTCTTTAGCGCTCTCTTTGCTCTGGGAGGTTCATTTTTGGGAACAAGAACAGTGCTTTTGATGAATCCTGATTTTTTAAGGTATGTTCTTGTGATTTTGATACCGATTATAGCCGCATATACTCTTATTAATAAAAAATTTGGAGAAAAAGACAAATCGCATGAGATTCCGATGAAAAGAAAAATAGGTTTATCTGTCATTGCGGGATTTGTAATAGGTTTCTACGACGGATTCTTCGGACCCGGAACAGGGTCTTTCCTGATTCTCTTCAATACTCTGTTTCTCAAGTATGACCTTGCCACTGCAAACGGAAACACGAAGGTAGTGAATCTTGCTTCAAACATTGCCGCCGTTGTTACATTCATCGCAAGCGGAAAGGTGATATTCATAATAGGAATGCCTGCCGCAATAGCCGGAGTTCTCGGAAATGTGCTTGGAGCTAAAATAGCGATAACGAAGGGAGCGAAAATAATAAGGCCTGTTTTCATATTTGCTCTTGCGCTTCTGATGATAAAAATTCTCTCCGACATTATATAATGAATATATATTATAATAAAAGAACTCTCATAGTGACTGAATCCTTTTTGTGATTTAAAAAAGAGACAGGAGGTATTATGGCTGAAGACAAAAGATTGATAGAACCGATAATGATGGAGAAAATGGCGTATCTTCTTGAAAAGGTTCTTGGAAAGCAGGTTGATTTATCATTTGAAGGAGACCCGATTGAAATTTCAGAGGAAGAGATAAAAAACTATCAACCTAAAAACAATATTGAACGCGCTCAACTCATTGTTTATGCCGGCTATGAAAAGGATACCCGTGAACAGATGAGAGAAGCGGCTATGAATGCCCTGAAGCTTGATAACCTCTGTTGTGATGCATACACTCTTTTGGGTTTTGCCGAGGTTGATGATGCAAATAAGGCGCTGGAATATTTCAAAATGGGAGAGACCCTTTTCCGACAGAGGTATTCTGATGAATTCTTCAGAAAAAATGAAGGTGAATTCATGAACATATCGGAGACGAGGCCGTACATGAGGAACCTTTATTACACGATTCTGACGCAGGAGATGCTTCATCTATATGATGATGGTATAGAGACCGGAAAGCAGATGCTGAAACTGAACAAGGAAGACAGCATGAGGATAAAGAACCGGCTTGCCATGCTCTATATTATAAAAGACGACATTGAAAACCTCATGCCTCTTCTTGAAAGCATTGAACCGGAGAATTTTAATGAACCGGAAATTCTGTTCGGCGCAAGTTTCGGTAGCTTATTTTATTATCAGGATAAACATGCGGCGCTTAAATATGCGAATACTCTTTTTGAATGCAATGAGTTTATAGGAGACTTTTTTGCGGGAAGGTACATTCCGGAAAGAGATTTGCCGGGACGATTTCCTTCAGAGGAAGAAGAAAAGGCGAAAGAGTTCATTTCAATGTTCTCCAAAGTTTTTAATGAGAACATGAAAAAGACAAGGGAGTGGATGGCTTTTTTGAGGGAATCATCCGGTGCTGAGACTGAAAAAAGGCATACTGAGGACAAACAAAAAAAGAAAAACAAAAGAAAAATGGCAAAAGCAAGCAGACGAAAGAATAAGAAGAAATAGATAAATCTCTCATAAAGCATTTAGATGTTAAACTTACAATCTTAAGCCCGTTTTCATACATATTTTAAATTTCGCGGTTCTCGAATCGCAAAAATACTATTGACATCAATTCTCTTGTTTGTTATAATGTGTTTATGAAATCTCAGGATATTGTAATTATTATGAAAATTATTTCAATGAAACAGCTGGATTGGAGGCTGATTGATATTGCCTATCAGACGCGGATAAGTTTATCGGAGGTCAGTGAAGGTATGAAGCGTCTGCGGGAATCTTCGCTCCTCTTCGGAGAAAATAAAGTCAATACCGAGAATCTTCGCGAATTTCTCTTCCATGGTTTAAAATACTGCTTTCCGGCAAAGGTCGAAAGGACATGCAGGGGAATACTGACTGCGCATTCAAGCAGATTCATGAAAAATTTTGTTGAATCAGAGTCCATCTCGGATTATGTCTGGCCATACGAGCACGGCGAATCTTACGGCCTAAGCGTCAGACCGTTATACAAGACAGTTCCGGGTTTTGTCGAAAAAGATGACTCCATGTATGAAGCACTCTCTTACATTGATGTTCTTCGATTGGGACGCGTCAGGGAAATTGCCCTTGCGAAAGAAAAACTCACCGAAATAATAAAAAAGTACGATGCTGTCTGAAAATATTAAAGATGTTGTTGAAATTGCAGAGGCGTTAAAGGAAACGAAGAGAAAGGTCTGTCTTGTGGGCGGAGCAATATCCTCCTTCTATCTTGAAGATGATGTGAGTTCGAAGATTAGACCCACAAAGGATGTTGACTGCGTCATCGAAGTTCTTGATTATTTGTCTTTCATGGATCTCGAGAAAAGTCTGAAGAAACTGGGATTTGTTCACGACTTGGATTCGGGAATCATCTGCAGATGGAAATACGGTCAGATAACTGTCGATATAATTCCGTCGGAGTCAAAAAAAATACTCGGTTTTACAAATATATGGTATAAAGAAGGAATGAAAAATTCTATCTCAAAAGAAATCAGCGGTGTAAAAGTACATTATTTTCCGCTATGTTATTACATAGCATCAAAAATTGAAGCTTTTAAAAGCAGAGGAAAAAACGATTATTACGACAGTAATGATTTTGAGGACATTGTACTGATTCTCGAAGGCAGACGCAACCTAAATGAGTTCTATGGGTTTCCGCAGAATGTAATTGCTTACCTAAAACGAGAATTCGGCCTTATGCTTCAGGATACAAGATTTGAATCAGCAGTTTATGGTCATTTAGAGCAGACGCCTGTGATTCAGAGAAGATTTGAAAGGATAATTGGATTTCTGAAGGAGTTTGTGAAAAAAGAAAGACAGGGATGAAAAATTTTTACAGAGTAAAGACAAAGCATCTTGTTTTAAGAAAGGTGAAACCCAAAAGATGTGACGCTGAATTCATTTCGGAGCTTTGGAAAAATAAGAGCGTGATGAAGTTTGTCGGATTTCCTAAAGGAATCAAAGAGACGCCTGAAAAAATAGTGCAGATTACGAGGGAGAGAATCAAAAACAGAAGAGAGCACCATCTCATAATTGAAAAAAGCGGATGCTCCATAGGCGAAGCTCTGATAAGATATGATGAAAAGAGTGAATTTGCCGAGACGGATGTCAAGCTTATGCCAAAGTTTCAGGGAAATGGTTACGGAGGCGAGGTGAAGATGACTCTTTTAGAGTGGATTTTTAAAAATACCGATGCGGAGGGAGTGAAAGCGACACCCAATGTTAAGAATATTGCTTCAATCAAGATGCAGGAGAGGGTCGGAGGAAAGAGAATAAAGAAAATTCACTATGAATTCCCGAAAAGCATGTCATCCTACACCACCCCTGTCGATTCTTACCTCTACATCGTCTATCGGAAGGACTGGATTTCGAAGTAATATTTTAACTTATTAATTCCTCTTTCGATCTTTGTAT
>JBFXGO010000049.1:0-15648 GCA_050239825.1 bacterium
CCATTCTTTAATCTGCTGTCTATTTTTATCTCCTTCTTTCCTTTAAGCTCGTTTGATGAATAATACCCTATCTCTCTGCCGAGAACATCAATGATTTTTATATTATTTATCTTCATGCTCTCATCACCGAGAATTAACCTGACCTCTCCGCTTGTTGAACTCGTTATTTTCATCTGCTCTATTGATTTCGGTTTCTCAGTCAGTAGGACTATTGAAGCTTTGGATGCGGTTTCAGCAACATCTCCAACCTCATCAAATTCATAGACACCCATCTCAATCACTCTGTTGGGATTGCCCTTCAATCTGTCAAACCGTATCTCAACTGCTCCGTCTGTATAATCATCTGCTTCAAGCTGTATCAATGTCTTATTCTCCTTGCCGTATATGACATCTCTAACTTCTCCGTCTATCATTACAACATACGGCTCTTTTTTGCTTGAGTTGGTTGTATTTAACTCAACCTCATAGTACCTTCCCTCATCAAGTCCGCTTATATCCTTCACAAATGACTCCACTCTCCTTCCCTTCGCATTCACATAATCATATATCGGCGATTCTGTTGTCTCTGATGTGTCTGTAAATCCAGCAAAACTCGTGGGTAGTGCGTTTTTATCCGTTATAAACATCACGGTATCTGTTTTGATTTTGTAAATACTCCCTGTCTTCTGCTCCCATAAACCATATACTGTGTGTGTTGTTTTCTGATTTTTGGTATCATATACTGTCTTATAAGAAATATCAGGAGAAAAAACAGAATCCCTTGTCTCCATCATTGTTATTGGGTTTTTGTAATAGTTCGTCTGATATGGGAATACTTTTATCCTATTCAAATCGGTTTTCTCAAGGCAGGATATGTATGTTCCATTCTTCACTTTAGGAAACCTCTTGTCTGTAAATGTAGAATCAACAAAGCTTCTGCTTCCATTCATATATATCGCGTATTCATCCGTATTAACCTGCTCCTGCCAGACAAGAAATGTATTCTCTCCCTTGCACTCAATGTAAGGGTTTAATGAAAGAGATGTGGGTGAATTGGAGATGTTCTCTATTAAAAATGAATTATACTCTTTATCAAAATACCTCAATATCACATCATAATCAGTATCCACAAATGCTATCATCGGATAGTATGTTGTGTTCTGCGAATTATACCACATGCTGATTGAGGGTGTCAGATAGGGTACTCGGGTTGCTCCACTCTGATCCGGCAAGCCGTCCTTATTTATTGCTATCTCCACCTGTGCATCTTCAGGGTTATTCGCATCAAAGACTGCATGGATGAGATTTAAATTGTCCTCTGTGTACAAGGTCTTTATTCCTGTGCTGTGAAGCAGTCCCGTCTGAAGATTCAATGCAACTGAACCCGGCTCAACTTTCAATGAACCGTTTGTCACTGTTGAAGGATCCGGAAGTGCCGCATTCTCAAAAAGGTATGATATTCCCTCATCGTACAGAAGTCCCACATCTCCATCTGAAAGCTGAACTATTGAAGGATTGAAGCCATTGGCTACCTTCTCAAGCTCCCAGCTCTTTCCCTCATCACTGCTGGTGCCTAAGATTATTTTATGCTGTCTTAATCCTATCGGCGGTTCTGTCATATCATACATATAATATGTCATATACAATCTCTTGTCAATCGAGTTCCTTATTATATGGTTGGCGCTTGTGCTTCCGAGCGCTTTGTTCGATCGCGACCACATGTACGGCTTCACGGTTAAAGTGTATGCCAGAAAACCTACCTTGTCAACTGTAACCCTTACATCCGTTGTCCCTCTCTGGTATATCCCGTTGATGTCAAGCTCTCCGTCAGTTCCGGTTAATCCTTCAAGAACATTCCCGTCCTTATCTGTAAATGTCGTTGTCACCGTCGCTCCGACTGAAGGAACTTTCGCTGTATTCAATTCTTCGTCAGGTGGATATATCGCATACTCATAAGCAGTCACAAGAACATTCTCATCCTTTATTGCAGGAAGTTCATTCTTATTTACTGTAACGCTTGCAAATTCCTTATAATCAGCAAATATATCCCTCTTTTCCGTCTGAATAGTCTCAGATGTATTTACAGCTACTACTCTTGTTGGAAGAGTGTCTGTCTTGGTTATGTTAAATGTTACATTCCCGAATTCATCTACCGGTTTCGGGTCAGCAATGACATTACCATAGTAATCCTCCAAATGCACATTTGCATAGGTGAACGGAACTCCGCTGTAGTATCTATGTATATTGGCTGTTATTTCATCTTCGACTTCATAATCTACAGACTTTGTTGCTGTCATGTCAAACTTGTATCCGTCAGGATTGAATTCGAATATCTGCAGACCGCTTTTGGTATTTGCAGAATAAACCACATTGTTAATCACATCTATTCCTATAACACCGTTTCCATCGCCAAGCTGATAAAACCCTGCCTCTTCTATCTGAGTGGGATTTGAGATGTCTAAAACTCTCAACACCTTGCCGTCACTCGGATACTGATTGCCCATAATCGCATAATCACCGATAACCACTATTCTGCCTTCGCTTCCGCTTTTTATAGGTTCTGCAGCAAAAGTATATGCGTTGAGTAGCTCCGGATTGGCCTTGTCGCTTACATCAACTATGTAAAAATGGCTTCCCTGATCCATCAGATATGCTACATCATCCTTAACATAAACATCCCATAACACTTGCGCATTCGGCATCTGAATGTTTGACATCATCTGCGGGTTATTCTTATCTGTAACATCTATTATTGTCAAATAGCCGTCACCCCCTGCGCAAAACGCATAATCGCTCGTTGCATAAACGCCTCTCAAATGCTTAATTTTGTCAAAATATTTTCTACTTTCTAAACTATTTTCTCCCTGTTCAATAACCATTGAACATCTGTAATATATAAGTCCGGCATCTGTAGCCAAATACAAATAATCAGCTTCAATTGTAGAACTACTACTGCAAAAATAAATATCTCTAATAAATGCAAAATCTTCCGGAGTTGTACTGTTCCCATAAGTATTTATTTCCAATAAATCCGTTGGGTCTGAAGCATCTATTTCATATAATCCATCTCCACCGGATCCTAAATAAAGTCGCGTGTATGTCTTCAAGGAATTTGACTCATCCCCTATAACCACTCCCGTAACACATGTGTTGTATGTAATTCCAATAGGATTTATTGAATCAAGTAACAATGGATCTCTAAAATCTCTTAAATCGTATGTTTTTATCCCCGAAGATCCATCGGCTACATACGCAATACCATCTATAACTTTAACATCCTCCGCAAAATTGGCATTATCCCCTGTCAGATTCATCTGAAGCACTGTTAAATTCAATGAATCAATCGGTGTCATAATCTCCGAATAAGCAAATATACTACTAAATAGTGTAATAACTAAAACAGTTTGTTTAAAGGGAATCATTCTAAAACGCTGATTTTGTAGAGAGAGAGAGAGAGAGAGAGAGAGAAGAAATCATTTTCTTCAGTGATAAGGTCTGTTTCCTTTCCATATTATTCCTCCTTTAGGTTAAGGTTAATAAAATGCTAAACTATATTTTAATCTTTGTCAAGTCTATTGTGATTATTTTTACTAATCATGTTATGAATAATTGAGAATGTTTTACTTCTCCTCAGTTTTATCAGAGACTCTGCCCTCTTGCATTATATTTAAATTCCAATATACTTTAAATCTTATGATTGCAATTTTAAAATTATACGCGAAATTTGTAAGAAAATTCATAAACAAACCCAAGAATATCAGGAAGATGTCAGGTGTTTTAAACAGAGGGTATGAAGAATTCCTTGAAAGCAGAGAGAAGGATGCTATTGAATACGATGGAAAGAGATATTCAATAGTTAAATTTAAAACAATCACTTTCAAGAAGGGCGATAACCTCTATGAATATCTTGAATCCCTGCTTAAAAACAAGCTTGAAGAGAGCGACATTATAACAGTCGCCGAATCAATACTCGGAGTTACTCAAGGCAGAGCATTTCCGATTGAGGATATCAAACCTTCAAGATGGGCATACTTCATTTATCCTTGGGTCTCCAATGTCACTTATGGCACAGGAATCGGCATGCCCGAAACAATGGAGTGCGCATTAAGAGAGATTGGGCTCAAGAAAATGCTTAAAGCCACACTGTACGGTGCAATGGACAGAGTCATAAAAAGGCGCGGCTCATTCTATAGGATAGCAGGACCCAAGGTAAAATCCATCGACTTTAAAAAAAACCATCCGGTCGAATATCAGGGTTCGCACAACTACATAGTTCTCTCCCCGGAAGACCCTTATGGATTCTGCAGGAGAATGCATGAAAAAACAAATCACTCGACCGCAGTGATAGACGCAAACAATGTTTCAGTCGATGTGCTCGGACTCTATCCGAACACAACAGAGACAAGAAAACTTTTAATGAAGGCAATGAAAGGAAACCCGGCAGGACAGGACGATGAAAGAACACCGGTCATCATCATTAGAGAGATTAAAGCGTAGTCCTTTTCTCTCATCAATCTTCTCCACCTCTATATTTATAGGCATTTCACGCCTGACGGGATTCATAAGAGAGATAGTCTTCTCCTCCCTAATAGGCACCTCATACATAATGGATGCATTTGTAATCGCATTCATGGTGCCGAACTTCTTCAGAAGAATTTTAGGTGAAAAGGCGGCAGAGTCGGTCTTTATTCCTCTCTACATAAGAGAGAGGGAGAAGAGCCAAAAGGATGCGGACACATACATGTCCAACCTCTTCACAATAGTGGGCGTCATACTGATTTTAGGAACAATTCTCTTTTATCTGATTGCTCCTTTTTTCATCCGCTTTGTGGCTCCGGGTTTTGATGCGAGGACATTCAACGCGGCTCTCTACCTTACGATGCTGATACTCCCCTATATGTTCTTTATCGGACTTTACGCATTCATGGGGTCTCTTCTTGAGAGTTTCAAAAAATTCAACATATACAATATCGCGCCTCTTGTCTTCAATCTCACACTTATAATCATTGTTTTACTCTTTTATAAAGAGTATCCTTTGAAATCCCTCGGCTTGGGGGTTCTAATCGGAGTAATACTTGAAACTCTCTTCCTCTTCGTTGATTTGAGAAGACTCCCTTCAAGGTACAGATTCATAATGAATTTCAGTGATTTAAGAATAAAAAAGACATTCCGCCTCCTTGTTCCGATACTCGCCGGCTCCGGAATTGAGAAACTTGCTATATACATTGACAGGATAATGGGTTCTCTTCTAAGCACAGGCGCAATATCTTCACTTCATTTTTCATTCCTGCTGACCGACCTGCCATTTGCGGTCTTTTCAATAGCCATAAGCAAAGTCATTCATCCTTATATTTCGGAGAAGGAAAATTATTCCTCCAAGGAGAGGTTCTCAAAATACATCAGGAGGGGAATTTTCCTGAATGTGTTGGTGCTTCTTCCTATTACTGTGATTTTCATAATATTTGCTCAGCCGATTGTCAGATTTGTTTATATGAGAGGAGCATTTGACGCAAAATCCGTTGAGATGACAATATCGCCATTCATATTCTATACTATCGGACTAATACCTATGGGACTTGTTCAGCTTTATTCCAAGGCATTTTATTCCCTGCTCAACACTAAAACGCCTCTCTATGCCGCTCTGATAGCAACATTGATAAACATTCTGTTCAATATAATCCTGATGCCGAGGATGGGTGCGGCCGGACTAGCTCTGGGAACATCCATTTCAATGTGGTTTAATGCATTTTTCCTCTTCTTTAAACTAAAAGCGAGAATAAGACAGATATGAAAGCAGTCACGGGAATTGATATAATTGAAGTAAGCAGAATAAAAGATAAATTCTCAAAGGATGACAGATTCATCCGGCTTATTTACACCGAGAATGAAATAAATCAGGTAAAAGACCTTGAGATAAAGTTTCTCATACTCGCGGGAAAGTGGGCTTCAAAAGAGGCATTCTCAAAGGCGATAGGCACGGGTATCGGAGAAGAGCTTGACTGGAAGGATATGGAGATACAAAATGACATTTGGGGCAAGCCGGAGATAATTGTCAGCGGAAAGATAATCGATAAATACAGAATAAAATCAATCTCCCTCTCCATCTCCCATGTATCCGAATATGCAGTTGCTTCAGTTGTTCTTCTTATTGATTAGATTCAATATTCTCTTCTTCATCGCCTTAATATTTGTCTTGTCCTTCGCATCCTTTTTCGTAATTGACCTTAAAAATTCCTGATATGTTTTAATAAGATAACCGTTACCCTCTTTGGAAATAATTTTATAAACTGCGATATACTCTTCGTAATTGCTGATAGTTTTATCTTCCTTGAACAGACGCAGTGTATTGGGAAACTCTGACAGATAATTTGAAAGAGCCTGCCTTGCGGGCCTCTCCTTCTCTGTTTTCAGAACCTTTACAAAATGCCCGGTCAGGTCGTATTTATGCTTTTTAAGCGCCTCTGCGGCCTCAACCTTAATTCTGTAGCTTGAAGAAGTGTAAACATCCTTGATGAAATCAAGATTGACTGTCGTGTCAAGAGAGCCGACTGCATATAAGGCAAGCTGTCTTGTTTTTTCATCAGATGAATAGCACTCCTCCTTCAGCTTTGAAAATGCGTGATTGCATTTTATCTCTCCGAGCATATAGATAATATTCCGTTTTTTTATCAGATTATTTGTCTTCATTTTGGCTATCAATGTGTCAATATGCCTTTCATTCGTTTGTTTAAAGAACTCTATCATAGTTCTCAGCTCCAGTCCGTCGTCAGTGTCAAGTTTCTTTGAGATTATGTGTTTGAATGCCTCTTCGTCTCTCTGAAAGAGCATCTTTCTCGCTTTCTCCACCTTGAATTTATTGTCCGCAACATCCCACTCCGAGGCGATTTTAAATAGCTCTTCAATGGACAGGTTATCAGGTATATTGAAAGTGTCAGTCATACTATCTTTAAACATTACAGGCGAGTCGATTCCTATGCCATAGTATTTGTTTATCCAGCTTATAGAATCCTTCTCCCCCGCCTTAGTATAGAAATCATTTCCTTCAAGGTCTATGAATGCTCCGAATCCGTAGAATCCCCTCGACTCATTGACATCGCCGCAGGCAAAGTTTTCCCTTGAATAGTATGAGTCGTCACCCTCTCTGTCGAGCAGAATCCCGACCGAATTGTTGAGTCCCGCCCCCTGTCCTCCCGAAACAGTATATGTGTCATTGCCTTTTTTGTCGCAGAGCATTCCTACTGCAAAGTCGTGCCCTTCTCCCTGCGAGGGTCCGAATCTTGAAAAATACATGTCATCTCCCGCATAATCAAAGAGTCCGCCGACAGACAGGTGTATGCCGGAACCCTGAGCGTATTGAGCCGCAGTATAATAATCATTTCCCTGAAAATCAAAGAGAAGACCCACACTATGCCAATATGAGCCTCCCTGTCCGAAAACAGAAGCGCTGTATGTGTCATTGCCTTTATAATCTGCAAGTATTCCGAGTCCCCCGCCTGTGCGCGGCCTGATGCCGAACCCGAATCCCTGACTCATTGAAAGGTAATCATGTTCAAGGAGAGGCGCATGCGAAAAGTGCATCCCTGCCCTGTATGTGTCATTGCCTGAAGAATCAAGAAGCGCTCCAGTGCCTTTGACAAAACCGAATCCCTGAGCAAAGCATGCAGCAGTATAGATGTCATCACCCTCTTTGTCTATGAGCTCTCCGTATCCGTAGAATGACGCGCCTTGTGACATTATTCCAGAGCTGTACACATCATCGCCCGACTCGTCTGTAAGCTGAGAAAATCCTATAAATGAAGAACCAAGTGAAAAGTTGCCTGTATTGTACCTGTCATCTCCGTCCATATCATAGATGAACTGAACTCCGTTTATGGCGCCGTATGAGACCTTGAATGAGTCCGTAGTCTCATAAGAGTCATTACCTGAAAAATCCACAATGAATCTTGTGCGCATTGTATAAGGGTAAGCCACACCCGATGAATTGAGGTATTTGTCGTCTCCGCCCAAATCAATAATAATATCCGCATCATCATAGTATGTGTTTGAATATATATCTCCTATAACCATTCTTCCAGAAGATATTACTGTGTCAACCGGAAAGAGGAGCCCTTCCGAGAACATCTCTATAAGTCTCTTTTTATACCCGTTTACAAATGGTTTGATGTCATCGAACTTTGATGTCACATACTGCATATAAGATATGAGAGAATCTGCAGTGAGATTGTTGGTATCAATATTTTGTCCGAGATTCTGTTCGATGATGCCCTTGTATTTGTAGGATAAAGACTCTTCATAAAAAAGCATGGGTATAACCTGAATCACGGCTTTTGATTTATCAAAACCCATCTTCTCATGTTTTCTCATTATAAGGGCTATGTCAGAGGCGAGAGTGTCTGTCATCTGAAAAACATCATTGAACTTCATGTATTTGTTGTTCACAAGAGGTTTGGCTACGGAATCAAGTATTGAATATCTCTTCTCCATCAAAAAAAGAGGGTTGTTTAGAATTGTGTCTGCAAGAGGGAATGCGAATGTGTCGTTTACCGAGAAATCCTTTTTGAAATTCAAATCGCTCCTGTAGAAACCCATCTCTTTTATCTTCTCTTCGACAATCGTAAAGTCGCTCTTTTCAACGGAATAGAGAGAGATGGTTAAAGTAATCAAAAGCAGGGTCAGCAGATTTTTAAGAAACATATAATTAGTCCTTTTTCAAATTTTATATTTGCTTTTTTACCGGTAATCCTATTGCTCACACCTATTGGTTTGCTCCTGTAAAGGTCTGTGTTGGTATATTCATATTCAAAACCCCTTGATTCGATATTTTTTGTCTTTGGCGAAACTGAAAAGAATGAGATATGAGAACCCTCCATGAAGTCAAAATCATAACTGCGCATCTCCCTCAAAATAAAGATATCATAATTCTCTGTGAGAATATGAATCTCATTATCCTTATACTTTTCAAGCAAACTAAGCGCGGTGTAAAAGTGGTCGTCTCTCGTGCCTGTGACACCGGTGATGTAAATCGGAGAAAACTTCTTCTTGATAGAGTATTCTATTGCAAGTTCAATGTCAGTCTCGTCCTTAGTTTTAGAGTATTTTAAAATCGGTATATCCTTGGGAACTCTCTTTACGGAAAGGGAGTCAAAATCCCCCACTATCAGCATCGGGTTTCTCACAAACTTCAGGTGACTGAACCCCCCGTCTGCCGATATTATTCGGGTGAATGATTTTATGAGTTTTTTCCGGCAGATTCTTTCGCCGGCTCCGACTATAATAACCGATTTATCCATAATTTATCATAATACTTATCTATGCCTTTATGTCAAGTATATAACTCATGCAGAAAACAATGGATGTGAATTTGAATTTCACTCCTTTAAACGGAAGAATGAATATTAAGTGAGAATTTTTATCACTTGATTTTTTTAGGAATATATTGTATCATTTATTAAATACAAAAAGATGGAGATTAAATGAATATTGTCATAGACACAGAATCCCCACTTGCGGTCTATCTGCAGATTAAAAATCAAATCAAGGGGCTTATAAATTCAGGAGAGATAACCCAGTCGACGAAACTGCCCTCCATCAGAAGACTCGCTTCACTACTTGGAGTAGCTATTAATACAGTTGCCAGAGCATACTATGAACTTGAGGAGGAGAAGATTATCAAGCTTGACGGAAGAAGAGGCACTATAGTTGTTGGAGCGGCTGAGATAAACATGGAAGAGAGAGCCGCATTCCTCGAAAGACTGACCGAAGAGTTTCTCCTAAGAAGCAAAGAGTATCAGTATTCAGAGGAAGAGATTGAAGCAATAATAAAGGAAAAATTCAAAGAGATATACTGATGTTTCTTAAAATAGAGAGAGATTTAAGGGAGATTATAAAAAACCTTGACCCTGTAAATACATATATAGTAGGCGGATATGTAAGAGACAAGATTATCGGAAGAGATGCGAAGGATATTGATATTGTCTCCGCGCTCTCAATCGAAAGTATATCAAAAAAATTGAAGGCAAAACCTTATATTGTCAATGACAGATTCAGCACAGCAAGATTTCACTTTCAAAATATCAATATTGATTATAATAAAATTGAGAATTTAGATTCGGATTTAAAGAGACGAGACTTTACAATCAACTCAATAGCCTGTGATTTAACAGGGAAAATAATAGACCCACTGAAAGGTTCAAATGATATTATAAATAAAGTTATACGCACTTCTTCAACCGATGCTTTAAAAGATGACCCTATCAGGATTCTCAGGGCTTTCAGGTTGAAGAGACAGCTTGGTTTTTCGTTTTCCAAAAACCTAAACTCTTTAATCAAAGATAGCTCAAAGCTTCTTGCAGAATCACCAAAAGAGAGAGTTTATGCGGAGATTAAGGAAATTCTGTCGCAGATTGGGGGAGGAGGCTCTTTAAGGGAACTGCATAAGGCAGGAGCTTTAACAGTTATATTCCCTGCTCTTCAGCCAACACTTAAATTCATGCATGTAAAATACAAGTCAAGATACCTCATAGGGCACCTTCTCAACACAACTGAAGCGGTTGATTTACTCTTGATGAATCGCTTGCCAAGGGATTTCAGAGAGTATGCGGATAGCAACCTCTTCTCTCTTTATCTGTCAGCTCTCTTCCATGATATTTTCAAACCTGAGTGCTTTACGATTGAGGGTAAGAAGCAAAGATTTTTCAACCATGACATACTTGCATCTAAAAGAATAAGCAAAATTCTCAAAGAGAGTCTGAAAGTATCGAATGAAGAGGCTGAAAGAATATCACTGTTGATAAAACTCCATATGAGACCACACTATCTCTTAAATCAGGGGGCTACCGACAAAGGCATTTATCGTCTGTTTCGAGAGGCGGGAGCTGATGTTTCAGGCCTTATGATTCTCTGCATGGCTGATATACTTGCCAGTGAAGGCAGAATAGAGAGGGGCTATATAAAGCTATACAAACGAATGCAAAAGATTGAAGAGAAGATAAATAAAAAGCAGGTGCGCCTTCTTAATGGCAGTGAAATAATGGCGGCTTTTGGAATAAAACCGGGGCGGCTTGTCGGAGAGATGCTTGAGAGCGGGAACAGCTGGGCTGTTGAAAACAATGTCTCCGACAAAGGCAAAATAATAAGTTATCTGAAAGAAGAGTTCTTTCCCTAATCCGTAATTTTTCCATCCTTCATGTTCACCACCCTGTCCGCATACTGCAGAAGTTCTTCATTGTGGGTGATTATTATGAATGTCTTTTTCTTGTCTGAATTAATTTTTTTGAAGAGCTCCATCACTCCCTTTGTGTTTTTTGAGTCAAGATTGCCTGTAGGCTCATCGGCAAGAATCACATCCGGGTCATTTATAAGAGCTCTGCTGATTGCCACTCTCTGCTGTTCGCCGCCTGAGAGTTCATTCGGTTTATGCATTATTCGCTCTTCAAGACCCATTTCAGACAACAATTCCTTTGCTCTTTTTGAGGAGGCTGATAATGAACTGCTCATGAACAGGGATGGCAGCATCACATTCTCAAAAGCCAGAAACTCATTTAAAAGATAGTGGAACTGAAATATGAACCCTATCTTCTGATTTCTCCATTTCGCCTGCTTGCTGTCAGAGAGCCGATGTATATTCTCGCTCCTGAATAGAACATTGCCCTCTGTCGGAGAATCAAGAGTGCCGATTATCTGCAGAAGAGTGGACTTCCCTGCCCCTGAAGGACCGAGAATGAATGTTATCTTCCCCTCCTCTATTTCAAGGTTTATGTTATCAAGAACCCTTATCGTCTTGTCGCTCACATTAAAATCCCTGCACAAATTTGAAATTGTGAAAATGTTACTCATACCTTATTGCCTTTACCGCATCCATCGATGCCGCCTTCATTGCAGGGTATAGTGTTGCCGCAAACGCCACAACTACTGTCAGAACAAGTACAAATAGAATGTCTAAAAGCTGAACTTCAACCGGCAATTTGTCGAGCAGATAAACCTGTCCGGGAAGGTCGATAAATTTGTATTTCGAAAGGAAGAAACATGCGGTGAGACCAGCCACAAGACCGGTGATAGTTCCTATGAGATTTATTATCACTCCCTGATATATGTAGATTCTTAAAATTTCATTTTTAGATAAGCCCAGTGTCTTCAAGACTCCAATCTCGGTTGTGCGCTCCATCACAATCATTATAAGAGTCGTTATGATGTTGAATGCGGCGACTATTATGACAAGGAGAAGAATTAAAAACATTATCTTCTTCTCAAGGGCGAGAGCGGCAAAGAGGGAACCGTTAAGCTCTATCCAGTTGTTCGTTCTGTAGGGATAACCGAGCTTCTTCTCTATCTTTGCTGAAAGTTCGGGAGCTTTGTAAATATCTTTTATCCTAAGCTCCACTCCGGTGACAGCTCCTCCAAGTCCGAAAATTTCGGAGGCTCTCTCTATGGGTATATATACAAGCTCAGAGTTATACTGATACATTCCCGCATCAAAAACGCCTGCTATTACGAATTGAGAGACCTTTGGTATCAGAGACCCCATTGTTTCAGTAGAACCGAAGGGAGTCGCAACAGTGATAATATCTCCGGTGTGGGCTCTTATATTCTCAGTAAGATCTATACCAATGTAGAGTTCGTTGCTTGTATCGGGAACCTCTCCGAATTTAAGATGCTTTTTGAGAATCTTCCTTGTCGGTTCGTCTTTGGTGTCGAATCCCCTGATTATAACTCCATCCGCATAATTTTCAAACTGTATGAGACCCTTTGAATAGATGAAAGGGGTCATGAAGAGGATTTCATTGAAGCCCTTCAATGAATCCATAACCTCCTGATAGTTTCTCACAGGTTCATTGAAGTATTTAAGAACAACTATATGGCTGTTTATATCGACTATTCTCTCTTTGACATCTTTTTGGAATCCGTTCATGACTGAGAGGACTATAATCAGCGAAGCCACTCCTATAAATATTCCGCCTATGGCTATTCCCGTTGTGATATAACCGAATACTGTCTTTCTTCTCCCAAAGAGATGCCTGACAGCAATAAAAAGTATGTAACTCATTTTTCCTTTTTAAGAAGAGGGAACAAAACAACATCCCTGATAGTGTGCTGATTTGTCAGAAGCATGACTATTCTGTCGATTCCGAGACCGACTCCTCCTGTCGGAGGCATTCCATACATAAGAGAATCAATAAAATCCTCATCCATCTGAAATGCTTCAGTATCTCCCTGCTGTCTCTCCTCGACCTGCTTCATAAATCTCTCTCTCTGGTCTATCGGGTCATTAAGCTCTGAGAATGAATTGCCCACCTCCATTCCCGCGATTATCGGTTCAAACCTCTCTACAACTCCCTCTATCTCTCTGTGCTTTCTTGCAAGGGGGGAGATTTCAAGCGGATGGTTTATCACAAATGACGGATTCATCAAATCCTTCTGCACCTTCTCGGAGAATATCTCATCAAGTATCTTGCCGTATGTTTTCTTTCCTTCAAGCTCTATGTTCATTCTCTTTGCCGCCTCTTTAAGCTCCTCCGTGGATTTTCCCCTTGCATCAAATCCTGTCTTCTCCTTGATGGAGTCGAAGAAATCGACTCTCTTCCACGGACGGGTGAAATCAATCTCTTTCTCGCCGTAAACTATCTTTTTCTCCGGCACAAGTGTCTCAAATATCTCTTCCACAAGATTCATCATATCATTGTAATCCGCATACGCCTGATAAAACTCAACCTGAGTGAATTCCGGGTTGTGAGTTCTATCTATTCCCTCGTTTCTGAAATCCTTTGCAAATTCAAAGACCCGGTTTATGCCGCCCACAATAAGCCTCTTAAGGTAAAGCTCATTTGCTATTCTTAAAAAGAGCTCCATGTCATGTGTGTTGTGATGAGTCACAAAGGGCTGTGCGAATGCTCCTCCGTAAATCGGTTGAAGTATCGGAGTCTCCACCTCAAGATAACCGTGGGAGGAGAGGAAATGCCGTATTTTGCTTATTATCTCTGTCCTTTTTCTGAAGACCATCTTTGATTCGTCATTTGAAATAAGGTCGAGGTATCTCTTCCTGTATCTCATCTCAACATCCTTCAATCCGTGAAACTTCTCCGGGAGTGGCTTCAATGCCTTTGACAATATATCAATGTCTGATGCCGCGATTGTCAGCTCTCCGGAATGCGTCATGAAGAGCTTTCCCTTCACTCCGACTATGTCGCCTATGTCGAAAAGCTTTGCGGCAAGATACTTCTGCTCTCCCACAATATCCTTTTTGACATAAACCTGTATCTTTTCAATTTCATCTTTCACATCTATGAACATTACTTTTCCGTGGGCTCTCTCGGACATCATCCTTCCGGCTATGGAGACCTCGGCTTCCTTGTCAACAAAATCATCCTTCTTTTCTATGAGCTCTTTTATGGAGTGGGTTATGGTGTAATTATATTTATACGGCTCAACTCCCATCTCCCTTAATTTCTTGAGATTTTCTATCATCTGCTTTTCAAGTACATTAAGGTCTATGTTTGTGTTATTCTGCTCCATTTGCTCCTCCTCTTTCTTTTGCTCTCAGTATTAGAAACTCTTTTATAAACTGGTCAATGTTGCCGTCCATCACAGAATCAACATCGCTTGTCTCATGCCTTGTCCTCAAATCTTTAACCATCTTGTACGGGTACATGACATACGAACGGATCTGGTTGCCGAACTCAATAGCGGATTTCTTTTCAAGCTTTGAGCTTAATTTTTCATCCTCAATCTGTTTGAAATGCTCATAAACTTTTGCTTTTAAAACCTTCATTGCATTCTCTTTATTCTGCAACTGCGAACGTTCCGTCTGTGATTTTGCAAAGAGCCCTGTGGGAATATGAGTGATTCTTATTGCAGTCGAAACTTTATTTACATTCTGTCCGCCCGGACCGCCTGCCCTGAATGCATCGACTCTCAGTTCATTCTCATCAAGCTCAAAGTCAACATTCTCCTCTATGTCCGGTAGCACATATACTGCCGCAAACGAGGTGTGGCGCCTTCCGTTGGAATCAAATGGAGAGATTCTTACGAGGCGGTGGACTCCTATCTCTGCCTTCAGATATCCGTAGGCGTATTCACCCTGTATGTCTATGGAGACCGATTTTATGCCTGCGACATCGGCAGGTTCATTGTCAATGATTGTGTATTTGTAATTCATCTTCTGGAAATACTTCATATACATTCTAAGGAGCATTTCAGCCCAGTCACAGCTCTCAGTGCCTCCGGAACCCGGATGTATGGTCATTATAGCGCTTGATGCATCAAGCTCATCTGTAAACAAAAGCTCTGTCTGCAGTTTGCCGATATTTACCGACAATGAATCAATCATCTTCTCTATTTCCGTCTGCGAGGATTCATCGGCAATCTCCACAAGGTCATTTATGGAGCTGAAATCATCCTTAATGGATTCAAACAAGTTTATTCTGTCTTTTATTACCTTCAATTTTTTATTGACGGACTTTGCTTCTTTTTGGTTTGACCAGAAATCGGGTTTCGACATCCTATCCTCAAAAGAGGAGACTTCGCTCTTCCATTTATCAAGCCTCACATGCGCCGTCAAATCAGCATAATCCTGCTTTAAAATGTCGTATTTTTCTTTTGTTCTTGTTTCTAACATAGCTAATTATTATATAATGATTTCACAATCTTGTCAAGAAATTACTGATTTGAACTGCT
>JBFXGO010000005.1:0-50119 GCA_050239825.1 bacterium
CAAAGGAGGACTGAATGAATACAAAAATAAATGCATGGGGAAATAGTCTTGCAGTAAGAATACCGAAGAATATTCTTGACGAACTGAAACTGAAGGAGAATGACTCTGTGACTGTTGAAAGAGAGAATAACTGCATCAGAATAAGACCGGCAAAGAAAAGACTGAAACTCTCTGATTTGGTTGATAAGATAAAGCCATCAAACCTACATGCCGAAATTGAAACAGAAGAGGGATTCGGAAATGAAGCGTGGTGATTATGTGCCTGACAGGGGGGATGTTGTGTGGCTTGATTTTACTCCGCAGACAGGACATGAACAGAGAGGGAGAAGACCTGCTCTGGTTGTGAGCTCTGCTATTTATAATAGAAAGACAAATCTCGCCTTGTTTTGTCCGATAACATCAAAAGTGAAAGGTTATCCGTTTGAAGTCAAAATCAGAAATGAAGACATAAATGGGGTCATACTTGCCGACCAGATAAAATCATTGGATTGGAAAGCAAGAAAATCTACTCTCATATACAAAGCGGAAAAAGAAATTATTAACAGAGTCATGTCCCTGATAGAATCACTTCTGCTTGACGAATAAGTTTCAATCATCCGCATCTATTGACTCTTTTTTTTATTTTAGTATTATTTACATATAAACAATTAACGGAGGTTCTATGGCAAAATATAAAATAGCATGGATGCCGGGAGACGGCATTGGAATTGATGTGATGGATGCAACAAAGATAGTGCTTGATGCGCTGAAATTTGATGCAGAGTACATTCCCGCAGACATTGGCTGGGAGATATGGAGAAAAGAGGGTGATGCCCTTCCGAAGAGGACAATTGATATATTGAACAATGTAGATGCGGCTCTTTTCGGCGCAATAACATCAAAGCCGAAAGAAGAGGCAGAGGCAGAGCTTGCGCCGGAGCTTCAGGGAAAGAACCTGAAATACCTCTCTCCGATAGTGAGGATGAGGCAGATGTTCAATCTCTACTCCAACCTGAGACCCTGCAAAGCATACAAAGGAAACCCTCTCAATTTCAAAGATGACATTGACATAGTCGTATTCAGGGAGAATACGGAGGACCTCTACTCGGGTGTCGAGTATTTCCCTGTCCCTGAAGATGTAAGAACAGTCTTGAACAAACATCCGAAGATGAAGGAATTTGCAAATGATCCGAATGACGAGATGGCAATATCTTTAAGAATAATGACGAAAGACGGATGCACTAACATCGTGCGCTCTGCATTTGAATATGCAAAAAAATACGGAAGAAAGAAGGTGACTCTCATTGAGAAGCCGAATGTGATAAGAGAGACATCAGGGCTCATGACAAGAATAGCGCGTGCTATAAGCAAGGATTATCCTGAGATAAAATTTGACGAAGTGAATGTCGATGCCGCATGCATGTGGCTTGTAAAGAATCCCGAGTCATTCGATGTAATAGTGACATCCAATATGTTCGGCGACATTGTCTCAGACCTTGCGGCTCAGCTTGTGGGCGGACTCGGGTTCGCATCAAGCGGCAACATAGGCGACAAGGTGGCTGTCTTTGAACCCACACACGGCTCTGCTCCGAAATACGCAGGTCAGTACAAGGTGAATCCAATCGCCTGCATTCTTGCGGCAAAACTTATGCTCGACTATCTCAAGGAAGAGAAGGCAGGCTCCAGACTGGAAGCCGCTGTGGCAAAGGTAATAGCAGAGGGGAAGGTAAGAACCTACGACATGGGAGGTAAAAATACATCTCTTGAAGTCGGCAAGGAGATTGCTTCTAAGCTTTAATCTGTTTTTTCTCTTTTTAAGCGTATATTCAGAACCCGTCATTCTTTCGCCTGACGCGAATGTGGCGGGTTCTTTTGATTTTCTGAACCCCTCCCGCCAGTCATACTGCTATGACTTTGTGAGATTCGGTGCATTCAACAATTTCATGACTGCCGACATGACCACAGTATTGACCCAAGCCAACATTCATATAAAGGACTTTTCAACAGGCGGGATAATACTCTATAGGCCAAATCCGCTTATGAGCACCCTGTCAACAGGAGCGACAGCCGGATATTCCTTTCAGGCGGTCTCTTTTGGATGTATGCTGATGCTTGTCTCTGACAGATACAGCGACGGAGTAACGGAGATTGCTATGAAAACAATTCTCTCGGCGTCGATTGAATCAGGCGGATTTTTTGCATCAACATCATACGGATTTGAAGAGAGAAATTTCATTTACTCTTTTTCTGCGGGAATTCAGAGAGAGGATGTCAAAATCTTTTTGCAAGCTCATAAAGAGAACTCATTTGAACTGACTGGCGGAATCTCTTTCAGATTTAATGAGAAGTTCTCAATGGACTTTGCCGGAGATACTGAAAAAAGGATATTCTACGCTCTTGAAGCGGTTCAGCTCCCATATAGAATCGAATATATGGGCATGGCGCACCAAAACCTTCCGCTCTCAAACGGGGTCTTTTTCTCTCTCTTGAGAGGAAATCCTCATTTCAGACTTGAAGAAGTTAAAACTGTGAAAAATAAATTTCAGCTGGAAGGCAAGATAAGCATAAAGGAGGAGATTTCCATTCCCTTAAATCTCAACAGATGCTCTTACGATGAAATTCTAAAGCTAAAAAATATCAGCCGCCCCGTGCTGAGGAGAATATATGTTGAGAGACTTATAAACGGCGAGTATGAGGATTATGCAAGAATAGATTCCCTGCCCGGAGTGGGAACGACAACTCTGGAAAGAATAAAAGAGCAAACATACATAGGAGATGAAGATGGAGAAGAAAAAAAAGAGTGAAATAGTGTATGACGGAAGGATTTTCAAAGTCAAAAGGGATGAGGTGATTCTTGAAAACAAGAGGGAGAGCATAAGGGAGGTTGTAGTTCATGGCGGTTCTGTCGCCATGCTTCCCTATGATGATAAAAAGAAAATTTTTTATCTTGTGAAGCAGTACAGATATGCAGTTGGCAAATATGTTCTTGAGATTCCTGCAGGAACCCTTGAAAAGAATGAGAAGATAGAGAGCGCAGTAAACAGAGAGCTTTCCGAAGAGGTGGGTTTTGTCTCCAAAAACATAGTCAAACTTGCCTCGCTGATGCCCTCCCCCGGATTTCTCACGGAGGTACTCCATCTTTATCTTTGCAGGGATTTGATAAAAGAGAAGAGAGAAAAAGATTTCGACGAAGAGATAGAAGTCATGAAATTGACTGAGGCGGAGCTTGACAGTCATATAAAAACAGATGAGGCGCTTGACGGAAAAACAGTCGCCGCGTTTCTTCTCTGGCGCGAGTTTGCAAAGAAAAATGGTTAGAATAAGCATCTTGATTTTGTCTGTCCTGCTGTCTTTGTTTCTTTTTGCCCAAGATGAGTATGAGGCGGAATGGTCTTTTCTCTCTGATTCCATATCGGATTATCTTAGCGACCATTCTTTGTTTTTAACAGAGGAGATGCGCAATGAAATCATGCTGTTAATAAAAGCAAAAAAGAGTATTACATACGGGAATATATTTGAGATAACTTCAAATGAACTTGTTTCAAAGACAATCTATGACAGAATATCAGAGAGAGAGAGGGGCGCACTCTTAACTGCCGGAATCTACACTGATTCACTTATCTCTTCAAATCACAAGACATTCATAAAGCAAACATTCAAAAGCAGTGAGATAAAAGAGTTTGTAATTATAGAAAAGGATATCGGAGAGAGCAGTTACTTTGACAACATGAAGGGAGGTATAAAATACAATACTCTTCTCGTAGGAAACTACAGGCTTAAAACCGGAAGAGGGCTGTTCTCCGACTATTCAAGCTACTTCTCGTCTTCGGATGCGCCCTTCTATTCAGACAGAGCGGAGCTTGATGCCACATACGACGAATATCCGGCATATTTCGGAGGCGCATTCACAAAGGGATTTTACAGCTCGCTTCTGACAGTCTTCATGTCGGGAGTTAAGCATGATGCAAGGATTGATTCTTCAGGCAGTGTTATTGAAATAATGAAATACAATGTGCATGACGACTCTCTATCGATAAGCAGGAAAGACAATTTATCCGCCTACTGCGGGGGATTTATTGCGAGGGAAGATAAGCAGAGGGTAAACATTGCTTTTTCTTACACCCGTTTTTCGCGGATTCTTCTGGAGGCGGAAAGCAGAGATATTTTTATATTCTCAGTCTTCGGCAAAAAGGATATTTTTTCATACGATGCCGCTTACTCTCTTTTCAACGGCTTCGCAATGTCGGCAGGTTTAAAGAAAGAGGCAAAGGATGTTCTCTTCCACTCGGGCTTCACAATGAACTCGGAATTTTTTAATCCGCATGCAAAATCATACTCGGAGAAAAATTCCTGTGTCACTGCCTTTGCGGAAGCTTCTATAAGAAGTCCGGTAAAAATAAACGAAAAGCTGAGCTGGTTTAGTGACAATGAGAGTGAAATAGAGAATGAGATAACCGTCCATCCGTTGAAAAATATTGAACTTCATTTCAATTCAAAACTAAGCGATAATCTTATTCATGAGGCAGTAATAGTATTCAAGGGCGCGGCAAAAGATTTCCTCACTGCAAAGAACTCCTACTCATTCAAAACAACAGGCACATTCACCGCAAAAGCGGATGCATCTTTCATGACAAAATTTGCGGCGATATCTCTCTTCGGTTCCTACTGCAATGTCGCTGAAGGAGACATTGAGGCAGTATATGGGTATGCGATAGAGTCAGTCTATCCGCTTCGCACATTCCGCGAGGGGGAGGGTTTCCTCTTCGGAGCTCTTCTTAAAGCCGCAGGAAACGAAAGAGCAGAACTTAATGCAGTTGTAACATTTGATTCTTCGGAAAAAATAAGGGGCGGCATAAGCGTCGAGATTAGGTTCTGATTGCCCCTCTATTGACTTTTTTTTCTTGGAAGAGTAAACTGAAATCAAAAAAGGAGGCTTATGAAAAGGTTCTCAAAATTAATGATACTTGTTTTTCTGGCAGTTCTTATTGCCGTCACGGGCTGTCCGAAATCGCCGGCTGTTCAGACTTCTTCCGAGATGCCTTCATTCGCAATGTCCGGAGCAAAATTTGTTTACCATGTTGAATACTTCGGAGACGAGTATGATTTCATAGTTGATTTGAAGAATCTTTCAAAGGACATTGAATTTGACTGGTCTATGACATCTCCGATGAATTCGTCGGGGAATGTTATCATTAGAGAGAAGGCGCTTAAAAATGCGACGAGTCTCTTCAATTATTACTCAAACGGAGACACTCTTGATATGGAGGATTACACTTCCATTTGGGTTTCAAAGGCAGTATACAATGCTTTGAAAAATGACGATATAGTCACAATAGATGCGGGCGACGGTGATGAAACCCTGACATTTGAAGAGATACAAAAATTTACGGTTGTGATAAACGGAGAGGATAAAGAGCTTGACTGCATCTATGCATCATCAGACCTCTTTGGATGGTTCTGGATTCTTGACAGCCAGAAATTTCCCCTTATACTCAAGATGGATATAGGCTGGACAATAACATTAACGGAGATCATTACAGAGTAGACTGGTCTCGGATTTTTTTACATAGATGGCAAAAAGAAAAGCGGACTTAAGACTTGTTCTGCGCATAATTCCATATTTTGCAGATGAGAAGAGACTGTTCCTGACAGGATTTTTCTCCATGATACTTGTCTCTCTGGCTAATATCGTCGACCCGCTGATTATAGGGCATATAATTGACACAATTGTTCCTGCAAAGGACATAAAACAGCTCTTTCTGTATGCGGGACTTTTTATCCTTGTAGTGGTTTTTTCCGGGATACTGGCTTATATTCAGACAATTGCAATGGCTAAGCTCGGAGTGTCAATTATCACACGCCTGAAAAAAGACCTCTATGAGCATATGTTGAAGCTTCCGATATCTTACTTTGACAAGAATCCTGTGGGGGCGCTGATGTCGAGAGTCGAAAGCGACAGTGAGAATGTGATGCAGTTGTTTTCATCATTTTCAATCATGGTGATAGGAAATTTCATATTCTTCCTTGCAATGATAATCGTGCTTCTCTTCAAGAACGCGCAAGTGACTCTCACGATACTTATTCCAATTCCATTTCTCTTTGCGGCGGCACTCATAATGATTAACTACCTGAAGAAGTTCTTCAAGAGGGTGCGCGAGCTGAATGCCGAGATAATAGCAGTTCTCACAGAATACATACAGGGCATATTCATTGTTCAGCTTTTCAACAGGGAATTGATGGCTCAGAATATTCTTGACATTAAATCGAAAAATAAATTCAAGGTTGAGAAGAATGCCGCTATGGTTGAATACTCATTCTGGTCTCTCTACGGCTTCACTATTGAGATTCTTTTCATAGTTCTTGTCATCCTTCTTCTCTCGCCAAAGGTTATTGCCGGCGCAATCACAGTCGGAACTCTTGTTATCTTTGTACAGTATGGCAGAAGGATATTTGAGCCCTTGATACAGATTTCGGAAAATCTAAACATGATACAGCGCTCACTTGTCTCTCTCTCAAGAATTTTTTCAATACTTGACATCAAAGACGAAAAAACATTCTTTCTTGATTCAAAAAAACCCAATTTTGAAAAATCAATCTTGTTTGAAAATGTCTCTTTTGAATATAAAAAGAATGAATTGGTTTTGAGCAATATAAACATTGAGATAAAAAAGAATCAGAAGGTGGCTCTTGTGGGGGCATCAGGAAGCGGAAAGACTACGACAGTACTGCTTCTCTGCGGTTTCTATCATCCGACTAAGGGAAGAGTTCTTATTGACGGAGAAGACCTGAGAAATACAAACATATTTGAATGGAGAAAAAAGATAGGACTTGTCATGCAGGATATATTCATGTTTCCCGGCAACATACTTGAGAATATAAGAATATACAATGATGAGATAAGCGAGGAGCAGGCGCTCTATGCTTTGAGAAAAGTTCAGGTAGATGAAGCAATCATGCAGGGCGAAGGATTGCTTAGGGAGCTATCGGAAAGGGGGCAGAATATTTCCACAGGAGAGAGACAGCTTCTTTCATTCGCGCGCGCCCTTGTTTTCAATCCCGAGCTGATAGTTCTTGATGAGGCGACATCATCGGTTGACCCGCGAACCGAACGCAGAATAAGGGACGCAATGGATGACATGCTGAAAAACAGAACATCTCTTATAGTGGCTCACAGACTTTCGACAGTTCTCAATGCAGACAAAATATATCTCTTTCAGGACGGTGGAATCATTGCGGAGGGAGACCATAAAGAGTTGATGGAAAAGTCGGAAGAGTACAGAAAACTTGTTAAACTGCAGTTTTTGACGAAAAATGAAGATGAAAATTGATACGCATATAGTGTGGATCTGGAAAAACCTCTGGTCCCATTACAAAAGGTTCATCGTTCTTCTTGTATTCATTACGATGCTCTCCACGGCAGTCAGTGTTTCATATCCCTTCATTTTTAAGCTTCTGATAGATAAGTTCGCGGACATAGCGGAGAACAAAGCTCTACATCCTGAGCCGATGAAGGAGATATACAAAATATTGTGGATATTCATCTCAATAGGAATAGTGAGAATATTTGCAGGACTATACCCCGGATTCAGAGCCTATATGAATCTTGTATTTGAATATATTTTAAGAAAGAAGTATTTCAACGAGATACTGAAAAAGGACTACAAATTCTTTTTGAAATTCCGCACAGGAGACCTTGTGACTAGACTAACGGAGGATTTGAGCGATTTTCCAAAGATATGCTGGTTTTCCTGTTCCGGTATTTTCAGGGCATTTGATTCTTTAAGCAAGATTCTCTTTTCGCTTGCTATGATGGCTACTCTGAGTTGGCGGCTGACTCTGATTTCAATATTGCCTCTGCCTATAATGGTGGTGATATTTCTTATAACTTCCGAGAAACTGTACAAGAAATTCAAGCTGAATCAGGAGGCGATAAGCGAAATAAACAATCAGCTTGAGATGACATTCTCAGGCGTGAAAATAATAAAATCATTTGTGTGCGAGGATAAGTATAAAAGATTTTTCAAAATAGCTCTTGACAGAAAATTCGATACGCAGATGGAGGTCGTCAAACTTGACACGCAGCTTCATATGGTCTACCAATACATTGACCAATTTGCTCAGATTGTGGTGATAATATTCGGAGGCTATATGGTGGTGGTGGGAGAGATCTCTATCGGCACATTCTTTGCATTCTATACTTATCTTGCGATGCTTGTTTATCCCATGCTTGACCTTCCCCAGCTATTTGTATCGGGAAAACAGGCTTTTGTCAACATTGACAGGCTTGAAGAGCTGAAGGATTTTCCTGTTTCAGCCAAAAGAACAGGAAAAAAAGTCATTGAGAAGGTTGATGCTCTTAAATTCAATAATGTTTCATTCGGTTATGAGGGGAGAGAGACCGGAATTTTAAGAAACATAAATTTTGAGGTGAAGAGGGGTGAGAGAGTTGTAATAATCGGGCCTGTGGGTGCGGGAAAATCAACAATTCTTTCTCTGCTTACCGGAATTCTAAAACCAACGAGCGGAGATATCTTCATCAACAGCACTCCTCTTGAAGAGGTTGAGATGAACTCATTTAGGGACAAGATAGGGTATGTTCCTCAGGAGCCGCTTCTCTTCTCCGGCACAATAAGGGAGAATATTGAGTTCGGACTAAAAAACATTTCGGAAGAGACATACAGAGAGGCGATTTCCGTTTCCCAGATAGAAAAGGAGATTGAGGGATTCACGGATAAGGACAGAACAATGATAGGACAGAGGGGCGTAAACCTTTCAGGAGGACAAAAGCAGAGGATAGCCATAGCAAGAGCGCTCATAAGAAAGCCGGAGGTGCTAATATTAGATGATATAACAGCGTCGCTCGATGCGGAAAATGAGGAAAAACTGTGGCATGATATAGGAAGAATATTCAAAGATATAACCTGCTTTATTGTTTCCCACCGTCTTTCGACAATCAGGTATGTCGACAATGTGGTATTCATGGAGGCCGGCACTGTTGTGGGAAAGGACAGGCATGACAGAATGATTGATAAATTCGAATCGTATAGGGACTACATTCAGGAGAGGTCAAAAAAATAATAGCGGCAATTTCTATACAAATTGCCGCGATGAAGGAGTGTGTTAGGGAGGGTTTTTGTTAGTATCAATTGTATAGACGCTTCAAACTTGAAAATCCCCCGCGGAAAAAATCTTTTTATTTGACATGAAGTGTAAAGTGGGTTATATTTTAAACTGCAAACAAAAATCAAAAGGAATGTAAATGAAGAATAAAATCAGGGAGCAGAGGACACTCTTTTTCAGTATTGCAAAATGGACATTGCTTGCAGTTGCAGTGGGCGGCATCGTTGGATTCTCAACATCTGTTTTCCTGAAAATACTGGGATTCTCCATAGAGAAGACCGGAAAATTTGGAGCCTTGCATTATATTTTTCTGCCTCTTATACTCATTTTTACATCAATTATTGTTAAAAAATTTGCGCCTGATGCAGAGGGGCACGGAACTGAAAAGGTTATAGAGGCGGTCCACAAAAAAGATGGGCTTATGGATTTTAAAGTTGTGCCAATTAAGCTTTTTGCCACTATTATGACATTGGTATTCGGAGGGTCTGTCGGGAAAGAGGGGCCATGCGCTCAAATAGGCGCCGGACTTGCATCTTCATTCGCTCAGATCTTTAGGTTCAATCCCTATGACAGAAAAAAAATAGTTATATGCGGTATAAGCGCAGGTTTTTCTTCGGTTTTCGGCACTCCGATTGCCGGGGCTCTCTTCGGCGTCGAAGTTCTCTTTGTGGGATCCATCCTCTACGATGTTCTTCTTCCCTCATTCATTGCTTCGATAGTCGGTTATAATATTTCACTGATGTTCGGGCTCACTCCAATGTATTTTCCGGTTACCTTGAATTACATCATTTCCTATAAATTGATGATGTATGCAATAATATCAGGAGTGATTTTCGGTATTATATCATTCATACTTGTGGAGGCTCTTGAAAAGGGTAAACGATTTGCAAAAGCAATACATGTTAAAGAGTGGCTCAAACCAGCCATAGGAGGAGTGCTTCTTGTCATACTCTACACTATTGTTTCAAAAAGCTATTCCGGTCTCGGAGTGGAGACCATAGAGAGGGGGCTTGCGGGCGAGAGACTCAATTGGTTCGACCCGTTTCTAAAAATGGCGGCGACTTCAATAACATTGAATTTTGGCGGCAGCGGAGGCATTGTAACTCCAATATTCTACATAGGCACAGCCGCAGGAAATGTTTTAGGCCAGATCTTCAAGCTTGATGTGGGGCTTTTTTCGGCATTCGGCTTCGCAGGGCTTTTGGCGGGGGCTACAAATACTCCGATTGCCTCAAGCATAATGGCAATAGAAATTTTTGGTCCGGCGATAGCGCCTTACGCTTCTGTGGTCTGCATAATCAGTTTTCTTATGACGGGACACAGGAGCGTTTATCCTTCACAGATACTCGCCATAAAAAAATCCCATTCAATCGATATAGAACTTGGAAAGGAGGTTGAATCGTCGAAAATCAAAACATAAGGAGGCATCTGTGATAAGCATTATAATACCGGTTTTAAATGAAGAGCGCACGATAGGGTCGGTGATTGATTTCTGCAAAAAATCAAGCGAGACAACAGAGATTATAGTCATAGACGACAAATCCATAGACGAGACAGTAAATATAGCAATTTCAAAGGGTGTGAAAATCTATACAAGCACAAAGCTCGGAAAGGGTTCGTCTATGAAGGACGGGTTTCTTATCTCCAAAGGCGATATAGTCCTATTTCTTGACGGAGACATAGCCGATTACCCTGAAGGAACGATTGAGAATATGACATCTCCGATAAAGGATGGAAGGTGCGATTTTACTAAATCATATTTCAGCAGAGAAGCCGGAAGGGTCACCGAACTTGTGGCGAAGCCTCTTTTAAGCATTCTTTTTCCGGAACTTAGCAGATTCAAACAGCCTCTCTCGGGAATAATAGCCGGAAGACGGGAATTGTTCGAGAAGATTGAATTTGAAAATGATTACGGAGTGGATATAGGAATTTTGATTGATATTTATAAATCAAGCGCGAAAATAGAAGAGGTATTCATTGGCAATATTGAGCATAAGATGAAACAATGGCAGGAGCTTTCTGCGATGTCCAAGCAGGTGTCAAAAGCAATTTTGAAAAGGTCTTCCAAAAATGAGAATCTCAATCTTGATTCTCTCGGAACAGTCAATATCATCAAAGACCAGATGGATTTGGCTATTAAAGAGATGCTTCTGACGCTTAAGAAAATGGTTGTTTTTGACCTTGATGATACCATCTATGAAGGAAGATTTTTATACACAGCCGCCAAGGAATTGGGTTTTTATGACAATCTGATGAAGATTATGCTTGAAAAGGATGAACCTTATGTGCTGACCAAGAGAGTTGCCACTCTTTTCAAAGGCGTCAATATAGCAAAATTCTATGAAATTGCCGAAAGCATAAAAATAATAGATGACACTATAGATGTTGTCAGAAAATTGAAAGAACAGGGATTCATTGTAGGAATTATTTCTGAAAGCTATGATATTGTTGCTGAGCATGTTAGGAAAAAAATAGGAGCGGATTTTGCTCTGGCGAACGAAATAGAATTTTCAGAATCAGTAGCGACGGGAGAGGTTAAAATACCTGCTTACTTCATGAAAAACGACAGGTCTGTCTGTTCCCACAATTATTGCAAAACAAATGCAATGCTAAATATTGCAGAAAAATACGGGATTTCTATTTCAAATATAATAGCTGTCGGAGACAGTGAAAGGGATATTTGCATAGTAAAGACCGCGGGAATCGGAGTCTCCTTCTGCTCTATGAATCTGGTTCTGAATTATGTGGCTGACAAGGTGATTCAAGAGAAGAGATTTCAGGAATTGTTGAATATAGCATTGTGATTATTCCCCCTTGACAATTTTTTGCTGAAAATTATATTATACCAAAACAACAAGGAGGACATAAATGAAGAACAATTTACAGAAGTTTACGCCTATGGGCGAGCTTTTCGACCTGAGAAAAGAGATTGATTCAATGTTTGACAACCGTTTCTTCGGCGGAATGCTGCAGAGATTCGGAGATCAGGCATGGGCTCCGGTCATGGATATCACTGAGAGCGAGAAAGAATTCACCGTAAAGGTGGAGTTGCCCGGCATGAAGAAGGAAGAGATAAAAATTAACATTGAGAACAACATACTCTCAGTTGAAGGTGACAGAAAGAGCGAATCAGAGGAGAAGGGGAAAACCTTCCATAGGATTGAGAGGTCATACGGGTCTTTTTACAGAGCAGTTTCTCTCCCCAAGCAGATTGACGAAACAAAGATAAAGGCATCGTTTAATGAGGGTCTTCTTACAATAGTTCTTCCCAAGACTGATGTGGCCAAATCCAAACCCATAGAGATATCCGACAAGTAAGAAATGCCCTGAGCCTATGTTTGATAAGACGCCCATTGGGGCGTCTTTTTTTTTACACAAACTTTATATTGACAAAACCTCAATAATCCTTATATTTATTGACTATGCTTGCAAGATTCATTCTATCATATTACAAAAAAACGCCGCTGAAGATGCTCTTCGGATTTGTGATGCTTATAATGGTTGACCTAGCTCAGCTTTTTATTCCGAGAATGGGTCAGAAGGCGATTGACCTTGTGGCATCCGGAAATCAGGACCTGAACTCTCTCATGAAGCTTTCGCTCATCACCGTGGGTCTTGCTCTAAGCATTGGAATCTGCCGTTTCACATGGAGGATGATAATAATCGGCACATCCCATTTCATTGAGAATGATTTTAAAAACAAACTCTATGACCATCTGCTCAAATTGGATTCAAATTTTTACAACAAAACCAAAACCGGAGACATAATGGCGCACATGACAAATGACATGCAGGCCTTAAGAATGTCAACGGCTTTCGGAATGATATCAGGGTTTGATGCAATATTCCTCTTTTCGGCGGCATTGATTTTCATGCTCAAACTTGATGTCAAGCTCACTCTCTTTGCAATGGCTCCACTACCTATTATTTCAATTATCACGCTCTTTGCAATGAAGCTGATGTTCAAGTATTTCAAGGATGTTCAGGAATCCTTTTCACAGCTGACGGACAAGGTGCAGGAGCTTTTAAGCGGAATCAAGGTTGTTCAGGCATTCCGTCAGGAAGATAAGGAGAGGGAGAGGTTCAATGTCACGAGCAGAGATTATGTGAAAAAAAACATTGACCTTATTAAATTGTGGGGGACAATGTTTCCTCTTATATTCTTCTTCTCAAATCTCGGAGCGGCTTTGGTTTTGTATGTGGGAGGCCAATACGCAATACTCGGAGAGATAACCCCGGGCGAGTTTGTAGCATTCTTTGTCTATCTCGGAATTATCACATGGCCTATGATGGCTGTAGGATGGGCGTCAAACATTTTCCAGAGAGGAAACGCATCTTACAAAAGAATAAGGGAATTTTTAAAGGAAGAGGCGAAGATAGTTGATGGCCGGGACGCAAAATCAGTCAGCTTGAAGGGAGAGATTGAATTCAGAAATGTTTCATTCTCATATCAAGATAAGAGTGTACTGAAAAATTTATCAATGAAGATAAACAGCGGAGAGTATATAGGAATTATAGGAAGGATAGGCACAGGAAAGTCAACGATTGCAAAACTTATACTCCGAATAATTGAACCGACATCCGGAGAAATTCTCTTTGACTCCATTGATTACAGAAAAATAAAGATAGATTCTGTCCGCGATTCCATCGGCTATGTGCCTCAGGATTCGTTTCTCTTCTCTATGTCAATAATTGATAATATTAAGTTCGGAAAGAGAGATGCAACAGATGAAGAGGTTCAAGCCGTAGTCAAGGCATCAGCGTTTTACAAAGACCTTATTGATTTCAAGCATGGGCTTGAGACGATTGTGGGAGAAAAGGGAGTGACTCTCTCAGGCGGTCAGAAGCAGCGCCTCTGCATAGCGCGGGCCCTGATAAGAAAACCGAGCATACTGATACTTGATGATGCTCTCAGCGCAGTTGACACTAATACTGAAAAAGAGATACTGCACAATCTCTCCGATTTTTCAAAGGGTATCACAACCATAGTCATATCACACAGAATTTCGTCATTTATAAATGCCGATAATATTTATGTGTTGGGCGACGAGAATCTTGAATCAAGCGGAAAACACTCGGAGCTTATACTGAGTTCGCCTCTGTACAGGGAATTTTACAGAATTCAAAGGATGGAAGAGTAATGGAAGAAGAAAGGCAGTTTAAAACATCCGACAAGAATCTTCTAAAGAATATTTGGGGATATTCAAGAAAATATCTTCTGCAGATAGTAATAACCTTTGTATTGTTAATCCTCATCAGTATATTGCAGATAGTGCTTCCGCTTATATCAAAGAATGCAATCGACAATTTCATACAAAAGGATTACACCTCCTTAAGGGTCTCTGATTTTTCTTCCGCAGTGTTTGAAAAAAACAAAACTTATTCTTACAGAGCCGATTCTTTGTTTTTTGTTCCTTCGCGCGTTTTGACTAAGGATGAATTCTATCAGATGAAGAGAGACTCTGTGATGATGAAAGATAGGTATTATCCTGTTGAAGCAAGATACAAATCTCATCTTGAATCCTCGGAAATTGATTTCACAGTTGCAGGGGAATTCTTGTTTGTAGAGCAGAATTCTCTGAAAGAGCTTGAATCATCGGTTTTAAGAGATGTAAGGGCGAAGGATATCTCCAATGTAAAAAAATTCGCTCTCTTCTTTGTTCTTCTCCTGATAGCGTCGTTTTTGTTTGATTATATACAGGTGATTTTACTGGCAGTGGTCTCCGAGAAGATAATGTATGACATGCGCGATAGGATGATGAAGCATCTCATGTCCCTTTCGATGGATTTTTTCCACAGGAATCCCCTCGGCCGGCTTGTCACAAGGGCGACCAATGACATAGCGGCTCTGCGCGAACTCTTCACGGATGTCTTTTTATTCTCTTTAAGGGATATAATAACAATCGTCGGAGTAATATTTGTTATGTTTAGGATGTCCCCCAAACTCTCTCTTGTTGTTCTTGGCACAATGCCTTTCGTGGTTTTGCTTCTATACCTTTTTCAAAAGTTTGCGCGGGGAGCATACAGAGATGTGAGGACCACTCTTGCCAAAGTAAATGCATTTCTCTCCGAAGCTGTCACGGGAGTCTCCCTGATACAGGCGTTTCATCAGGAAAAACAGTCCTACGATGACTTTGCAGTGACAGGTAAAAACTATTACAGAGCGAACATGAATCAGCTTCTTATATTTTCGATATTCCGACCCCTTATAGATGTTATGTCACACATAACAATGGCTGTGATGATATATGTCGGAGGGAGGGGAATCTTCAACGGAGAGTTCACCATAGGCATTCTATTCGCTTTTATGTCATATATTGAGCTTTTCTTCAGACCTATCTTTGATTTCTCTGAAAAGTACAACATATACCAGTCCGCGATGGCGTCATCCGAAAGGATATTCCTACTGCTTGATGAAAAATCATCGATAAAGGAACCGGAGAATCCCAAAAAGCCGAATAAACTGCTCGGAAAGATTGAATTCAAAGATGTGACATTTGAATATAAAAAGAATGAACCCGTGCTTAGAAATGTGTCATTCACCATTGAACCCAACAGTTCTGCGGCATTCGTGGGAGCCACAGGAGCCGGAAAGACAACGATTATAAATCTTATAATGAGGTACTATGATCCCTGCGAGGGAGAGATACTTATAGATGGAATAAACATAAAGGATATGCCGGTTGATTTCATAAGGTCTTACTTCGGCCTTGTGATGCAGGATGTAATGATATTTTCAGGCGACATAAAGTACAACATACTTTTAAACAGGGAGATTGATGACAAAAGGATGATTGAGTATGCTGAGTATGTCAATGCGGACAAGTTCATAAATAAGCTTCCCGACAGATATTCAACCATGCTGAATGAGAGAGGGACAAACCTCTCGACGGGACAGAGACAGCTTCTCGCATTTGCGCGCGCCCTTGTTGACCAGCCGAAAGTTCTTGTTCTTGACGAGGCAACTTCAAATATTGATTCCGAAACCGAATATCTGATTCAGGATGCCATAAAGAGAATAATGAATGAAAGAACTACCATTGCAATCGCGCACCGCCTCTCCACCATTCAGGATGCGGATGTGATTTATGCGCTTCACAAGGGTAAGATAGTGGAGCAGGGCACCCACAAAGAGCTTCTTGCAAACAGAAAAATTTATTACGACCTTTACAAACTGCAGTATGTGAAGTAAGAGCTACTTTTAATATAATATAGAATCAATTTCCCCACCAATTTTTAAAATATCAAATTGACAAAAAACTTATCTGATAGAGCATGGATTGGCGTTTTGTCAAATGACAAAAAAGACTATTGACTTTTGTGGGTACATTTTTTATAATAAAAGAGATTGGTAAAAATACAAAAGGAGGTAAGATGAAAAGAAGGTTGAATCAATTTAACAAAGGTGGAGAAAAAGGTAAGGGGTTACTCTCTCTCTCTCTCTCTCTCTACTAAATCAGCGTTTAAGAAAATTAATACTTATCATAGTTGGGATAGCGGTATTTTTCTCATTAAAAGCATACACAATAGAAACAAAAGAAGAGCTACTTGCAAAGTATAATGCTGACAAAATAGGTGCACTTCTTCTTGATACGCTAATAATTCCGCACGGAAATGATTTTAACACAATATCATGGGCGGCATCATATAATATTTGGGGGCTTTTTAGAATGTACAATTCAACGGGCAAGCTCGAGTACTTGGATTTAGCCGTTAATAGCTGTAAAAAAATAATGACTTTGAGGGATGATGTCCGAGGTGTAGTTTCAAGAAGAAATGGTGATGGCACCTATATAACAATGCCAGTCTGGAGGTGCACATACTATATGACTTATTCAATTGATAATTTTGGGGTAAATTTTACAAATTATATGAAAGCCAATGATTTGTACAAATACTGTTTAATAGATTCTATAAGGAATGATACAATAGGAGGAGACACTCTGATATATTTCCCTGACTCAAGTGCTTATTTATACGATAAGTCTGGAAGGGGATCAGACCCGGATTATCTTGACATCTTAAAAGCAAGAACAAAAATAGTGAATTATTACGGATTGACGATAAAAGATTTTGCTGCTTATCAAGCAGCAGGTATTGGAAATATTTGTAGCACATTGCTTGAAATGATAATTGTACTAGACAGCACAAATTTATGGGATAGATATGGATTAAGTGGACAAAAGAATAATTTGATTGAATTTGTACGTGAGAGTGTGGAAAGTCAGTATTCTGAATGGCGCACATTTAGTGAGAGGGAGGTGACCTATGGTTTATATTTATGGCCAGAAAGGGATGAAACATATTATAGATTAATGTGGCACTCACGATTTGATAAATATGACACAATACCTGTTAATCAAAATATGTGGATGGGGAGAGCACTTCTAAAAATGGCACAAATAACTGGAGAAGAAAAATATAATACTCAGGCAACCTTGTTGGCAAAAGCCATAAAAAGAATACTTTATTTAGATGATGAAACATACCAATGGTCAAATACATATTTATTCTACCCAGATGCTAATAAAGCGGAGGATATTTCACATGCACTTGGAGTTTTAAGTTATGTGTATGAGTATTGCGATTTGCAATCATCAATGAATTTAGAAGAAGTTTTTTATAAACGGGATTTAGATCGTTTTACTAACATGATGATGAAAAATGTATATTTAGGCGATATTAGTTATTACAAGTATAAGTATATAACGGAGGAAGATGACAGTGAAGATTTAAATATAGAAATACCTGATGAAGAGAAAATACTTACAGACAGAATACTTGATTCAGTGTTAGTACTGCCTGATGGTGAATATGATGTTAATTCATTGGTGGATGGAAAATCAAATATAGTAGATTACAGATTTCTGTATCAAACAAATTGGTGCAGAGCGACGGTAGCATATTGGGCTAATTATCAAAAATATGATCCAAGAATAATGGAGATGGCATATAATATAACTGGAAATCATGCTGCACCTGAGATTGCATTGTCCTACTTATTATCTAATTATGACGATTACAGACCTGCGAAGATAGAGTTGAGCAAGCCGAATATAGCATACAGCACGGATGATTATTTAGAGATTACAGTGGACAGTATAAAGATGCTGGGTATATTTAAATATGCAGTATACCAAGAGAACGGAGATACATTCACAACAGGAGGAATAGCGGGAAAGGATGTGGAGGATCATATTATCCAAGTGAATGATTTGAGAACAAAGAGCGCAGAGGATATAGTGTTCAAGTATTGGTCGGATAATAATGGGATATTGGGTCCATCGAAAGAGGTGGTGATCCCTGTGGTGGGAGATACGCTGTATGTCGGACACAGAGATGAGATACCTGTATTGAAGTATGAGGATATAGAGATAAAAGTCACAGACAGAAAGATATCCGAACCCTTGCCGGATGGATATCCATATACAGTCATTGAGGGCTGCACGATAGATGTTTATTACTGCGACGGAAGAATGGATAAGGGACTAACAAACAGTTTTGGCACAGTGATATGGAATGATAAATATATACAAGGCACTCAACCATTAATGATAGTGGCATATAAGGATGGGTATTTCCCTGATACGAGTTACATAGAGCCATATATGTGGTCAACAACACAGGATGCGATGGGACCGAGCAGTAGCAATCATATAGTAATGTATTATGATACATTAAAAGATACTACAATGGTTAATATGGTTTATAATGATGGAGAACGGATAATAAGCTGCACGAGTGAGGATTTCGGAGAGACATGGATAACAGTTTCAATGGGTAGTGGGTTAAATCCCTCAATTACCAGTGTGGCAAATATAGGAAGCGCCTTGATATGGAAATACGGAGCAGGCTGGGCATATTCATATAGGACATCACCATGGACGCCGATTGACACAAACTATTTTGATGTAATTAATTCAGTTATGCCGTCAATTATAACTGAGCCGGGATCAGATACAATGATATGGCTTGCGGGGCTTTGTGAGTCTCAACTGTACAATGGAAATTATGATATAGTTTATTCACAGTTTAAATATTACCGATGGGATACATTTAGCCAAACGGTTTTGATCAATTCGACAGGTGAATTAAACGAAGAAAACTATCTTGCTATACCGCAGGCGAATCCGTCAATAGGAGCAAAGGACTGGAGCGGAATATACGCGCCGATGTTTGCATTTGAGGATAAGAATGGCGAGATTATAAAGAAAGAATTGGATCCGAAGACAAATTTATGGAATTCTATAACCAACCAATCCAACACATCAACTAAGTCCTGCAATCCGTATGTCAATCCGAAATCATATACTGACAATTTGAAGATTGTGTGGCAGGAGGAAGTAGCTTTGAACAGTTATAGAATTTATTTGGATGGAGTGAGGTTTGCTTATGATAATACGGAGACAGACAAGAGATATCCTAAGATAAAGGATAAAATCCTGACATACATAGAGAATGGGAATAAAATGGTGGTATGTCCGAAGCTGATAAAATCAACATATGCCAATATAGAGATAAACGCTTCAGACAGTATCTTTAATCCTGAGATAGCAATGTATGTGACTTCAAACAGTGCATTGACAAAGATATATGTGAGGAGCGTATATACTGTAAAGAAGGATGACTACTATAGGATTGAAACGAGCTATGACAGGGTGGTTTCAGAGGATATGGCATCAGCCCTTATAGGCAATGAGATAACTCTGAGTATTCCTACTGTTATTACAACAACAAGCTATTTGAAGGACTACCTGCCTTCAGGAGATAAACAGAAGGTGGAGAGGATAAGCGGGACATATAACGGACTAAACAGATACAAGGACTACATGGTTGAGATTAAGACAACAAACAACAACAAGAATCAGCCGTATGTCGTAGTAGTAGATGGAGAGCTTGAGACAGTGATATACGGTAAAGAAAACACAACACAGATACGGATAGACAGGAATGATTACTCAGAAGACAGGGGTATAGAGATATACCTTGACAGAGTAATAGGCAGTCCAAACAGAACAGTGGAGATGAAGGTTTATGAGTTTGACAAGATAGAGTCAGAGGTAAGCAATGCCGGAGCAAAGAAGATTAAGCTGTTTAATCCATCAGAAGAAGGAAAGGATATTGACTGCGGGATTAAAGTGGATAAAATCAATGGTAAGCAGATAGTATTCAAGATAATGACAGACAGAGATGATGAATTGACTGTAAAGCTTATAGACATAACAGGCAGGGAGGTGAATATGCCGATAAAGAAGCAGGTGAAGAGAGGTGAAAACACAATAAGAATAGAAACGGAGAGGATGTCAAGCGGCATATACTTTTACACAGTAGAAGTAGGCGGAATGAGACAAACGGGCAAAGTGATGGTGATAAAGTAGAATGAATAAGATAATCAGGAGCAAATGAAAAGATTACTATTGATACTGACGCTGGCAGTAATGCTGTCAGCGTCAATTATTATTGCTGAAGAGTTCCAGATAAGACAGATATTTGATATTGGAGATGGAGGACCTAGCAGTTTATCTGCCCCAAGAGCATTTTTGATGAATAGTGAAGAAATCTTAAAGCTATGTTCATGGCAACTTCATTATTATAATTATTTCTACATTTATAATTCAATTGAAAAAGATATGGAATTAATTAAAACAATTGAAAATGGTAATCTGGTGGATTTTGGTGATTATGATTATGATGGCATTACAGATATCCTCGGAGTATTGCCTTCGTCGCTAACAACAATATATATATGCGAACAAACTGATAGTGATAGTATACATGTTGAATGGACCTGGAATAGCGGAGCAGTCATGGAAAATGGTATAGCTGCCTTAACGACAACCAATCTTTTCAAGACAGATGGGAGAGACAGGTTTTACGGGTCTCCAAACCCATATCAAGAGTATGGAGAGCCATACGGCTGGTTTTATGCTGAGAGTGACAGCGATAACAGCTACCATGTGGAATATGTGAGTGACAACGGAGGAGACTTCAGAATAGTTTACACAATGGATGTAGGATATGTTGATGATGACAGCTTATTGGATGTGGTAGCAGGGACGAATATGGGAGCGACGATATGGGAATCAAAGGATTCGGATAATGACACATTTACGAATATAGTTGATCCGGATTCATATAGGGGCGGGGGACTGATAAAAATAATGAATGATATAGACAAAGATAACTTAAATGAATTCATGACAGCCGGCAAGGCATACGACCAGTCGCCTGCTGAATGGCTATTTGGTATTTGCGAAACAAAGAGTAATGACTTATATGATACAATATGGAGCCATTGGATTCGGAAGGACTACGGGCCGGTTGGAGCATCTTTTGACGGCTGCGGAGGCGACTATGGAGACATAGACGGAGACGGACAAGATGAACTTGTGCTTTGCGCAGGAAGCATAATAGAAGTGTTTGAGGTGGCAGAAGATGACAGCTTCGAGATGATATGGAGCATGGATAATGACACATTCTCAGGGAGCCTTGTATTGGTATATGACTTCACAGGCAATGGCAGAGCAGAGATAATCTGGACAGGCCAGTCGGACCCCCAACTGCCATTGACTTATGATATGGAGGTAATGAAGACATACATAATAGAATGGGATACTTTGTATGATGAAAACAAACCCACACTTGATTCTGCAGTGGCGTATGAGGGGACAGTGGTGGGAGACGGGATAGATGAGGATGATATAGTGGGCCTGTATTTTAACAGAAGCATGGATACCTGCACAGTGAACAGAGGTAACATAGATGAAGTATTGAAACTGAGCAATAGCCATACATGGCTTGACGGGACAGACAGCTTGGGAGCGGTGTGGTGGAACAGTATAAGGACAATAATGTTCATCAAGTTTAAGACAAATACAGAAAACCCTACAATAGCGGTAGGAGATACAATAAGCCCTGATAGTCTAACCATAAACGGAAGCGAACCATACAGATACCCTTGCTATAATGAGGTGATACTCAGAGGCGACTTTGGGCCGACAGGGATACAAGAAAACCGTGAGATAAAAGATGTTGCAGAGTTACAGAGTATCAGAGTAACAGGTTGTAAGACAATAGAGTGGAATACAAATACAGAAGCGACATTAACAGTTTATGACATATCAGGAAGAGAATTAATTAAAGAGGAATCAGAGACAACAGGAGAACACAAAACAGACATCAAACACTTGAAGAACGGGATATACTTTATAAAACTGAAAACTAACAATGAATCAATCACGCAGAAGCAGATAATAATAAGGTAAATATATGAAAGGAGAAGGAGACATAGAAGTGATAGACATAACAGGCAGAGAGGTGAATATGCCGATAAAGAAGCAGGTGAAGAGCGGAACAAACAGCATAGTAATAGAAACGGAGAGGATGTCAAGCGGCATATACTTTTACACAGTAGAAGTAGGCGGAATGAGACAAACGGGCAAGGTGATGGTGATAAAGTAGAATGAATAAGATAATCAGGGGCAAATGAAAAGATTACTATTGATACTGACGCTGGCAGTAATGCTGTCAGCGTCAATTATAAATGGAGATGAGTTTCAGATAAAACAAATATTGAATGTTGGGACTGGGCATCCTGTTTCATATGATGTCCTAACCAAATTAAATTATTATAATAACAGAAGTTTGTTAATAATAAATTATTATGTTAATAGAATCCAATCAGATTTTTATGAATATAATGGCTTTTCAAATTCATTTGAAAAGTGTAACACTCTAGACTCCGGCTGGGTATATGACGATGGTGATTTTGATTTAGATGGAAAAATAGATTATCTGGGTTCAACTTTGTATGATACAAGTAGCGTAGCAGTACAAGAACAATCAGATACAAATATGATTAATAATATATGGACTTGGACAAGTGGCCATGTGTTTGAAAATGGATTATACGCATTATCCTCCACCAATTTATTCAAGACGGACGGGAGAGACAGGTTTTACGGTTCACCTAATCCGTATCAAGAGTATGGAGAGCCATACGGCTGGTTTTATGCAGAGAGTGACAGCGATAACAGCTACCATGTGGAATATGTGAGTGACAACGGAGGAGACTTCAGAATAGTTTACACAATGGATGTAGGATATGTTGATGATGACAGCTTATTGGATGTGGTAGCAGGGACGAATATGGGAGCGACGATATGGGAATCAAAGGATTCGGATAATGACACATTTACGAATATAGTTGATCCGGATTCATATAGGGGCGGGGGACTGATAAAAATAATGAATGATATAGACAAAGATAACTTAAATGAATTCATGACAGCCGGCAAGGCATACGACCAGTCGCCTGCTGAATGGCTATTTGGTATTTGCGAAACAAAGAGTAATGACTTATATGATACAATATGGAGCCATTGGATTCGGAAGGACTACGGGCCGGTTGGAGCATCTTTTGACGGCTGCGGAGGCGACTATGGAGACATAGACGGAGACGGACAAGATGAACTTGTGCTTTGCGCAGGAAGCATAATAGAAGTGTTTGAGGTGGCAGAAGATGACAGCTTCGAGATGATATGGAGCATGGATAATGACACATTCTCAGGGAGCCTTGTATTGGTATATGACTTCACAGGCAATGGCAGAGCAGAGATAATCTGGACAGGCCAGTCGGACCCCCAACTGCCATTGACTTATGATATGGAGGTAATGAAGACATACATAATAGAATGGGATACTTTGTATGATGAAAACAAACCCACACTTGATTCTGCAGTGGCGTATGAGGGGACAGTGGTGGGAGACGGGATAGATGAGGATGATATAGTGGGCCTGTATTTTAACAGAAGCATGGATACCTGCACAGTGAACAGAGGTAACATAGATGAAGTATTGAAACTGAGCAATAGCCATACATGGCTTGACGGGACAGACAGCTTGGGAGCGGTGTGGTGGAACACAGCGAGGGACAGGATGTTTATAAAGTTTAAGACGAATACAGAAAACCCTACGATAGCAGTTGGAGATACAATAAGCCCTGACAGTATAACCATAAACGGGAGCGAGCCATACAGATACCCTTGCTATAATGAGGTGATACTCAGAGGCGACTTTGGGCCGGAAGGGACGGGAGAAAGCCGTGAGATAAAAGATGTTGCAGAGTTACAGAGTATCAGAGTAACAGGTTGTAAGACAATAGAGTGGAATGCAAATACAGAAGCAACATTAACAGTATACGATATATCAGGAAGAGAATTAATTAAAGAGGAATCAAAGACAACAGGCGAACACAAAACAGACATCAGACACTTAAAGAACGGGATATACTTTATAAAACTGAAAACTATGGCAAAGTCATACACCGTTAAGTATCTAAAACTAATTTAAATTTCTGTTAAACTCAAAATTCTTGACATAACTATATCAGTATGTTATACTTATTTGTTTTGTAATTATATATAATGCATAGGAGGCTTAATGAAACTGGATATCAGATGGAGAGTTCTGATTGTTGTCTTGGTGCTGGCGCTTTCTTTGTACCAGCTCTACTTTACATTCAAGTACTACACACTTTCAAATGAAGACAAGGTGAAGATGAAACCCGATGAAATAAGCCGCTTAAAAGACAGAGCGCTTCATCTGGGTCTTGACCTGCAGGGAGGAATGAACCTGATACTTGAAGTTGACAAGACACAGCTGTCAAAGGAAGAGGCGGACGGAGCTGTTGACAGAGCTCTTGAAATTATAAGGAACAGAATAGACCAGTTCGGAGTTTCTGAACCAGTCATTGAAAAACAGGGAGCCAACAGAATAAATATCCAGCTTCCGGGAGTTGTTGACAGAGAGAGGGCAAAAGCCCTACTCGGGCAGACGGCTCAGCTCGAATTCAGAATAGTGGCGGAAAATGATGTCTTTCAAAAACTCATTGAAAACATAGATAAGAGGCTTGATGATTTGAAATATGAGGAGAATGAGAGGCTTGGCACTTCAGTTGATTACAATGGCTCTGATTTCATTGTTTATCCTGAAAATGTGCAGGTAATAAAAGACATTCTCGCAATAGAAGAGATAAAGAAGCTTATTCCTGCTGATTATATAATAATGTGGGGCAGAGAGAGGGAGAGAGAGGGCACGACAACTTCAATGCTTTATCTTGTGGACAAAAACGCTGTTTTGAAGGGAGACGCAATACTTGAAGCTCTTCCGGGCATAGGAACCAGCGACAATCCATACGGAGTCAAAGTACAGCTCACAATGAACCGTACGGCAAAAAACAAGTGGGCATCTATAACAGGTTCAAACATAGGCAGAAGAATAGCATTCTCTCTTGATTCAATAATTGTTTCAGCTCCTGTGGTTAGGGAGAGAATACCTTCGGGAAATACGGAAATTTCCATGGGAACGGGAACTATAGATGATGCGAAGGACCTTGCCATAATACTAAAGGCAGGAGCTCTTCCCGCGCCAGTAAAGATTGTTGAAGAACGCTCTGTCGGACCATCTCTCGGTTCGGATTCCATAAATCAGGGAGTAAAATCAATAATTTACGGAGCCATAGTGGTATTTATTTTTATGGCAATATATTATGCAATGTCTGGGCTCATTGCCGACCTTGCAATGATTTTAAACCTTACGATACTTCTCGCGGTCCTTTCATTGTTCCGCACTACACTGACTCTGCCCGGAATGGCGGGACTCATTCTTCTCGTAGGTACAGCCATCGATGCCAATGTGCTTATTTTTGAAAGAATCAGGGAGGAGATAGCCTCGGGAAAGACAATGAAGACTGCGATTTCAACAGGCTATGCAAAAGCATTCACCACGATACTTGACGCCAATCTCACATCTCTTGTGACTGCAATCATTCTATATTGGTTCGGAACCGGACCTATTAAGGGATTCGCGGTTACATTGGGATTGGGTCTGGTGGTCAGTTTCTTCACCGCGATATTCGTGACAAGGGTGATTTTTGACCTGATCACAAGCAACAAGAACTTTAAGCGGCTTTCAATATAAGGAGGAATGATGTCATTTTCCAAGATAAAACTTCCGGAGATAGCCTTTATAAAGAACAGAAAAATTACTTATGCTATTTCCATAATTTTGATAATTGTGAGTCTGCTTTCAATGCTTTTTCACGGAGGATTGAAATCAGGAATAGATTTTACAGGCGGAATAGTACTTCAGGTGCATTTTGACAAAGAGGTGCATATTGACCAACTTAGAACAGCAGTAAAAGAGGCCGGATACGGCAATGCGATGATTCAGAAATACGGAACATCCTCGGATTTCCTTATTAAAGTGCAGGGCGACTATGAGAAGGACAAGGACACTCTGGGACCTGTTGTGGCCGAGTTCGCAACATACCCGAACCCAACGGCAGGAGAGAAATCCGTGGCTTTAAGGGTGAGAGTCAAAGATGACAAGAGCGCGATAAAAAATCTTTTCCTGCGTTCCGACATATACTCTGCGGTTCAGCAGGTAAGCGCAATTGACAAGTATGACATACTTGACGAATACGGCACTATTGACATATCTGTTGAAGGATTTGCAAAGGATACCATAATTGATTTGTATCTTTTTGCAACCGATTATTCCGACAATGTCGGCCCCGAAAAGAAAATACAGATTCAGATAACCAAAGACAAAAATACAGCTTCAAAGATTGTTGCAGAATGGGTTGATTCTACATTGGCAAAAAAAGAGACAAAAGCAGTTGTCTTTTCACCCTCTGAAAAACTTGTCAATCATCTGAAAGAAAAGTTCAAAGAAAATAATATCAGGGTTGACAGAGAAGAGGTTGTCGGTGCCGCAATGTCAAAGGAACTGCAGATGAAATCACTTTGGGTAGTTCTTTTGGGGATGCTCGCCATTCTTGTTTATGTGTGGTTCAGGTTTACATTCCGTTTCGGAGTCTCGTCGGTTATAGCACTATTTCATGATGTTCTGATAACTTTAGGATTCTTGTCATTGACGGGACGAGAGATGTCGATACAAATAATAGCGGCTCTTCTGACTCTTATAGGGTATTCAATAAATGATTCTATAATTGTTTCAGACAGGATAAGGGAGAATATAAAACTCCTCAGAAAGGATTCATTCCCCGACATTGTTAATAAATCTATAAATCAGGTGCTCGGAAGAACTATCATAACATCAAGCACTACACTTTTTGTGCTTCTTAGTTTGTTTGTCTTCGGAGGCGCAGTTATTCATGATTTTGCGTTTACTCTGATTATCGGAGTATTTATAGGAACATACTCTTCCGATTTTGTAGTGGCTCCGCTCGTAGTTGACTGGGAGCTCAAATATCCCACCAAAAAGAGGGGGTGACGCAATATTCTGAACACCTTTGAAAAAAGCTTAAAAAAAGGCGACATACTATTCAGGCAGGGAGACCCCCCTGATGAAGTGTATATGGTCAAGAGCGGAAAGATTGAAATATTCATAAATGAGGGAGATGATAAAAAGCGTCTTGCAATTGTTACGGAGGGAGAATTCATAGGGGAAATGTCCATAATAGACGGCAGACCAAGGTCTGCGTCAGCAGGCGCCTTTGAAGATGCCACTGTGATAATGCTTGACAGAAAATCTCTCCTTAAGCAGATTGAGGAAGACCCGATGCTTGGAGCTCTCATCACAACTCTTGTGAGACGACTGCGGGATATGGACAGAAAAGTTGCCAGGTAGCAAAGGAGTCTCTATGAAACGCTTTTTTTACTCTACGATTCTTCTTCTTGCGGCAGTGATTCCTTCTCTATTGTTCGGTCATTCACCCCTTATAAGTGAGGTCATGATAAATCCTATAAATGTAAGTGACAGATCCGAATGGATTGAGATTTACAATAATGGGTTACACCCGATTTTAATAGATGGATGGAAATTGACAGATCAGGGATTTGGAGAGACGGGAGAAGGCGCTTGGGTAATTCCAATTGACAACCACTATCTTTACCCGGGTGGAAAAATTACGTTGGCGTGGTTCGCAGACTCTTTCATGCTGTATTACGGATTTGCTCCGGATTTTGCTTTAACCCCAGGTTCCACAGATGCAAAAGGACTTTCAGGTAGTTGGTCTGGCCTCAACAATACGGGCGAACAAATTTATTTGAAAAACGAAAATGATTCAATAATAGATTGTTTTGCATTTTTAAAAAAGAGAGATACGACAGATGCATTTGTAACTCCTGAAAGTATTTGGTATCCTCTAATGTTGCCTGTAAAAGTAGATACTTCCTTTCTAAGAAATCCGGATAATGTGGAAGGAGTTGAATTTTTTGATGAAGTATCTGAGTCCCTGTCAGTATCATGGGCATACGAATCGGGACAGGAATTTGCAGGACCGGAAACAGGCGGTTTAAATCCACAAGGACTAATGATAAGCAATTTTTCACAGAATCCCTCTTCACCTAATTTTCTTGATAAAGTAATAATTTCATGCAATGCCACATCCGATACGAGTGTTAATTATGTGAAATTATATTGGTCTAACAACAATTTCATAAATACGGATTCTTCGACAATGAACAGACAAACCGGTGATACGACATTCTTAGATACGATTCCAAGTTATTCCAAATCTTCAGACATCAGATATTTTTTGAAAGCTGTTGATGATAAAGGAAGAACAGTTTACGCTCCTCCTGCGGCTCCGGCTTCATACTATAGGTATATAGTCGCTGATACAGGAGAATCTTATTTTGAGGTGCATTTCAACAAGAGTGTTGATGTAACTCTGGCAAATATGAATGTTGCTTCAGGCGAAGATTCCCTCGACTTTTATCTTGTAAAATACATTCATAATGCGCAAAAAACAATCGACTGCTGTTTTTACGATTTTGACAGGCAGATTGTTGCCGATTCTCTTGAAGCGGCTCACAACAGAGGTGTGAAGATAAGATTTATAACAGATAAAGACTATGAGACTCTTGCTCAGGTTTCTCAGCTTGAGGCGGCAGGAATAACCGTTATAGATGATGATTTCCCGCTTTCATATGAGGGAAGCAACTTAATGCACAACAAGTTTTGTGTGATTGACACAACATACACATTCACCGGTTCATGGAACATAACCGACAACTGCACAGACAGAAATGCGAATAATTCCATAATAATAAGGGACAGACAGGTAGCTGAAAACTACATTAAGGAATTCACTGAAATGTGGGGTTCTACCACAATGACACCCAATGCCTCTGTCTCTAAATTCTCGACTCAGAAGACAGACAATATTTCGCATGTTTTTATTGTTGACAATGATACTGTGAAAGTCTATATGTCGCCTTCTGACGGCTGTGCATCAAAGCTTATGACCGCAATAGCCACAGCCAACAGTTCTATATACTTTTGCATATTCGTCTTCTCTCATCAGGGAATATCCGACGCTATGAAATCAAAATACGACGGCGGCGTAGATGTCCGCGGTGTCTTTGATGCAACATACTGGAATGCCGACTATTCGAAATCACTCGATATGAGAGGCCTATGGAATAATTCATCAAACAACAATCCTTGGTCGCCGCCTGCGGATGTCTTCCGTGATTCAGTTGACGGTAACCTTCTGCATCACAAATATATGCTTATTGATGCAGACCAGTGGGACTCAAACCCGATAGTCGCGACTGGATCATTCAACTGGTCTGATGCCGCAGAGGATGGAAATGACGAAAATCTTGTTCTTCTCCATTCAAAATATTTTGCAGACCTCTTCTTGCAGGAATTTGCGGCAAGGTATGAGGAGGCGGGTGGTGCAGATAGCATTTCAGTTGATACGAAGCTTCAGCAGATAAACATTGCTGTTAGAAGGGACAAGGCGGATGTAATAATCAACTATTCGCTTGAGAATTCCTCTCTCTCTTCAGTTGAAATTGATTTTAACGAGAAAAATGTTTTTACATCACAATCTTTAAATGGTCAATTTACCCACAAAAACAGCGAAGCAGGAAAATATGATGTTTTTGCGCTGAGAAAGAGCGGAGTAAGAGAGCATCTTGGTCAGTTTTTTGTTGATGGATATGGACAGATTTTATCAGTCATTTCTGAGAACAACCTTTGGACAAAAAAGTCGCCTTACAAAGCAAGAGTGTCCGGAGCAGGTATTATTGAAGTCGCAGTGATAAATGCCATCGGTGAGGTAGTTGAAAAGAAAAGTTTGGATCTGTCGAAAGAGAGCTTCTATTCGCCCTCCCAAAATATTGCCGGAGGAATTTACTATGTAAGATTCTCCGATAAATCAGGAAACAATCTAACTGAGAAGGTTTTAAAGGTCAAATGAGTGAAATAAAGGTCTCTGTCATATCCTCAGCATTCAATGAAGAGGATAATGTTCCTATTCTTGCTAAATTGTTTGACGAATTCAATAAAAAACAGCAAATATCTTATGAACTTGTTCTGATTGATGACGGTTCTAAAGATGGAACATACGAGAAGATGGTGCAAGCATCCAAAACATATAAAAATATTATAATTGCAAAACACAGAAAAAATTTCGGCAAGACAGAGGGAATCCTTACAGGACTGAAAGTATCTTCAGGGAAACTAATAGCGGTCTATGATACTGACATGCAGTATTCTCTTGAAGAGCTTCCAAAGATGGTGTCAAGGATTGAGAAGGACGGGTATGATATCTGTACAGGATGGAAGCAGGGGAAGTACACAAAAGCATTCGTTTCGAAAGTGTACAACAATCTGTCAAGAAGGATCTTCAATCTTCCGATTCATGACCAGAACGGTCTAAAAGTTTTAAAAAGAGAGGTCTTCTCTGAAATTCACCTGAGAAAAGAGTGGCACAGATACATAATTTCTCTTGCTGTGAACAAGGGTTTTACGGTCTGTGAAGAGAAAGTCGAACTTCATCAGCGTCAACACGGAGTTTCAAAGTATGGCACAAGCTTCAGAATTTTCATAGGAATATTCGATATGATGACAGTAAAATTTGTTATCTCATTTTTAAAAAAGCCGATGCTATTCTTTGGAGTATCGGGAGCCGGTCTGCTTGCTCTCGGAATTCTCACCGGAATAACCGCCTTGATTCTGAGATTCGGATTCAATCTCGGATTCAGGCCTCTTCTCTACCTTGTAATGCTCTTGATACTGTCAGGTCTTGTTCTTTTTGCCATTGGATTCATAGCAGAACTCATGGCAATAATATTTGAAGAGGTTGAAGAGATTAAAAAAAGAAACAAATGAAGCTTTCAGTAATTATTCCGGCATACAATGAGAGGGATTACATAAGGCAGATTGTTGAGAAGGTGAGAAATGTCAAGTTGGAAAAGGAAATAATAATAGTGGATGATATGTCTGCTGACGGCACGAGAGAGATACTCAAATCAATGAATTTTCCTGATCTGAAAATTGTGTTCCACGAAACAAATAAAGGAAAGGCTGGCGCAATAAGGACCGGAGCGGATTATGTGACCGGTGACATAGTCATAATTCAGGATGCAGATCTTGAGTATGATCCTGATGATTATTATTCTCTGGTGAAGCCGATAGAGGAGGGATATGCCGATGTGGTTTACGGAAATAGGTTTTCTCCGGAGAATCTGAAGAAACTGACAATTCTTCAGTATGCGGGAAATATGATTATGACTCTTTCGACATCATTCCTTATCGGGCGCAGAATCAATGATATGGAGACCTGTTATAAGACTGTAAGGGCAGACATGTTCAGAAGAATAGATATAAAATCCAAGGGATTCGGAATAGATCCCGAGATAACAATCAAACTGATAAGAATGAAAGCCAGATACAGGGAAGCTCCCATAAGATACTATCCGCGCGATTACTCGCAAGGCAAGAAGATACGGCTCAAAGATGCGATGAGGACATTTTATACAATACTGAAACTTGGGTTTTTGAATTAAATGAAGATTCTTCATATTACAACAGCTTTTCAAAGAGACAAGGATGATATAATAACTCCCTGGCTTGTCAATCTTTTGAAAATTCAGGCTGAGAAGAATGATGTGTCTGTTCTTACAAGCGGATATAAAAATGTAAAAAAAAATCAGAAACTCGGCAATATTAAAATTTACAGATTTAACTATGCTCCCAAAAAACTGATGAAAATGACCCATGATCTGACAATTCAAGATTATATCCAAAAGAATCCGCTTTCAATTATGCTTCTGCCGGCATTTTTCATTGCAGGAATTATCAGTTGCCTGCAGCTCGTAAAAGAGAAAAATATAGATGCAATAATTGTGCATTGGCCGTTTCCTCTTTTCTTTATAACATTACCGGCAAAACTGATTTTTAGGAAAAAAATCGTATCCGTATTTTATGGAGCCGAACTCAAACTATTTAAAAGCAAATTTAAAAGAATAAAATTCATCTTCAGATATATCTGCAAATCATCAGATTCAATTGTCGCAATTTCAAATGCAACTGCTGAAGAGGTAAAAGAACTCTCCGGAATGACTAAAGTTTCTGTAATTCCCTATGGAGTGAAGATTATAGAGTGGAGAGAAAATAAGAAAGAGAACATAATTCTGACTGTCGGTCGCCAGGTTGAAAGAAAGGGGACAGAGTATCTTATCAAGGCGATGAAATACATCAAAGAAGATTATAAACTTGTTGTAATAGGCGAAGGACCGGAATTGAACCGTTTAAAAGAGCTGGCGGAGAATGAAGGAATTGAAGAGAAGGTCTCATTTGAGGGTTGGGTCAGAGATAAAGAGCTTGATAAATGGTATGATAGAGCGAAAATATTTGTTCTTCCGGCAGTCCATGATTCAAGGGGAGACACCGAAGGTCTTGGAATGGTTTTAGTTGAGGCAATGATGCACGGCGCTGTCTGCGTTGCTACCGGAATAGGAGGAATAACAGATATTATACAAGATGGAGAGACCGGTCTCTTTTCAAAAGAAAAAAATGAATTTGACATTGCCGAAAAGATAAATAAATTGATTGCCAATCCTGGTTTATATAATAAAATACGCGAACGATCCTTTGATTATATTAGTAAAAATTTTGCTGTAGATAAAGTTAGCGAAAAGTATGATAAACTTTTAAAAGGAGAATAATAATGAAGAGGATGGGGATTATTTTTGTTTTGCTGTTTGTTTCATTAATGTGTTTTTCAGACAGCCTGAATTTCATTCTTATTGATACATGCATTACTGATGCCGATAGACTTCTTGATGTGGAGTGCTATGGCAATTTGCTTTACTGTGCGGATTTTGCAAATGATATAAGAGTTTTCAATGCTTCCGATGTGGAAAATTTAATAGAATTGGGAACAATTGCTGTAAATGGCTATCCTCAAAGATTTTCCTTTTTTGGACATTATCTTTATTCAGCAAACCGAGACGGAGGACTATGTCTTCTTGATCTTTCGGAAGGTGTATTACCTCCAATCAAAGCTCACTACAATGATGGAGACGTGATAACGGGAATATGGGGGGACTCACAATTTGTTTATGCTGCAGGACCTGATGGATTTAAAGTATTCTCAATTGAAAACGACACTCTTCTCCTGAAAGACAGCATCTACACCGTAACATTCACTTCAAATGACGTTTATGTAAAAGGGGACAGAGCATATGTGTGCAATTGGGATAATGGAACTTCGATAGTTGATATATCCGATAAGAATAACTTAGATGTAATATCTACCATTCCGACATCTGACTACTCTTGTGAATGTTATATAAGGGATACTATTCTTTATGTGGCTGAATATTCAAACGGCGTAAGGTGTTATGATGTCTCCGATGCATCTAATCCGATTCAAATTGATAGTATGCCGATTGGAAGTGCTATTGAGATGCAATTTAACAGAAATCGTCTTTTTGTGGGCAACGCAGAAGGAATTTACGTTTATTATCTTAATCAGAACGGGTCTTCCACTCTTATAGGGTTCTACACAGGATATGATGTATCCAAAGGTATTTCTATAAGAAATGATACTGTTTTCTCTTGTGCGGAATTTTCCGGAATGAATATTTATGAATTTTGTGACCCACTGGCTGTTTGTGAAAATCCTCCTTTTAAGTCGAATGAATCTATATCGATACAAACATTTTTTTTGGGGAGAATTAAAATCTTGTCGGAATCAGAAGAAATCTGCCGAATGGAAGTACTCGATCTGTCCGGAAGGAGAATTATGGATAATTCCCTGAATTTGAATATTGGAATGAACGAATTTCAGATTCCCGACATTAGTTCAGGAAGCTATTTCATTTTACTTAGAACAAAAGAAAATGTGCTGTGCAGAAAAATAATCTATTTAAAGTGAGGAAAAATGGAAAAATATGACATCTACAACTGGAAATTAACAGAGAGACTTCAAGAGTACATAAAGAGGTACGGGTTAAAGTACACTGTTGAATATTCATTGGAAAAATTATTCTCACCATTCCTTCATATTTATTACAACAAAATGAAGGAGCATGAAAAATTCATTTTTAAGGGAGGCGAGCTTTATTATTTTTATCATAAGTATCGTTCGACCTGGGCGAATGAGAGAATTGTTGAAATACCGATATTCAAAAATCTGATTGACAAATTCACTTCAAATCAAATACTGGAAGTCGGAAATGTCCTTAGTCACTACTATAAAACAGATTATGACATTCTTGACAAGTATGAGAGGATGGAAAATATAATACAGAAGGATATTCTATCATACTTACCGGAAAAGAAATATAAACTTATAATAAGCATCTCCACTTTTGAACATATAGGATGGGATGAAAATCCCAGAAATCCGGAGAAGGTGAAAGAAGTCATAGAGCATATAAAAAAGCTTCTTGACAAAGACGGAGAGCTTGTTTTTTCTGTGCCGATAAATTACAATCCGGAACTGGATAAAATGATTTTCAGCGGAGAAATCAAATTAAACAGCAAAATCTACCTGATAAGAACAGACAGACAAAATCATTGGGTTGAGGCGCAGGAAAAGGATATTCTGCTTTCAAAATACGGATACCCATACTTCTGTGCGAATGGTCTGCTGATAGGCAGTATTAGGAATTAGGTTTTTTCAGAAGAGCAAAAAGAATAATAAAAGCAAGAGCCAAAAGGCTCACAATGGCTGAAAATATCTGCAGGTTTGGGTCAAACCATAGAACCACTCTGTTCTCGCCCTGATGCATTTTTACTCCCCTGAATAATCCAAATGCTTTATAAATCTTTTCCGGAGAATTATTCACGGAGCATTTCCACGATTTATAGTATTGGTCGAGGATGACAAGCATGCACTCTTTGTTTGTCTTTACGCTCAGTTCTATGCGATTGGGTGTGTATTTGACTATAGTGACATCCGACTTAAGCTCCTCGTCTGTTGAGGTGATTTTGGGATCCTCATTGAATATTGCGAAATCAAGGCCGCAGGAGGTGTCCGAATCAATTGTCTTTAAAATAGAATCCAGATCTTCCATAACAATGTATGAATCTATGCAGAATGCACGGGGGAGGTAACTTTTCAGTGCCATTATAGAGTAATTGTTTATTCTGCCGACCTCCCTGAAACCCATTGACCTGTACAAACCGCCATAGAACATTATTGCATTTTTAGACCTCTCGTCAAATCCTGCAGTATCAGAGGGAATGAAGGGAACGATAGAATACTTGACATTCAAAAACTTTATTCTGTTCGGAACCATGAATATTTTTTCCGGATTGAACATAACTGATTCACCGTTATTTATAAATTTCTGATAATCTGCAAATGGAGAAGGGTGGTTGCCTGAAATTATCTCAAAACCGTGAAGCGTAAGGTAGTCGTCATTTCTATATCCGAATGAAAATAACCTGTATTTGTCATTATCTTCATGAAGACTTTTTACTACATCGTCTTCGGCAAAATACTTATCAGGCGAATCTACCGGCACTACGAATTTTGCATTGTTGACCCATAGGTCTGAAACCATTAAAAATCCGAGAATAAGCAGGACATGAGTTTTTGATTTCCCCTTTGAGAGTTTGAAAGAAAAGAATGTCGCCACAGCAAAAATAACAGTTTTAAAAGCGCTTGCCGAAGATGAAGTGACCGCAGTTCTAAGCGACTCATATTTTTGGCCTGCGGTTTTTTGAAAAATGTCAATTACCAACTGAGGGAAGAGAAGTATTAGTAAACCGAAAAGCCCGGCGAAAGAGGCCGTATATAAAAGTGAATCTGAATTTTCCTCGTCAAATATAAGTGCGGCAAGAACAATCGTTGAAAATGAGGCAATGAAAAATATGAGCTCTGGAGCGCGGAATTTATCGACATAGGGGAAGAGAGAATAAAACATTCTGTAAAGCGGAGTGTTTCCTCCCAAGGCGAGTATGATGACTGTTACAAAGGAGACGGAAAAGAATAGAGTCATGCTTCTTTTTTTGGAACTCAATAGCATGGCCAATGCAAGAATAAATGGAATTACCCCAATGTATGTAGAATGAAGTTTGAATGGGTTTTCGCCCCAGTATGTGTTTGTCTGGTTTATGTTGATTCCTGCAAATCCGCTTACCAACTGGTCGAAGATGTCGGGGAATCCCATTGACCATGAAACTGCATAGGCATAATCCCTCTCCATTCCCCTTGCCGCAAAAGGAAGAAATCTCATTATCGGAAGATACTGTACGAGGGAGAGAGCCACAGTCATTGCAACAAATACCGCGGAGTATGTGTAGATTCTGACAGTCTCTTTTCTCATTTTTCTGTCAAGTATTGCAGGTAGTATCACTACCACAAGAAGAAAAACGGCAAACCCGGCATATTTCTGTATCAGAGAAAAGAAAAATCCCAGAACAACAGCCGCCGCAAAAGTGTAATTTCTGAATTTGTGAGTATATGCTGAATTTATATGATTGAATGCAATATAGAAGAGAGAGAAAACTATTGCATAATAGGAGGATTGTATGTGGCCCGTTAGAAGCATCATCGCAGAGGGAATGGATGAAAGCATAAACCATTTGACAGTGAGAGTTTCAAGCGCTTTGTCTATGCAGTAAATAAGAATCGGCAGGCATGATATAACCATGAACCTTCCGTCGTGTCCGCCGTAGATTTCCGAGAGCATTGCGCTTGTAAACATAAAAACAACAGAAAATATTCCTGCGACAAGTTTTGATTTAACCTTTCTTGAAAGATAAAGGTACATTCCGAAACCGGCTATTATCATGTGAATGAAGAATATAAGAGTCCAAACAGTGAATGTCGGAAAGACATATTTTAGAGGTAGTGTCAGAGGATGAAAGATCTCTCCGAAGAATCCTTCGCCTGCAGGAATTCCGGCAAACTGGCTGGGGTTCCACAGAGGAAACTGCTTTTCTGCCTTGATGCTCCTTTCAAAAAAATCCCTCTGCATGTATGTGCCTGAAAGCCAGTCTGTTCCGAAAAGCATCTTCTTTGAAAAGATGACATCTCTCAAAAACAAAGATGAAAAAATTATCAGAACAGAGAGCAAAATTAATTTGTCTTTATGATTTTTCATTTTTCCTCCATAGAATATCGCTCTTTATGAGTGTGAAAAGAAAAAGAAGTTCGCTCAGAGTCATTTGAATCCTTGACAGAATTGAAATCGTCAATGCAATGCTTCCCGAAAGCGAATGAGAGAGAAGAAATACCATCACTCCCTCTCTGATGCCTATTCCAGATGGAATAAATATTACTATGAAACCGAGAACCCAAGAAATAGGATAAACTGAAATTAAAAAGACTGAATTCGCAGAGACGCCTATTGATTTGACTAGAAAAAGAAATTGCAGTCCGAATGCAAGCCACATTGCTGTGTATATGCCGTTAAGAATAAATATGTCTTTAAGCTCCATGCTAAATTCTATGGGCTCTTTTTTGAATTTTACAAGAAAGAAGTTCATAATGGATGAGAAAAAACTCGGGTTCACCAAAGATATTGCAATGTATGCCACAGGAAAAAGAAGGAGCATTGCTGTTGAATTGTTTGAAATATATCCGTATGAAATAAGAAAGAAAGTAAGACCCGTAAGAACAAGATAGAATGTTTCGACAATAACAGCGGTAAACGATCTTCTTTTTGATATTCCAAGTCTTTCGGCAAGAATCGTCCTTCCAACCGTGAACCAAACCTTACCCGGGATGTATCTGCCAAAAGTTGACAGTCCTATTACTCTCATGGAATTGATAAGAGAAATGGATTCGTTCATTTTTGAAAGGATGAATTTATATGCCAAGGAGAGAAGCGAGAACCATATAGGCACAAATGCAAAGGAAAGAGCAAGAAGATGCATGTTGAAATGGAGAGATTTGAAATCAATTTTTGAGAACTCCTTGGAAAGTTTCAATACTAAAAAGAAAAAGACCACAATAGTGACGATGATTGAAATTATGTTGAAAATTTGTTTGCTGGTAACTTTATTCATAACTATATATTACCCAAATGTAAAAAAAATTCAATGAAAATTTTGATATCATGAATAATTAGATCCCTATTGACAAAATATAAATTCCTATATATACTTATATCATGCAAGGAGGATTTATGAAAAGAACACTTTTTTCCATTTTATTTTTTTTGATGTGCTTGTGTTTATCAGCTGAGATTGATTATTCAATCTATAATCCTTTGGATTCCAACTTTCTATATCCGAAATCTGCTAAAAGTAGTTCAAACATTGAACTTATTTATTCATATACTTATGATATAGATAGAATGCTTGATGTCATTGCTATTGACACATTTTGTTTGGTCTGTGATTTCTCCAAAGGGCTAAAAGTTTTCAGCATTGCCAATCAAGAAGCTCCTTATCTTATAGGAACAGGCGAAACAGGAGGTTATGTACAAAGGATGTACATACATGAGGATAAAGTGTTTGTAGCAGACAGAAAACCGGGAGTATCGGTTATATCATTTGAAGATCCTGCGGAGCCGTTTCTTCTATCAAGCTATGAAACCGGTGATCTGACTTATGGAGTATATGCGGAAAATCCGTCCGGCAATGAAAAATCTCTTCCTATTAATGTTGATACAACATCGACATTGAACAAAGAACCGTTTTTGTATGCGGCTGACAGGTACGGCGGACTTCTTCTTTTCAATGTGACAAACTTCACTCCCAAACTAATGGGACAGTGTCTGGTGGGATCAGATTATTGTAACAATGTGTGGGTTGAAAAGAGTATTGCCTATGTGGCAAACTGGAGTGACGGCCTTAATGTCGTGGATGTCCACAATAAAAATATTCCGATAGTTATAAATAATATTCCAACCAAGGGATTTGCGGCAGACCTGTACATTGTTGATACAACTCTTTACCTCTGTGACGGCGATGGCCAGTTAAGAATTTTCAATATTGTTGATCCTTATAAAATTGTCGAGCTGGGCACATATGTTACAAGGGGGCAGGCAATTGATGTGTATGTTGTAAATAACACGGCATACATTGCGTGTGAATATGGAGGAATAGCAATAGTGGATGTCTCAAATCCTTTAATGCCTCTTGAACTGGGTTACTATCAGGACGGGTCAGCACCGAGGGGAGTCTATGCTGTAGGAGACTATATATATGTTGGCGCACAATACAATGGATTCAAAGTATTAAAATATCTGCGTCCTTCCCATGAACTGCCGGTTGACAGAGACAAAGATGAAAGAGTAAAGCTAATTGATAAAAATATTATAAAAAAGTTTGACGAAAACAGCGAACAGGTTTGTATGACAATTTACAACTCTCTCGGAACAATAGTGAGCGAAGTGACACTCTCATCGGTCAAAAACTCGCCCGGTGATATAATAAAAGGCATAAAATCTCTGAAAAACGGATTCTATTTTTATCTCATCGAAAACGGAAAGGAAAAAATAAAGGGCAAATATACACTGATAAGATAAATAGAATTTTTTACTTGAATATTTTTGCCTCCAATATATAATATATATATGAGAACATTAATTATTATACCCACATACAACGAAATTGACAATGTAGAAAGAATTATCAATTCCGTTTTAAATCAGTCTGCCGAAATTGAAATCCTTATAATTGATGATAATTCACCGGACAAGACAGCTCTTAAAGTGAAAGAGATGATGGCGTCAAATAAGCGAATTCAAATGATTGAGCGTCCGGGCAAAATGGGCCTTGGAACAGCTTATGTGACTGGGTTTAAGTATGCCATTGAAAATAATTATGATTTCGTCTTTGAAATGGATGCCGATTTTTCACATGACCCAAGCGACATAAAGAGATTCCTGAAAGTGATAGAATCAAATGATCTTGTAATAGGGTCAAGGTATTCGGATGGCGTAAGCGTGGTTAATTGGCCTATGAAGAGGCTGCTTCTCTCATATTTTGCAAATATATATGCAAAGGTGGTGACCGGAGTGCCTGTAGACGACCTTACCGGTGGCTTCAAATGCTATAGGGTGTCATTTCTCAAAAACATAGAACTTAAAAGAATAAAATCGGATGGATACGGATTTCAAATTGAAATTGATGTAAAAATATTCAAAAAAGGCGGCAGAGTTATTGAAATCCCCATAATATTCAGAGACAGGGTAGACGGAGATTCAAAGATGAATAAGAAGATAATCTGGGAGGCTTTCTGGTTGGTGTGGAGGTTGAGACTTCTTTCAATTTTCAATAAGCTATGAGATATGGTAACAATAATAATAGTTACTTATAACTCGGAAAATTTCATAAAAAAATGCATTGAGGGTGTATATTCAAAAACTGAAGATGTGGAATATGAAATCATAGTAGTTGACAACAACTCTACAGACAGAACCGCTGAAATTGTCTATAGGAATTTCAAAAATGTCAGACTCATAAGAAATAGAAAGAATATGGGATTCGGAGCCGCCAACAACATAGCCATAGAAAGGTCTTCCGGTGAATACATAATGCTTCTTAACCCTGATACTGTTCTTGAAAACAATGCGATAAAAGTGCTTGTTGACCAGCTGAAAGCAGATTCCAATGTCGGTTGCGCCGGTGCCAAGCTCCTATATTTTGACGGCTCACTGCAATTGTCTTGCAGACAATTTCCCAATTATATAAATGTTTTTTTTGGGAGACGCTCGATAATCCGCCATCTGTTTCCAAAGAATCCGGTAAGCCGCGAATTTATGCTTGAAAATATGGACTATAACTATGTACAGGAGGTTGATTGGATAATGGGCGCGGCAATGATGATGCGCCGCAGTACGATAGAAGAGGTGGGGAGTTTCGACGAGAGGTATTTTCTGTTTGTTGAAGATACTGACCTTTGCTATAGAATGGTCTCTTCCGGCAAAAAGGTGGTTTATGTTCCTTCAGCCGTGATAAGGCATTTTCATGGAGCAAGTGTTAGAAGGGGATTCTCAAAATCTCAGCTTCACCACAATATCGGAATGTATAAATTTTTTAAAAAATATTCAATACCTAAAAACAAAGCACTTGAATTTGTTCTTTACTGTGCCATACTTGTAAGGCTTACCATAGTTTTTGCAACCGAACAGTTTTTCACGGTTCTAAAGCTTGTCAGAAGAAAACCAATGGAGGAGTACAGATGAATTCAAAAAATTTCGAAAATAGTCAGACAGTTGACAGAGCTGTCTATCAGTTAAATGTCTTTCGTTTGCATGAATATGAAATTGTAAAGGATTATATAAAAGGAAAAACAGTTCTGCATGTGGGCTGCAAGGAAGGGGCAGGCACTCAGTTAATGAGTCTTCATGCCGCAAAGGTTGTGGGGATGGATTCTGATCCTGAAATGATAAAAAGGGCCAGAGAGGACAACAAACGGGATAATATTGAATTCATAATGATTGATTCGGACGAAAAGAAGAGTCTTCCGTTTCAATCCTCTTCATTTGATGCAGTAGTGGCGTTTCAGTTTCTGGAAAATCTTGAAGAACCGTCGGTTTTTTTGAGAGAGGTGAAGAGAGTTTTGAAAAACAACGGAATTCTGATTATGTCAACACACAACAGGTCTATACGTCTCTTTCCGTTTCAGGCGCCGTGGAACTATTTTCATAAGAAAGAGTATGATTATTATGAATTTGAAAACATTCTTGCCAGACATTTCGAGGATTTTAAGATAAAAGACCTCTCATTTACCGGAATGTGCCGAAGACGCGAGCTCGGGCGGCTGACAAAAGTGAAAATATTTTTAGCTCCGTTTTCCGCAGTCTTTGTGCCAGAGAAGATTCGAAACAGAATGCTGGAAATAATATGGAATGTTTTCAAGGGAGACCTGCTGTTTTTCATTGGCAAGAGAGACTTATACAAGGCGGCGGAACAGGAAGCCAAATATGTCAAAAAGCACATCTTAGTAAAGGAGATGTCAAAGAGCAAGCCCATCTATTTCCTGTGCTTCTGCACCAATAGCAAAAAAACGGAATGAAGATAGCCGTAACAGGTAAATTCGCAAGCGGAAAAAGCTCTTTCTGCTCATTTTTCAGCAGGGGGAAGATATGGGTTCTCTCCGGAGATGAAATAGGAAAAGAGGTTCTTGAGGAAAATAAAAGTGAGATTCTCTCCCTTCTTAAAATAAAACAATCCGATGATTATCTTGAAAAGATGAAAAAACTTTTTCTTGAAGACGAATCAAAATTCATCAAATACAACAATTGGATGTACCTGCACCTTCCCGAAGAGATTATTAGCAGATGTTCGAGATATGACGATATCATCCTTGATGCGGCGCTTGTTTTCGAGTGGCAGATTGATGAGTATTTTGATTTCAACATACTTGTTCTTGACGGCAGTTTCAAAGAGAGGTTCAACAGGGCATCGGAGCAGAGGCCTGGTGCGGATGAAGAGCTTTATAGATTGCTTGACAAATATCAGTGGAGCGATGATAAAAAGAAAATTTATGCGAATCTGTGTGTGGAGAACAACGAAACCCTAAAGGAACTTAAGGCGAAAGCCGATGAGACATTCAATAAAATATTCGGGATTGATTAGTATTCTTATTCTTTCATTTGCTTCATGCAGTGCAGAGCCGATAGATGGCGACTATGCATTCTCTCTGATTGAGAAACAGTGCTCTTTCGGAGCAAGAGTGCCGGGAACCGATGCACATGAAGAATGTGTGTTTTTTATCAGGAATGAGGCTGAAAAGTACGCGGACACGGTTTATTTGCAGCAATTCAAGAAGAGAGTATCCTATGACTCGGATACAATCCTTTTCACTAATATAATTGCGGAGATTAATCCGGACGAATCAAGAAAAATAATGCTCTTTTCCCATTATGACTCAAGGCCATTTTCATCAAAGAAAAACACGCCGACACCGGGGGCAAATGACGGAGCTTCCAGCACAGCTCTATTGATAGCAATGATGAAGCAGATGAAGAAAGACAGCATAAAAGATAATATTGTCTTTGTGTTTTTTGACGGAGAGGATGGAGGGAGGGATATTCACTATGATGAATGGTTCATAGGGAGCAGGTACTTTGCGGAAAAATACAATGAAAAGCTTCCCGAAATGGCAATACTTCTCGATATGATAGGAGACAATGACCTTCTTATAAAAAAAGAGGGGAATTCCGAGTTGTTTAATCATGAACTGAATACGAAAATATTTAAAAATGCAGAGAAGCTTAAAAAGAAGACATTTGAAAATGCAATAGGATATTTTGTCGATGACGACCATATAGCCCTTAACAAAGCTGGTTTCAGGTGCGTGGACATAATAGATATGGATTATGCCTACTGGCACACTCCGGAAGACACTCCCGACAAATGCTCCAAAGAGAGTCTTGTTGATGTCGGAGAGGTTATTTTAAAGACAATTTATGAAAGATAAGAAGTATTTTTTCTTCACTCTCTTTTTGACCGGAGCGGCTATTTTAATAACTCTCATTTCTTCTGCAGAAGCCGGCAAACAAAGACCGTTACAATCTGTGATAAAAGATGTGAAGGTTGACATAAACAATGCTCAGATTGAAGATCTAATGAGGATTCCCGGCATAGGAGAGAAGAAGGCGCGTGATATAATCGATTATCGCGAAAAGGAGGGCATCTTTATGTCTGTTGAAGAAATAATGAATATAAAGGGAATCAAAAAAACTACATTTGAAAAAATAAAAGAGCATATTTATGTTTCTGAATAAAATCAGAAGAATTGATCTTGCAGAATACTCAGAACTGACGAAAGAATACACACTGAAAAGCGTTTTTACCGAAAGAGATTATATGTCAGCTGTCATGAAAATAAAAAACATAGAGCTCTTTTCTCTTTCAAACAAGGAAAAAATCGTGGGAGTCTTTCCCGTCAATGTAATAAAACGCGGATTCGTAAGAATCTTTCTTCCGCCGCCATTCACCCCATACTTCAACCTGCTTCTTTCATCTGTGCCTGACAAAGAGCGGGAAAAAATGAGATTCCTTGAAGAGACAATCGGGAATTATGTTTCATTCCTTAAAGCAAAATTCATGTATTTTTCTGTACCGCAATCACCTGACTTCGACGATTCAAGGCATTTCTCATGGAGCGGAGCTTCTGTTTCTTTAAGATACACCTATATTTATTCAAACAATCAGATGTCCGCAGATTCTGTCGACAGAATGCTTAAAAACAGAAATATTGGAGAAATTTCGGAGGAATATGATTTTGAGAACAGCTATAATATGCTTAAAGTTTCATACAAGAATAAACCTCCGGTGAAGCTGAAAGAGTATCTTCTCTTGATGGAATCTCTGAAAGAGAAAAATCTGATAAAATGCTTTTCATCAAAAGATGCAAATGTGACATTTCTGCTGGACCGGGAGTCGTCAACAGCCTATACATACAATATAAGCGGAAGGGAGACGGCGCCGCTCATTTTCTCCGCTGCCACAAGAGGATTGTTGGACGGGTTTTCAATAGATTTCCACGGAGCAAACACGAAGAGAATCTCTCTCTACAAATCAATGTTCAACCCAAAGATAAAAAGCTATTTCAGTATTTCAGGCTACCATGATTTTTTTAAAAAATTCAACTGAACTTGAAGCCGACCTCTTTCTTGTAGCGGCAGAGAATATTTATCTTCACTCAGGTATTTTGGAGAGCGGGAGAGGAACGAAGGTTGAATACATTGGGAGTCTTGAAGAAGCAGAGAAGCCGGGAATCTATATTCTCAGAGATGACAATCTTGCCTCAGGCTTTATAAAAAGCATGAGCAAGTGTGATGAATATTTCATACCGAATGAAAACATTCCTTCAGGTTTTCAGACAGATGAAACTTCTCTCTTTTGCGAGAAGGATGGAATTTACCTTCTTAAATTTGACTTGATTTTCATGATGCTCTCTCTGATGTTTAACAAGGTTCGTTTTGATAAGAGAGAGGATTTTGTCTCCTTTGGAAGGTATCAGAGAATTCCATTCATGGAGCATCTCCTCTTGAAACTTAAAGATGATTTAAAGATGCTTTCAGTCAAAAACAAATCCATATTTGCAGAAACTTCTTATGATGCCGCGCCTCACTTCCTGCCGACATTTGATTTTGACAGAATACATTATTACAGCTCATTGAAGGATATCGTTTATACGGCGCTTTCTGCACTTGGCGCGAAAGGAAAAGCGAAAACCTATATGGAGGCAAGAAGAGCCGAGAGAAAAGACCCTTGGGAAAGAGGCGAAGAAATTAAAAATCTCCTTGAAAAAAATAAACTGAAAGGGGCATATTTTGCCTTTGTTTCAGAGAGAGATAAATTTGCAGTCAGGTACTCATTAAAAGATGCAAGGGCAATTAAAGAAAACTCCCCTGAAAATACGGCATTCGGCATACATTTGTCATACGAATCAGCCTCAGAAATCGGCAGGGCGAGAAAAGAGATCGAAAAAGGCAGGAAGATAAATGACGGAAAAATGTATACAAGATTTCACTATTTGTACCATATAAATGAAAGAATAAGCGAAATGATGAACGAAGAGAATGTTTCAGCAGATTTCTCTGAAGGTATGAGGGGGCGAATAGGCTTTTCGAACGGATTTTGCGCGCCATATAGGCTTAAAAGCCAAGGAACTGTGGAAATACCTGTCTCGGCAATGGACAGCGCAATGGTTCTTGAATCAAAAAAAGAATGTTATTCTTTATTGAAGATTGCCGAAGAGGTGGCCAGAGTCAATGGTGTTTTTGCTACAATATATCACCCGTCTTCGATGGACAGAAGGACATTTCCAGAGTATGACGGCATTATAGAGGCAATGATTGAAGCTGGGAGAGGCATGGAGAACAAATCCATGGAGGATATTTTGGAGCATTACATGACTCGTCCCGTTTTTTTATATGAAGATAAAATATTTTCAGTTGACAATAATTCAAAAAAGAATATAAAATTATATTTGAATGACAATAAGATCCTGCTTAAAAAAGGTGAAAGCATAACAATAAAGGAGGAATAATGAAAAAAAATGTTATCCTGATTTTGGTAAACAACAGGAGCAAATCGGCAGTGGCAATGCAGAAGCTTCTCACTGAATTCGGATGCATAATAAAGACGCGTCTCGGCGTACATGATGGAGTTGAAAATGTTTGTTCTGAGTGCGGTCTTGTGATGGTTGAGCTCTCAGGAGAAGATAAAGAGGCGAAACTTCTTCATGACAAACTGATAGCAATAAAAGGCGTTACTGCAAAACTCGTCAGCTTGAAGATGAAGTAATTGACAAAAAGACTGATTGTTGTAACTAGTCTACATAGGGCTGACGACCACAGAATTTATCACAAACAAATACTCTCCCTTAAGGGAGAGTATGATATTACTTTAATATGCCCAAAAGACAAATTACCGCCGGGGTTTAAACCTGAAGTAAAGATAATTCCCATAGACGGTGGAGAGGGCAAATTATCAAGACTTTTCTTCATATATCGCATTTTGAAATTATTAAGGAAAGAGAGGAATTCTCTGATCCTTTTTCATGATTTTGAGCTTATTTTTGCGGCTGTTTTTCTAAGAATCTTAGAAAATGGAAACGAAATACTTTATGATATGCATGAGGACTATCCAAGCCAGATTCTTCTCTCAAGAAAAATCCCTGACGCTTTTAAGCCTTCATTTTATATTTTTCTTATGCTTTCAGAGATGCTTCTTCTGCCTCTGTTTGATCACCTATTCACTGCAGATGATTTTCTTAAAAGAAAATACTATTCAATTATGAAGGGGAAAATAACTTCCGTTTTCAATTTTCCGGAATTTAGGCGCGTTGAAATCAAAAGGATTCAGAAAGAAAGACTCTCTCTCGTTTATTGCGGAGGCCTTTATTTTGAAAGAGGTTTATATGAACTATCAGTACTTGCCGAAATGCTACCGGAATGCGACATCCACCTTTTCGGAAGAACATTTACGGATGAGGAGAATGATTTTCTCAAAAAGAGTATCGCTTCTCATAAGAATATAATTTTTCACGGTTATAAACCATATGATGAACTACTTCAAATTCTTCCCGCAATGGATTTCGGTCTTGTCCTGATGAAGGCAAACAAAAAATTCAGAAGGAACATATCCGTAAAACAGTTTGATTATATGCTGTCGGGGGTTCCGGTCATAATAAGAAAAGGACTTGTCTCTTTTGTGGAGGATGGAATTACAGGATACAATGTGTCATCTGTTGAAGAAGCAGCAGAAAAGATAAAAAATGTTGGATATGAGGAAATAGACATTATGAGGAAAAAAGCATCAGAAAAGATAGAGAAAGAGCTGAACTGGAAAAAGGAATCTATGAAAATGAAGGAGAGTCTTAGGAAAATAGTCAGTCTGAAAGGTGCTTCTGAATGTCAAGAATATCGTCAAGACCCGCAAAAAAGGCATCGATGATATTAGAGTCAAATTGCTTGTCTCTTTCCACCTGAATTAGGTCAAGGATTTTTTCAAGAGGCCACGGGTCTTTGTAAGGTCTCTTTGTCGCCAGAGCGTCAAAAACATCTGCAAGCGCGACAATTCTTCCCTCAATCGGGATATTCTCTCCCTTGAGTTTGTTGGGATATCCATTTCCATCATACCTCTCATGATGGCTCAATGCTATGGATGCGGCAAATTTTATAAGGTGCTCCGATGAGTCCTTCAAAATTTCGTATCCCATGGTAGTGTGCTTTTTCATCATATCCCACTCATCCGGGTCAAGCTTAGCAGGTTTAGTCAGAATGGCGTCAGGAATACCGAGTTTGCCGATGTCATGAAGTGGACTTGCATAGAGAAGCAGTTCGCAGTATTTTGTATCAAAGCCCATATTACGGGCTATTATTTCAGAGTATCTGCTCATTCTCTTGATGTGTGTGCCGGTGTCAGTGTCTTTGTACTCGGCCGCCACGGATAATCTGTATATAGTCTCAAGATGAGCCCTCTTGATGCTGTCTTTGAGCTGCACATTCTTAATAGCCACAGCGGCTATTGAAGCGAATGATTCTATGATTTTCTCAATCTCGTCAGAGTATGTTACGATTTTTTCATCAGAGTCCTTGGCATTTATCAGCTGAAGAACGCCTATTACCTCCTTCTCATTGTCTTTCATGGGAATCGTGAGCATTGAGGTCGATTTATAGTTGTTGTTATTGTCGAATTCCACATTGAATGAGAATGGGTATGTTTTAGGAATATCATAGACATCATCTATTCTGATTATATCTCCGGTAAATGCGGCATACCCTGCAATGGAGTTTTTGTCTATGTAAATAGGGAATGATTTGAAATTTTTATTTATGTCTTTTAACGTGTCATTCTGCGTAATCAGAAATATAAGCCGGTTTCCCTCCTTTAAGTAGAGAGAGCCTGCATCGGAATTGGTTATTTCCCGTGCTTTCTTCAGAACAGTATCAAGCAGGTCATTCAGGGAGGATTTTGAGCTAATAAGTATTGAAATGTTTATTAGTTCATTGAGTATTGTCTCTTTGTTCAACATATTAATATAATATCAAGATTTAAGGTAATGTCAAGTAGCGCAGAATTTGAGAAGAAAAAAGGAAAAATCAGCTATTATTTTTCCATTTCTTGAAGGAAATGTGAAATTGAAATTAAGTTTCCTAAAGTGTTATTATTTATATAATTTATATCAGTATTCTTTTTTAAAATTCCAATTTCAATCAAAAACTGAAGGTTTTCTCGAACATAATGCGAATTTCTCACATCTGAGTAATATGAATCAGAGAGAGAACTTCCCAGAAAAAGGGTCTTTTTCAAAGCTTTTTGAGAAATCTTTCTCAATAGTCTGTACCCTCTATTATAAAAAGTTATGAATCCGTCCTTAATTATGTATCGATACTCGGAAGAGGATGTGACATCATTTGTAGTGCTGAGACGGGCAACCTCGCGATTGTATTTTGTGATTAACTTTCTGTGCCACATATCAAATACCTTTTCACTCACATTTTGCTTTATTGAATACAAGAAAAGAGAATATTCCAAGAAGGGGGAATAAACATCATAGTAATTGTTTATAACAACTGATGATATCGTTCCTGTTAGGGCAGGTACTATAAGTTTATATCTTATATTCATAATAGATTCGATCTTTCCGGTTAAAATCAGTTTTTTCATTTTAGAAATTCTTGATTCATCAACTCTGTGTCTTAAATCAACAAAATTAGCATTTAACAGGTTAAAATTGAATCCGATTGGCTCAATTCTCATCTTATAGAGTTTGTGGGGGTCGAATTTTCCTATAGTATAAAAAGGGAACTCATGCATAATATAAATCTCTTTGTATAATTCCCCTCCATTTCCGTTAAAAACAAGATTTATACCGTGTCTCTTTCTTAAATCGGCGACCTGAATATTTCTGTGCATATTAATAGTATTCACAAGCCCTTCAGATAGAATATTTGACAATTTCAGTTCAGAATCGGCATTTGAGAAAGTGTTCTCCATTTCCAAATGCTCTATTTTTAAAATGTCTGATATTTCTTTAGCTAAAAGGAATTCTTTTTTTGCTTGGCTTAAGGCTGTGAATGAAGAGAAAGATAAATTGTAATATTTGAGTGCGACAGCCAAGAGTCTTGAGTCCATCCCACCTGTAAGGTCACAGCTTATTTTTGAATTATTAAGAGATATTTTGAGATTCTCAATAAAATCGACAAATTCTATAGACGAAACATTTTCTGTCTTCTTAATAAGTTTAAATTCATTTTCTTTATTGATATAAAGAACTTCATCACCTGTAATTTGCTTTATACTATCAAACAGTGTATCGGGT
>JBFXGO010000005.1:50219-70053 GCA_050239825.1 bacterium
AAAATCGACAAATTCTATAGACGAAACATTTTCTGTCTTCTTAATAAGTTTAAATTCATTTTCTTTATTGATATAAAGAACTTCATCACCTGTAATTTGCTTTATACTATCAAACAGTGTATCGGGTGGAAAAAATCCTCCAAAACGAATATATTCGAGTATCCGTTCTTTATTTAAATCAAAGGTTGTCAATCCCTCATGTTTTGCTAGCTGAAGTAGGCTCGTTGATATAAACTGTCTGCCAAAGTATACTTTTGAAATAGAAGAATTGTCAACAAAAGAGTATGTTTTTCCATCTTTAAGATCTTTTATATGTAGAAAATAAATTCCGGATATCTCCCTAGCAAATTCATCAATCTTTCTTTTTTCAAGAGAAGATAACAACCACTGTGAAAATTGCTCTGAAGGCACACCTAATTTAAATGGCAGACCCTTATAGAGAATATTATATCTTTCTGTTTTTATACTTTTAAAAACTCCATTTTCAATAAGTTTCATATTATCAGTATAAATATTAATTGAATTTAATCAATAGTGTTCTTGAACAGACAATAAAATTAAAATATATAGGTCGATTAATTTATTTGCTCTGAATATCAATATATTCTAATATTTTTCTTAACATTTTTATAGAAAATTTAATCCATATAGTCTCTTCGGCACGGAAATTCGATGGAAACGAGAAATTCAAAATATTTCTTTCTAATTTTTGTCCAAATATGATAATAAAAGAGATGCATTGGTTGGTATATGCGTGTCATTGAAGTTTACTAAATGCAAAGAGAGTCTTTTGAATAAACGGGTTTGAATTTACATATTATTTTTATATAGCTTTATGATTTTTATATCGTAATCAGATAAAAGAATATTGTATTGCCCCGAATTGAGAATTTGGGAGATATTTGAAGAATCGGAAATATGGGTTTTGTAAAAATTTGCGACTGTTTTATCATTGATGTTTTGATTAGATTCGTCAATATTGGGAGTGATATCCGCTACGAAACAATCATTCTCTTTCATAAGCATTTTTATTTTTCTTATATCGTCATCTTCAGCTTTGAAAAACAACTTTCTGGAATTCCCATTTTTCTGCATAAGCGAACTTTTGTCTATAATGAAATACATGAAAAATATATTTCCGGAAGAGTCAGATGATACTGAAGATATTCTTGATTCTTTGTCATTTATGTTAATTTTAAATTCATCTAAATGAAGCAGGCTGTTTCTAATTCCTGTCTCCGTAATGTATTTTGAAAGATATCCCACTGTCATTTTGTTTGTATCTGAAATAAATTGCGAAAATGATTTGGACTTCGGAGAGAAATATGAATAGAAAAGCATTCCATCTGCTCCCATTATTATCGGAGCAAAGAATTTCCATCTCATTCTGATAAAATCCCTTGCAGGATGTCCTTTCGCGCTATATGCATCATTAACAAACAAAATCCTGCATTCAAGAGAATCTGATAGGTGCGACACTTTCAGAAAATTATCCACAAACGAACGATTGTTTGTATAATCATCATAAAAAAGAAAAGAATCAGTGAAAATGGTGAATCTGTTGTTATAGTCGGAAAATTTTCCCCCATTCTCATTGTAAAAATGAACTGTCGAAAGGGTGAATGGTATTTTACCGGTTGATTTTATATAGGCGCGAATTTTATTTTGCAAAAACAAATATGTATTCTTTCTTTTTTTGGTAAGTCTGCCTGAAGGGTAGGATTCCGCCGCATATCTCCGCATCCATCTGTCGTGTAAAAAGACTTCTGACCGTTCTATTTCATCTGCAGTGTAAAAACCGAGAAGCTTTTGGGAATTGCGTGATTCTTCAAGTACTTTATCGATGGCTATCTTCAGCACATTCATCGAGAAATCATTGGGAAATGAAATGGAGATGTCTGCAATATCAGCGTCTTTAACATATATTGAAAAATCTACTATTGAATCAAGCGAATCGCCAGACAATGAAGCTAATTTCTTTATGTCAATTTCAAAAGGCCTGAAAATCGTATCGCCGAGAGAAAGATAGGCAGGATTGGAGATTATAAGATCTTCTTCGAACAAATGGCGCAAATCCGCCTGCCTGAAGCTGTCATTCCTCAATTGGATGAATCCATCCAAAAAGAAGCTGTTTTCACCCTCCCGATCAAAAGGAATATGTTTGTCCGTAGAAACGGAAGAAAAAATATTCAAATAATCCGTCCTTCCTGAGAGCACGGCCTTTATCCTGACGCAAAACCATGCTGCTCCAGAATGTTTCCTGAAAGAAAAACCGAAAATACTTCCGTGTCTGTACACATAGGGGCTATTTGAGCTGAGCATGAGCTTTTCGGAATTGAAATCGAATGTTGCATACCAGCCTTTTAGGCTGTTATCCCTGAATGTAAGAAAAGAATATACAGGATATTTGACATTCCTGCCCATGAAAATGCTACCTTCCGGAATATACTGACGATTCACTTCATTATGTGATTCATCAAATATCTTCACTGAAAATGTGGTCGTATCAGTATTGGCTTTGCCGTCAGGAAATGCAAAAAAGAGCCGAAACAGCGATGAGTATCTTGGAAGATCGACAATAAAATGCTTGTCAAAACCGACTTTATCGTAGATCTCAAGAAAAGGAACGGCTTGCTTAAAATTTATCGAATCAGGCAGAATAAAACGGTTATAGACCGAATAGTTCAGAAAAAGATTATAGTATCTGCAGTAAGGGTCAATGTAGCTGTACCTATTTTCTCTTTGTCCGGTCAGAACTTTGAGGTAGTCTACATCGCTGTCCGAATACCATCCCAGAAGAAACTCGTCTTCAGAAGAGAGAAGAAGAAATGAAAGTGTGCACATAAAAGTGATAAAAATTCTGTTCATATAGTTTGAATTATATCAGCCATGCAGTATAAAATCAATCATATTAATTCTGCCGATGGACATACATTATTCATTGACAAATATATATATATAATATATACTTAAAAGTTAAAATAGGAGAATTAATGACAAGAAAAATCTTTCTAATTTTAACGGCTTTATTTATATGCGTCTTTTCATATACGCAGGATTTTACGCTTTCGAACGGAGATGAAATAAAAATCACCATTCTTTCAGACTTCGAAGGACTCGAATTTCGCACATCAATAAACAAAAATGGAAATCTTTTTCTTTACAAAACAAAACAAGATTATGCCAATACGGCTTTTGACATGAAACTTGACCAAAATCTTCAGAACGAAGCCAATCTCGTTGCCTTTGAAAAGATTCATGCAGAGGGAATAACGGTTGAGGAACTGAAACTGAAAATTGCAGAGGTATATGATAAGGTTCTTGTGGTTAAGGATATTGAAATTGAACTTTTAAATGTAAAAGAAAGAGTATATTTCGATTTTGGCGACCAGATCGCATACAGAAGATTTGTACTGCACAAAACCTATAGGGAAATTCTCGGAGAGTTCCAGTCCGGAATAAATCTCTCTACGGATTCAATATACGTAAGGAACGGCACTTCGGTTTCTCTTAAATCAATTGACGACACTTTGGTTCTGGGCGATTACATTTACATAAAGAAAGATATTGTTTTTGTCACAGGTGAAATAAAATATCCGAAGGCGCTTCCGTATAATCCAAACTTCGCCGCCAGAGATTACATTGCCCTCAGTGGTGGGATCACGCACTATGGATCTTTCCTTGGCATAAGAGTCAAAGAAGAAAACGGAAAACTCAAAAGTATAAACTCTAGAATAATGCCTGGAGACGAAATATACATACCGGCAAACTATCTGGCGTATATCAGGGATTTCAACACTATTCTGCAGATTGTAGCAAATGTTGTGACATCCCTTATAGTAAACAAAATCATCAATTTTTAAACGGAGCAGAAGTGAACTTTACTTACGGTCAGATTTATGATTCACTGAAGAGGAACATCAGATTTATTGCATTGATAACCGCCATATGCGTTGTTTTGGGTCTTCTTCTTTCATTCGTCATTCCCAAGAAGTACAAATCATCAGGATCTTTTTATATAGTGAACTCGTCAATGAGCTCCGGAGGCGCTGATATTCTTAAGGGGCTTATATCGGATGGCGGTTTTTCCGAAACAAGAATATACATAGAAAATCTCATTCAGACGAGATTCATCATGGACAACATAATTGAGAAAACTTCACTAATGGAGAAGAAAAATATAGGAAAAAGATTTATGGCGTATGAGTGGCTGAAAGCGAATGTGACAGTCAGTCCGCTGAAAGACGGAATGATACTTATAAATGCGATTGACAATGATCCGGAGTTTGCCACACATATAGTTAATAGCTATCTTGATGTAATAGACTCATTTTACAAACAGAGCGAGGTCTTTCTCGCCAGAAACTACAGAAAGTACCTTGAGCTAAGAGAAAGAGAGCTTTTCATTGCGATGAATTCCTATCTTGACAGCCTTAAAGCATTTCAGAAGAGGGAAAACCTCGTTTATCCTGAAATCGAATATCAAGCCTATTACACAAACATAATAATGCCTCTGAAACAGGAGCTGACAAATCAGCTCATAAACAAGGAAAAATCTCTGATGGTGGCGAATGACAAGGTGTCATCAGAGCAGTTTGAAAGGGAATATAGAATCACAGAGAGCGTTATAGAAAGCCTATATGAAGGTAGCGGATCCGGCAGAACTTCTCTCACAAAACTTCCCGCTAAAATCAAAGAGTACGCCGCTTTGAAAATACAGTCTGACATCTCAATATCTCTTTATTCTACAGTAAAGGCGGAGCTTGAAAAGGCTGTTATGAACGAAAAGAATAATGTTCCCTCAATATTTATTATTGATGAAGGAGTGATTCCAGAGACGCATTTTTTCCCGAAAAAGAGGGATGGGCTCATTCTCGGATTCTTAATTGGGCTTATACTTTCGTCAGGATACACCTTATACAGAGAAGACAAAAAGAAGAATGCTTAAAGGCGGCCGTTTCTACGAGTCTGCATTAATAATACTGCTTTCAGTTCTGTTGAGCGCTCTTGTATTTTTCTATAGTAGAGTCTTTCTCTATACATCTATATTTGTTTTGCTGGGAATTCTCTTACTATACTTTTATGTAAAAATACGTAATTTTCTGCTGATTTATCTTTTTGTAATAATGGTCTTTCCCCTCTCCATTTATGCAAAGCCTCCCATTTCTTACGGAATTAATGATTATCACATAATAGGCGGATACATTCTTCTTTTGGTGATTTTTGCGTTCAAAGTCTTTTTTACCAGTTCGGATATAAGGAAGCAAAGGCAAAGGATCCCCATCTCTTTCATTTTCCTTGAGTCAATAGTCATAATCTTCACCGTAGTAGGCTTTTTGAAGGGATTCAAATCAGAATGGCTCCTGCGTGAGTCATTCTATCTCTCGATTTATTTCTTAACATACTTCCTTGTAGATTTCTCATCCGTAAAAGACTTTGTTTCAAAATTTGAGAAAATAATATTTATTGCCTCCGTGATCATACTGATAGAGTACTGCCTGAGATATTATTGGCTCTTTACGCACTTTGATCTCAGACGGGTGGTTTCACAGCAGGCGAACATAGCTCTTTTTGCATTTCCGCTCGCCTTTTTTGCTCTCTTTTCGCAGCAATCGGCAATGGAGAGATTCATAAGAATTACAGCAGTGCTGTCATGCATGCTGTTAGCAATACTCTCATTGCAGAGAAGCCTTTGGCTTATTATGTTTGCAGACATCATTCTGGGATTTGCCTACTTTTTATTCAGTCTGGGAGTCAACAAGGAGACTGCAAAGAAAATAATAGTCATTCTGCTTATCATAGCTCTTCTGACGACGATTGTCATGACTGTGATGAACAAGTATTTTGATATTGTCAAGTTGCTCAGGAGTAGACTTAGGACTCTTACGGAGGAGAATCTTACCGAAGATAAGGCTTTGAATGTCAGGGCTGAGGATTTTGCGGAAGTGAAGCGGATGATACAACGGGATTCATTCCTCGGTGCTGGACTCGGAGCTCCGATATTTCAGAAGAACACAGGTCTGCACAAGGAGGTAATAGACAACTCCTATGCGGTTTTGATATTCAAAATCGGAATACTCGGACTGGCGATGCTTCTTCTGATATATTTTGGCGCTATAAAAGATTCCCTGTCAATTCTCTTGGTCAGAAAGACTGAATACCTCTATTTTGCCATTCCCGTCGGGTTGATCAATTATCTGGTCATCAGCGCATCATCTTCTGCGATGTTCTTTTACAGATTCAATGTGTTGGCCGGAATATTTATTGTCCTTGTATTGAAGAGCGTTACTGAAGGAAAGTGTAAATGAGCAGAATCATCAGACACTCCATGATTTTCGGAACAGGTAACATCATATCCAGATCCATTGCAATACTTCTTGTGCCAATCTATACGCGAAATATGACTGTGACAGAGTTCGGAGTTTTCTCAGCAGGCCTCACTCTTTACACCGTGCTTAACATAATAATGAGAGGCGGCGCTCCCGCTGTGATGCTTAAGCTTTATGTTGAAGACAGAGAGAGCAGAGGGCAGGTCGTATTTATGACATATCTCTATACTTTTACGGTTGCCTGTCTGACAGTGGCTATCTCTCTTCTTCTCTCCGGCAATTTTTTTAAGTGGCTTATTGGAGCGGACAGCCTTCTTACTTATATCATAATAATCGGTTCGGCATTTGCAGAAGCAATGATTGAAGTGCCTATGAATATTTTTAGGGCAAAAGAGCAGTCGAGGTTATTTGCTGTTTTCTCAGTGATAAGTTCTGTACTTACTCTGGTATTATCATATATTTTTATATCAATTATGAAAATGCGCATAAACGGGGCATTCCTAGCAATGCTTCTGGCGAAGGGCATTGTTTTTGCGGCATCGTCTGTGTTTCTGATACATGATTTCACCTGGACATTCAGCAAGAAAATCTCAGATGAGATAATGCGGCTCGGAACCCCAATCGTTGTCTCCGGACTATCGCTGTGGATAGTAAATATGTCAGACAGGCTTATTATTACAAGCATAAGAGGAGCATATGAAGCGGGTCTCTATTCCCTCGGAAACCGGATAGGAACCATGCTGAACATTCTTATCCTGACCCCATTCTCTCTTGTCTGGGGAGTCGAGAGTCTCAGGATTTATTATAAATCTGAGAACAGAGACGGACGCTTTGCCTCTCTGTTTTTGAAAATAACGGGCGTATGCATAATGGCTGGAATATTTCTTTCGGTTTTCGCAAGAGAACTAGTCATGCTTTTTGCGACCGGCGAATACATGAAATCGGTGATAATTGTTTCTGTGATTGCCCTTTCCAACATACTCTACATAATGTACTATTTTCACACTTTCTATTTCATGATTATCAAAAAAACCTATATACTCACTCTGATAGTTGCTCTGGCGGCTGCCGTGAATGTAGTGCTCAATATAATGCTTTTAAGATACTTTGACTATAGAATTGTAAGCGTGACGAATCTTTTTGCAACGCTCTTGATATATCTGGCCATTATCATAACGACTTCGAAAGAGCTTTCTTTCAACCACAGCTACGGAAAAATCTCAATTGGATTCCTCTGTTTCGCATGCGCATCCGGAGTAGGCCTTATCGAGAATATAGCATTCCCGATAGCTGTAAAATCTGCTGTTGTAATTTTGCTGTTCTTCGTGACAATGAAAATCTTCGGAATTGATTCAGTGGTTTATACGGTGCTGAGAAAAATCAGAATTTTAAAGAGATGATCCCTTCCACCTCTTTTCGACGAAAGCAACATATATAATGCTTTTCAGCTCAGCAGGAAGGGGAGTGCGGGAAAGAATAATTTTTCCAAGCTGAATCTGGTCTCCACTTCTTTTTTTAATGTAGTTCCTGCATTTTTCTTTAATCGCTTTATCATGAATAAGAATCCTGCTCTCTGAGAATATTTCATTAACTCTTTCGCATCGGTCTTCCCAGTTCAGGTTCTTCTCCGCATATGTTCTGGCAGATGCCTTCATTTCAGACATCTTTGTGAAATTGTCGGCGTAGAACTTCATTTGCTCGGCAAGCGAAGAAACATCAGCCTCTGATTGTGGCCAATAGTAACCGTCAGGCCGTCCGGTAAATCTTGAGACCCTGATCTTTTTCCCTGATTCGTCTCCTGTTACGAATTCATTCATGGGAGGAAAGTCTGTTACTATGACGGGAAGACCGCTCATCATAGCCTCTGCTATTGTAAGCCCGATTCCTTCAAGTCTTGAAGGATATATGTAGACATCACCTAAAAAATAAAGTCCCGGCGGCGGAACCGTTTTTTCTATAACCTCTATACTCGGATTGTCAAGCATGGATGTTATTGCTTTATCCTCAAAATGCAGTTTCTTCTGCGAATGTATTACGAATCGAGAGTTTTTATCGTTAAGCAGTGTGAATGCTCTGACGGCGATATCCGTACCTTTTCTCACAGGATTCAATCCTGCGGAATGAAAAAAGACAGGACCACTTTTTCCTGAAACTTTTCCGTCATATCTGAACATCTTTGAATCAGTGCCCCATGGCACATAATATGCTTGAGGATGCCAGTCGAATGCCGAAAAGTGTCTTTTGGTGTTGCAGATGAGGAAATCATAAAGAGCGAATATCGGCATTGTCTCTTCGGTATAATAATCTACATATGCTCCGAGCTTGACTTCAGGCATCTTTTCCTTCATCCAGAGTATAATGTCCAGAGATATCTGCTCGTTGAAAAAAACCGCCTCCAGAGAATGGCGCATAATCCATTTTTTGAAATGCGTAGGATGTATGTAATCTCTGGAATATGACGGAAGCCTCAGTCCGTAAGTCACCAAATTATTTTTCCATTTACTGTCAGATTTTTCGTAATGGGCTCCTCCTCTTGCATAAACGAAAACCGAATTCTTCTTGCAAAGCGAGGTTATATACTGCATGGAGACATTGCCAGCTCCCCTCTCAAACCACGGTGTGACTATTCCTATGTTCAAGAGAGTTCCTTTCTCAAGATGGAATAAAACCTTTCGGAAGCGTGTCCGTCCCCGTAGGGATTTTGGCCTAGACTGAAGGATAAATAGTACGATTCGTCTTCAAACGCCTTTGTTACTTCCACGAAAATTTTTTTTGCGTCAGTACCAACCAGTTTAGCAACTCCCGCCTCTATTCCTTCAGGTCTTTCAGTCACCTCTCTCATCACAAAAACAGGTTTTCCGAAAGTCGGAGCCTCTTCCTGAATTCCGCCGCTGTCGGTTAAAACTATGAAAGATCTTTCCATCAGGTAAATCATTTCAGGGTAACTTACAGGCTCTATCAATGATATGTTTTTGACTTTACCGAGAATCTTCAAAACGGGATTTCTGACATTCGGATTAAGATGCACCGGGTAAACCACAAAAGAATCTTTTCTTTCCGCTGCTATTTTTTTAATAGCTCTGCAGATGTTTTCAAAAGGTTTTCCGAACGATTCTCTCCTGTGTCCCGTGACAAGAATAAGTTTTTTATCATCAGGGATATATGAAAAATGCTTTTGCAATTTTATTTTCCATTTATCTTTCTTGATAGTATCTCTGCCTGTTTGTAGCGCGTCAATGACTGTATTACCGGTAACGAAAATTTTTCTGCGGTCAACATTTTCTTTGAGGAGATTCTCTCTGGATTTTTCAGTCGGCGCGAAATTAAAATCGGCGAGTTTTGATATCATGCTCCTGTTGGCTTCTTCGGGGAAGGGCGAATATTTATTGAAAGTTCTCAATCCCGCTTCAACATGAGCCACTGGTATTTTGTGATAGTATGAGACAAGAGACCCGACAAAAGCCGTTGTTGTATCGCCCTGAACAACCACGAGGTCTATTTTGAGTTTGGATAAAACATCATCAATCTTCTTAACCGCCTCTGCTGTAAGGTAAGAGAGGGATTGGTTTGGTTTCATCAGTGCAAGAGAAAAATCAACTTTCACATCAAAAAAATCAAGCACCTGAGAGAGCATCTCTTTGTGTTGCCCTGTCGAACAAACATATATGTTGAATTTGTCGTGACTCTTGGCTGTAACAATGAGAGGCGCAAGTTTTATTGCCTCAGGCCTTGTGCCGAATATGAAGAGTATGTTTTTTTTCATTATAGGTTCATTATGCCCTTTGCCTCATATATATCCATGGCGACCTTTGACATCTGCTTTACCTGAATTATCTTACCGCTTTTGATGTTTCTCACAGTTCCCTTTTCCAAATCAAGTTCGACTTCATCTTCAGAGGCAAATTCTCCGGAAGACAGTATTTTGGGAGCTTCAATCAGCGGAAGTCCGGAATTTATGGCGTTTCTCTTATAGATTGCGCCGAATGATTCTCCCACAATTGCCTGTATTCCGAGTGATATAAAACAATCAACCGCCTGCTGACGAGAGGAGCCTGCTCCAAAATTTTCTCCCACCAAAATTATGTCGCCCTTCTTTGCTTTTTTAGAGAAATCCTCCCATCCCTTTAAATTATCAAAAGAGTACTCTCCCATTTTTGACATGTCGGTTATCGCCAGATACTTGTTGTGGAAAATCATGTCAGTATCTATGTCATTGATTTTCTTTCCATTCGTATCAGAAATAACCCAGATTCTTCCTTTCAAAATTTTTTCCATGGTCACTCCTTGGGGCAGGATATTTTACCGCTCAATGCGGAATATGCGGCTACAACTGGCGAAACAAGATATGTGTCGCCCTTCCCCTGTTTGCCTGCGAAATTTCTGTTCGATGTCGAGAGCTGAACTTCGTTTGGTCCTGTCATTCCTATCTGCCCGCTGGCGCACCCTCCGCATCCGGGATTGGATACGATTATTCCGGAATTGTAGAGAATTTCGAGATACCCGTTCTTAAGCATCTCACCGTAAACTTCTCTTGTAGCAGGAACAATCTTAAACATTACATCTTCTTTTATTCTTTTTCCTTTGACAATGTCAATAACCTGCTTTATATCTTCAATTCTTCCGTTAGTGCAAGAGCCCACAAAAACCGAATCAATCTTTCTTCCTTCAACATCTTTCACATCCGTCACATTGTCCGGTTTCGGCGGATTTGCTATCTGCGGAGAAATTTTTTCTATGTCGATTGTGATATCCTTTATATAGGGAGCATCTTTATCCGCCTCTATTTTGGAAATGTCGTTTCTGCCGGAGCGTTTTTTTGTATATTCGATTATTTCATCATTTGCAGGAATAAGTATTGTTATAGCTCCCATTTCAGTCGCCATTGATGCCAATGTTATTCTCTCATGAAGCTTCATCTTTTCAATTGCCTCTCCATACACTTCAACTGCGCAGCCTAATGCTCCGGATGCTCCGAGGTGCTTCAGTATGTAGAGAGTAACATCCTTTGCGGTGACAGGGTATTTGTAGGTTCCTTTTAGATTGATTTTGATTGTGGGAGGAACTTCAAACCATGTTCTTCCTGATTTGAATATGTATGCAATGTCAAGGTCGCCCATTCCCTGTCCGAATGCGCACACAGCTCCCATGATATTGAGATGCGAATCGGTTCCAACAACAGTGATTCCGGGATAGACCTGACCGAGTTCTATTCCTATATGGGAACCTATTCCCTGATCCACATCATAAACTTTAAGATTCTCTTTGGATGCAAAATCACGGATTATCATCTGGTTCGTGGCATAACCTATATCACGGGCAGGAGCATTTGTGTCAAATGTGAAGTATGTGTTTTCTTTGTCTTTTATAGGGTTTTCTTTGCAGCACCCATTCAAAGTCTTCACAACATTTGCTCCTCCGAAATCTCGTGCGGTCTTCAAATCAATGTCAAGCCAGATTATTTCACCAGCTTCTACATTGTCCTTTGAATGCTTCTGAAAAATTTTTTCTATAATAGTTTTAGGCATAAATCTCCTTTTATATTGACATATTATATGTAATAACATTTATCAGTCAATACTCGTTAAAAAAATTGCTTATTGACTAAATCATATATAATTGATAAAATAGCGCTTTAACTCTAAGGGGGAATTTATGTGGAAACGACTTGGAGACATGCTCATTGATGAAGGCTTGATAAGTCTGGAGCAGCTGAAAAAAGCTCTTGCCGAACAGAAAGACCAAGGCGGGCGCTTGGGTAGCATACTTGTTCAGATGAAATTCGTGACTGACGAACAGATATCGCAGACACTGGGCAAGCAGTACAATGTCGGAGTTGTTTCATTTGATGAAGAGATAGACCCGATGACTTTAAAGGTTGTTACACCCCAGATAGCTCAGAAATTTCAGGTAATACCGGTAAAGAGAGAGGGAAAGAATCTCTTTCTTGCCATGGCGAATCCGGTTGATGTATATACAATAGAAGACATTAAATTTGCTACAGGGTATAATGTGATTCCAATGGTTGCCAGCGAGAATCTTATTTCACAGGCTATAGAAAAGTATTACGGAGTCGCAGGTTCCATGGCTGAGGTGCTCTCAGAGATGGGCATAGATGATGAGGACATAGAAATCATTGAGGAGGAGAAACAGCCTGATGCTCAACAGCTTCTGATAGATGTCGATGCAGCCCCGGTTGTAAAACTAGTCAACGGAATAATAGTTGAGGCAGTGAGGCAGGGTGCATCCGATATACACATTGAACCGTTTGAGAAAATACTCAGAGTCAGGTACAGAATTGATGGAGAATTGAAAGAGATCATGAGTCCGCAGTACACTATGGGAGCCGCAATCACTTCGAGGCTTAAAATAATGGCAGGTCTCAACATATCGGAAAGGAGAATTCCCCAGGATGGAAGGATCGGTATGAAGGTGGCCGACAAGGCGATTGACCTTAGAATGTCTACCCTTCCGACTGCGCACGGAGAGAAGATTTGTATGAGAGTCGCAGAAAAATCATCACTGATAAAACTTGAGGAGATTGGCCTCGGAAGAAAGGCATACAATGATTTTATTGAGGCGATTGAGCGCCCCAACGGAATTATTCTCGTGACAGGTCCGACCGGAAGCGGAAAGACGGTTACACTCTACTCGGTGCTTTCAAGGATGAATACTCCCAATGTAAATATAACAACAGCCGAGGACCCCATAGAATATGATTTTGTCGGCATCAATCAGGTGAATGTGAGAGAGAGCATCGGCTACACATTTTCAACTGCTCTCAGGGCCTTTTTGAGACAGGATCCCGATATAGTCATGGTCGGAGAGATTCGAGACCTAGAGACCGGAGACATAGCTATAAAGGCGGCTCTTACAGGGCATGTGGTTCTCTCGACACTCCACACGAATGACACTCTGGCCACCATATCGCGTTTGCAGGATATGGGCATTGAAGCATATAAAGTGGCTTCCGCTGTTGTTCTGATTGAAGCGCAGAGACTCATTAGAAGGGTCTGTAAATACTGCGGCCAGCAGGTTGATGTATCCGATGATGAACTGATAAAATACGGAGTTAATCCGGAATATATGAGGGGAGCAACATTCAGGATGGGGAAAGGGTGCATGCAGTGCGGAAATACCGGCTACAAGGGAAGAGTAGGCATCTTTGAAGTTCTTCCGCTGACTCACACAATGAGGGAGATGATTGTAAAAGGAGCTCCAACAGATGAGATGCGCATGCAGGCAAGGAGAGAGGGCGTAATAATGCTTCGAGAGGACGGGCTCATAAAGGTCAAAGCGGGAATAACAACATTAGAAGAGGTAATGAAAGCAACAGTTGGATAAGAAACATTCATTGTTTTCAAATATTTCTGAGGAAGAGAAAAACGCAGTTTTATTCGACAGAACCTCAAATTTTTCCGAACGGTCTTTTAGGGAGAGGCTTTCCCACTACAATGAATCTCTTCTGAACAATTTCATACTCAATTATCCGAAAGGTCATTTTACGGAATATATTCTTGATGTACTTGAAGAGAGAATGGAATCTCATTACATTCAGAAGACTGATTCCTCATACAAGATAACAAGCCCAGAGAAAAACAAAGAGATTCTTGAGGATAGGGTGGGACAGAATAGGATGATGGATGATGTCCGTAAAACAGTCGAAGAGATGTCAATTCTGATTGCAGAGGCTCCCCCGGGGACTGGAAAATCTCTTGCATATCTCATACCGCTTCTAAACAGTCTCAAGGATTCAAGGAGAGCCGTGATATCCACAAATACAAAGAACCTTCAGATGCAACTTTTTAACAAGGATCTTGAAATTGCCTCAAACTGCACCGGCATATCTGTATCCGCTTCAATGCTGAAGGGCATAGGCAATTACTTCTGCTACATGAAATATAATGAAAATCTTGCCGGTTTCACGGCTCTGACAAAACTGGCTTTGGAGGGATTCCTATTCCTCTCAGGTTCCGGCGATTTAAGCGAACTCAAATACCATCATGAGCTTGATACAAATGATATAACCTGCGATAATGAATACTGTGTCGAATCAACATGTTCATTTGCAAATATATGTCCATATCTTAAACTAAAAGAGAGGGCTCTTTCAAGCCAGATTGTATTCACAAACCATTACCTTGCCCTGATTGACGCCGAATTCAAGAATAGATTTTTCGGAGATTATGATTTTCTGGTTTTTGATGAGGCGCACAATCTGGAGAATGTTATAACCGATGTTTATTCATACAAATTTGATTTCACATACTTTTTGAAGACATTCAACTATTTTACGCATACTTTCAGAAATCAGATGAAATTCATACGATCTTCGAATTTGTCTTCAGACTCTGTTAATTTTATGGAGTCATTGCTCACCTCAATGAATGAAATAACGGATGAAATAGAAATCATATACAAATATGTTCTTGATTTAGCCGAAGGGGAGAAAAAAGAGAGGTGCGAGTATAATTCAAAACTGTTTGAAGGAGCAAAGGATTCTGTTCGAAAAGCAGGCGGAAATCTTTATGCCCTATACATCAATGCTGACAAGGCTTCAAAGATGCTCAGAGATGAAAAATTCAGAATGCTTGATATATTTCAGACTCTGAAGTATGTATTTGAAAAGACCATGAGATTTTTTGAGGCATTTGCAGTTGTGTCTCAGGCAAACAATGAAGAGTACGCATTCTTCTACGAGTTTGACTTTAAGAGAAAAAATATCGTGCTGAACGGACTTCCTGTAAATACAGGGGAACAATTCTCCAAACTTATGCTGTCAAACGAGAATATTTCATTTGTCTTCACCTCAGCGACTCTCACTGCGGCAAATTCATTTGAAATGTTCAAACAGCAGGCTGGGATAAACATAAGCAGAAGAATCTACAGCGAGATGACCTATGAATCTTCGTTTGATTATGACAAGCAGATGAAGGTCTTCTGTTTTCGAAACATGGATGACCCGATGAGCGGCAAATTCATGGAGAAGTCCGCTGAAGTTGTCAGAATGCTTGCAATGGAGGAGAAGCGGATGTTCGTACTTGCCACATCCTATTCGCAGATAGAATTCCTTAAAACGAAATTCAAAGACAAGAGGTTCATATTTCAAAGGCGTGAGGAGAATGGAGACAAGCTTCTTCACATGCACAAATCGAGAAAAGCGTCTGTGCTTGTGGGAACCAGCATGTTCTGGGAGGGTGTAGATCTTCCGGGAGACCTCCTTGAAACAATAGTGATTTTAAAGATGCCTTTTGCAGTTCCCGATGACCCTATAATAAGAAGGAGGTGCAGAATTATAGAGGAGAACAACGGTAACCCATTCAGAGAATATACGCTTCCACAGGCAATAATAAAGCTTAAACAGGGAATGGGAAGACTGATAAGAAAAAAGGATGATGAAGGGAAGATATATATTCTTGATGAGAGGATACTCACAAAATCCTATGGAAAGAGTGTTCTTTCAAGCTTCTATGTAAAACCCATCATACTGGATTATGACAACTTCATAAATGATTACAAGGGGAAATTATGATTCTTTACATTCTAAGGCACGGTGAGAGCGAAGGGAATAAAGATAAAAAATTTAGGGGAAGATCCGATTTTTCTTTAACTGAGAGAGGTATTAGGCAGGCCGAAGAGGCTGCAGGGTTTCTTGATGACAAAGAGATTTCAATTGTTTACTCAAGCCCTCTGATAAGGGCGTACGATACGGCAAAAATTGCGGTCAGGAAGAAAAATCTTGATGTCATAAAAGATGAGGACTTTAACAACATATTCTTAGGAAGCTGGGAAGGCAGACCGAAAATAGAGATTGAGAAAAATTTCCCGGAAGAATGGCGAATATGGACAAGCGCTCCGGAGTCTCTAAGTGTGGGTGGAATGGAGACTCTTGAAGCGGTTCAAAAAAGAAGCGTTAGAAGGGTTAATGAAATTTTTGAAGAAAAAAGAGAGAGAAATGTTCTTATAGTGAGTCATAGGGCAGTCATAAAACCTTTGATTGCAGGACTCATAGGCATAGAAAAACCGTTTTTTTGGAAACTTCACATAGACACAGCCGCTCTTTCTGTTCTTGAAAAATCAGATAATGAGAGAGGGTGGATGCTGAAAAATCTTAATATAAACCACTATTTAAAATCCTTTGAAGAAGAAAGATTTTGACCTAACCGTCGTGGGCGCGGGTCCGTCAGGAATTTTTTGCGCCATATTTGCTTCAGAGAGAGGCCTCAGGGTAGCTCTAACCGACAGAAACTCAAGGATAGGAGGCAAGATTCCCGTGACGGGAAACTCAAGGTGCAATCTTACCAATGTGAATATTTCATCGGATAATTATACCGGTGAGAATCCTTTATTTGTCAGGAATGTTTTCGGACATTACTCGTCTGAAGACCTCATAGATTTTTTCAGGGATATGAATTTGCGTATTGTTTCAGAGGGAGAAAAATATTATCCGGCAACAAAAAAAAGCGAGACAGTAGTCGAAGCTCTTGAAAAGAGAATCAAAACAAAAAATATCACCCTCTTCACAAATACAAATGTCACAGAATGCGCAAAGAGTGAAGGTTTATTCATTTCAAAATCAAATTCCGGAGAGATTGCATCAGAATCTCTTGCTCTATGTACAGGGGGGAAATCTTATGCCAAGATTTTTGGGAGCGGAGGCGGATATTCGTTAGCCAAATCATTATCTCACACTGTCACTCGCCTTTGTCCGGGTCTTACATCTTTTGATTCCGAAGAATCTTTCTTTAAAGAATTGTCCGGAGTTTCATGTGAAGCTGAAATCTCGCTTCACTGCGGAAACAAAAGAATTTATCAGGGGTCCGGTTCTCTTCTCTTCACCCATAGAGGATTCTCCGGTCCTCTTGTCATGAACGCATCCAATAAGATTTCTAAATGCGCCGGGGGAGGTGGCAGTCTGACAATCTGTTTTCTTCCGGGAAAAATTAAAGAGTATGACTCCTTTGCCTCTTACATTTTAAGCAAAAATTCAAAACTTCTGAAGAATTCTCTTTCAGGGATAATACCCGCCTCTCTCACTGAATCCGCGATGAAGTTTTTGAAAATAAATGAAAACATGAAAGCGGGGGAGGCGACGCCCGGCACCATAGCCAAACTGCATAAAATACTTTCTAACAGCATAATAAAAGTGAAGGCAAACCCTGATTTCAATGAAGCTCAGGTGACTGTCGGCGGAGTGAGAACTACTGAAATCAATCCAAAAAGCATGGAGTCAAAGCTGGTGCGGAACCTTTACTTCGCAGGCGAAATTATCGACATTGCGGGTGAGTGCGGGGGGTACAATCTGCAATTTGCATTCTCTTCCGGATACTTAGCCGGCACCTTTGTCTGAAGAATCCATAAGTTTAAATCATTTAGGCGGTGAAACACTGCATCCGTTTTTAAGACGGGCGCAGTGCATCATAATCTCTATTTTACATAAAATTGCGTGACGCCTGTTGTCGTCACGATTGACTGGCTTTCAATAATGTCGATTACTGTGGTAGTTACTGTGAGGGAGTATATTCCAGCCGAAAGGTAAGGGCCGGCTGTGAAAGTGTAAATGGTATCTGTCAAATCTTTAACTCCCCATATTGAATCTCCATTCAAATTGGACAGTTTTATTGCGTATTTTGTATTGTTCTCTATTGAGGAATAGACAATGTCAAATGAATCCGCGTGGATATTTGTATCGGAGATCATCGGCTTGTTTATTATGAGCTTTGGAATAACTATGGTATAATCATCCATCAGGGTATTTTTGTTATTGTTGTTCAGAAAGAGTTTGTAATAGTAAGTGTTTCCCGACATTATGGAATCGATAAATGCTCCTGTCTGCACAACAGGAACTGAATCTATAGGTTCGTATCCGAGTGAGTCCGATACGGACTTTTCAACAATAATTCTGTCGCCAACGATTGCGTTCAGTGTCTGCCAGTTGAGAGTTATCATTCCGGCAGTCACAGTTGTGTCTCCTCCAAGGTGATTTGTTGAATCAGTGAAAAGCTTCTGAGTCATGAAAATTCCGGTGTATGTGTATATACCCTGAATTCTGTCATCCGTCGGAAGAAGAGAACATCCGAAGATTAAAACCAAAAAGACCGCCAATATAAGAATTTTTTTCATTATTCCTCCTTTTTTTTAATTATACTCGCTATTTTTGAATAGTCAATAAAAATTAAGAGGAGTATTGACTTTATTTTGATAATAAATAGACTTTATCAAATGGGAATTCTACTTAACAATTCACAGGATTCATTCCTTAAAAGTTTCAGGAAATTCATGTGCGGCAGAGACTCGGATTTTGTTTTCAGGCGGGCTTTTAATCCGCTGAATAACAGCATCGGAGAAACCAGCATATATGTGCACATTCCCTTCTGCAAATCACTTTGCCCTTATTGCCCCTACAACAGAATTCCGTTTGACGAAGTCAAATTAAAGAATTATATGGATTCTCTCCTTCGAGAGATTGAAAGTTTTGCAGAGAGGAATCCCAATCTCCACATAACATCTGTTTATTACGGCGGCGGAACCCCCCTTCTTGCAGGAAAAAGAATAGCAGAGGCAAACAGACTCATAAGAAGACTCTTTGCAGTATCCAAAGATTTCTCCATTGAAGTTAATCCGAACGACATTGATGAAAATGCGATAAATCTTTTAAAGGAGGCGGAATTCACCTCCATAAGTGTTGGAGTGCAGAGTTTCAATGACAAACTTCTTGAAAAAATCGGAAGGAAGTATACTGCTTTAGAAGCGAGGAAGAAACTCGCAATGATTATGGGCGCCGGATTTGAATGGGTTAACTTTGATATGCTCTTTGCCCTTCCCAAAGAAACGGATGAGGATTTAAAAACAGATATTCAGGAGGCTCTTAAATTCAAGCCCAGCCAGATAACCGCATATCCGCTATTCACATTTCCATATTCGGAAATATCTAATTTCAAAAGAGTGAGAAGGGTGAAATCCCCGTCAATTTTAAAGAGAAGAAGAATGTACTATTCATTGTATAAAATGATAGAAAACTCCGGATATGAAAGGTGCTCCGTGTGGTCATTCAGGAAGGCCGGCTCCGTCAACAGATACTCTTCGGTCACAAGAGAAAGATATGTGGGCTTTGGAGCCAGCGCAGGATCATACTATGAGTCGCACTTTGACCTTAACACATTTAATGTAAACGAATACATTGATTCTGTAAATAAAAGAGGAAATGCCATTGCTTTGAGAATCCCTTTCACGAAGAGGATGGCGAAGATGTATGATTTTTACTGGAGGATATACGACACAAGGTTTATGTCAGAAAGAAATCTTTCAACATTCTCTTATAATATGGAGAAAGATCAAAATATCACATTGTTTCTTAAAATTCTGATTTATCTTAATTTTGCAGAGAATGGCCAACACCACTTCTCTCTGACAAAACGCGGGTCGATGTGGGTGCATCTCCTGCAGAACCTTCTCTCTCTTCGGGCAATTGACAGAGTGTGGGGCAGGGCAAAGAAGGATGCCTGGCC
>JBFXGO010000006.1:0-69513 GCA_050239825.1 bacterium
GTGCAGAAAGAACAAGATGAAATAACTTCCCTGCTGAAAGAGGAACTGAAGAAAAACTATCCCGAACTTCAAAACGTTTATGCCAAGACGGACATTTTCGTGTTTGAGGAGAGGGTAAAGCTTCTCTGCTTCCACTGCGCTCATTACAATGAGAAGTGGACTTGTCCGCCCCGCATTCCCAATCTCAACTATGAAAAGATAATCAAAGAGGATTATGAAAATGCTCTGATAGTTTTTGTGAAGATGAAAGTGGAGGATGAAAACTTTGAAGAGGTGCGCCGGCTTACTACAAATATAATACACAAATCCCTGCTTCATCTCGAGAAGGTTCTCTATGATGCAAACATGCCCACAAGAGTCTCATTCATAGGCGGAAGTTGCAAGCTCTGCAAGAACGGATGTGCGGCTGACAAATGCAGAAATCCTTATCAGGCGCGCATTCCGCTTGAAGCAACAGGCTGTAATCTCATAGAATCTTTTAAAAAGGTCGGAATAAAAATAGAATTTCCTGTTAAAGATTATCTGTACAGGTATGGAGTAATTTTATGGTAAGGAGAACAAGATGAATTACATAATTTTGGCGGCGGGAATGGGAACCAGACTTAAACCATTTACCAACAATTTTCCTAAATGCCTTGTCAATATAGGCAATTCGGAGACGATCATAGAAAGGTGCGTGCGGCTTATAAGAAAGTATGACAAATCAGCAGATGTGACTGTTGTTGTGGGCTTCAAGAAAGAATCAATAATGGAGAAATTCACAGATGTAAATTTCATCTGCAATCCGTTTTATGAATTCACAAACAGCATTGTCTCTCTCTGGTTTGCCAGAGACCTTCTTAACAAAGAAACAGTTATTATAAACGGAGACATTGTCTTTTCGGAAGAGCTTGCCAAAACTTTGGTTAAAAAACCGTTAAAACCTCATATATATATGGATTCATCGATAAAAAAGGATGGTGATTACAATGTTCAGGTCGATGAGGGCAAGGTTGTAGTTATGAGCAAGGAGCTTGACGAGTACAGCGGAGAATACGCTGGGATAACAAAACTCGACAAATCAACAGCGGCAAGACTCAAGGTTGAGCTTGAAGACTTCATAGACAAAGGATATTTCAAACAATGGTATGAGGATGTTCTCGTCCACATGATTCTTGATTTTGATTTTGAACTCTACTATGAGGATATAGCCAATTTTTCGTGGACAGAGCTTGATTCAATAAGCCAGCTTCTCTTCACCAAAAAAATACACAGAATGGAATCCGATCATGAGTAAAACAATTCTCATAACAGGCATATCTTACGGTCTCGGCAAAGTATTGTTTGAAAGATTTTCAGACAATCCGCAGTATTTTACAGCAGGCATATCAAGAAGCTCGTCGAATACAAAATCAAACAACACGATTGCAATGAAAGCTGATATTACGAAGATTGATGATATTGATGCTTGCCTTTTAAAAATCAAAGACAGTTGGGGCGGATTGGATGTTCTGATAAATAATGCCGGCATAGTCGGAGATTTCAAAAAAATAGAAGATTATACAAATGAAGAAGTCAATACTCTGGTTGACATAAACATCAAAGGCACTTTTTTAATGACGCAGAGGGCGGTTCGAATAATGAGAAGGCCCGGATATATAATAAACATCGGTTCAACAAGGTCTATTACGGGCGCTCCCAACAAAACACTCTATTCCATGACAAAATTCGCTCTGAGGGGGCTCACCCAGAGCATCAATTCGGAGATGAAAAAAGACGGCATTATCTCAACAATTGTCTGTCCGGGTTCTTTCAAGACGGTTCCTCTCGAATCAATAGCTTTGATGGTTGAGAATCTCATAAATCTTCCTTTTGAAGCTCATGTGCCGGAAGTTATAATCGGCGGGATGCTATAAATTAAAAAAAATCGGATTTTGCCGTATAAAGTCCTTTAAATAAATAGTTTTTATCTTATTGACACTATATAAAAAATTATTTATAATAATATATTATATCTGTATAACACCTTAGGAGGCGTATTGGCTTCATATAACAGTTTTGAACAGGAAATTAAAGAGCTACTGGAAGAGATTGCAAAGAATCCCAAGTCTAAGGCATTTATAAAGCTGGGCAATATCTATCTGAAGCTCAAGATGATAAATGAGACTATAGAGGTTATAAACGAAGGACTGCGCTATGCTCCCGACAATCTCTCTGCCTTGCTTGTGCTTGCCAAAGCGTTCAAAGAGAAGAGAAATTTCAATGAATCCTCCAAACTTTTCGAAAAAATAATTTCCAAAGACCCGCAGAACCTTCTGGCAGTTCTTTCTCTCGCAGAGATAAAAAAATCTCAGGGCAATATTGAAGAGGCATACAAACTCTTTGACAATGTGCTCTTTCTTGACCCTTCAAATGAAAATGCCAAAAGAGAGGTTAAGATTCTTAAAAGCCGGATCGAAGAACAGGAGAAGGAGAGGAAGAGAGCGGAGGAGATCAAAAAAAAGAATGAAGAGAGGAGAAGAGAGGAGGAAGCGGACAGAAATGACAAGGATGAGAAAAAAGACATAAATGATTTTATAATCCAGCATTCTTCGAATCTTGTCACATTTGATGATGATGAAAAAAAAGAGGAAAGCGCGGGCGCCGAGTCTTCACAGAAGAGCATAAAGGAAAAGCAGGAAGAGACAAAAGAAAAAACCGCTCCTTTGGAGATTAAAAAAGAAGAAAAATCAGCAAAAGAAGAATCCGTATTGAATAAAAAAGAGACAGATGAGAAATCCATCGGTTCTCAAAAAAATGATGAGCCCAAATCGGAGATACTCGATGAATCAAAATATGTGAATCCTTCGGTTGACTTCAGCATTTCAAAACCCCCAAAAAAGGATGAGAAACAGAGCGGGAAAACTCCGGTTCCTTTTGATCTGCCCGGCTCGCAGAGGGTTCTTTTCTATTCTAAGGAGATGGCGCACATATACATTCAGCAGAAAAAATATGAAAAGGCGGTGGACATATACCAGATGCTTTTAAGACACTCTCCTGACAATGAGGAGTATGCCGATAAAATAAGAATGCTGAGAGAGGAGATATCCAAAGAGGAGTTCACTATTGACCCTGCGAAAGAAGAGCAGGAGAAAAAACAAAAGAGCCGCGCGGAGTTTGTCGACAGGCTAAACAAGAGTCTCTCATCCGAAGAGATGACCGCACAGGAGTTCAGGCAGGCTGAAGAGAAGTATGCCCCGGAATCAACGACTATCCAGAAGAAAGAGATTGAAGATGTAAAACCCGAAAAGAATGAAATTGAAGATAAAGAACCTGAATATGAAAATTTGAAACAAAAGGAAAATTCTTATTCGCCGCCTTCCGTACCAAAGGATGAAAAGAAAAACGAGTCGGAAGAGAAAGAATCCGCAGATGTGGAGACCAAGCAGGAGCCGCATGAAAAGAAGAATGAAACTGAAATTGAGGAGACGGAAGAGACAAAGAGTGAAAAAAACCACATTGCAAAGGCAAGCTTTGATGATTGGGTCAAGATAATAAACAAAAGAAAAGAAAAAGGCAACTGACGGAGGTAAAATGGCAACAACAGCTGACATCAGAAAAGGATTTGCATTCGCGCTCGAAGGGAAGATGTATCTTGTGGTCGATTTTCAACATGTGAAGCCGGGAAAGGGCGGAGCATTTGTAAGAACGAAAGTGAGAAATCTTGAAAACAACAATATGTGCGAACTGACATTCAATTCCGGAAAATCGCTTGATGAAATAAGGCTTGAAAGAAATCCGTTTCAATATCTTTACAAGGAGCAGAATGATTATGTTTTTATGAATACTGAAACATACGAACAGATTTCAATAGATGAAGGCGCTCTTCAGGGAAAGGAGTTGTATCTGAAAGAGAATATGGATGTCAATCTTCTCTCTGTAGATGAGAAGTTCATTGATATAGAGGTTCCCTTCTTTGTCGACCTCGAAATTACCGAAACCGAACCGGGAATAAAGGGCAATACTGTGTCCGGAGGAAGTAAACCTGCAGTCTGCGAGACAGGTCTTAAAGTGGTTGTTCCGCTTTTCGTAAATTTGGGAGACAAGATAAAGATAGATACCAGAACAGGAGAATATGTGGAAAGGGTTTAATTCAAGGAGCGAATATGGAATTAAAAGCATTACTTGAAAAAATGGTTAAGGACGGGGCGTCTGATCTGCACCTGAAAGCGGGCACTCCGCCTATCCTGAGAATTGACGGCAAGCTCAACATAGTCAAGGATGAACCGATGAGTCCTGATGAATTGAGAAAGATCGCACTGAAAATCATGAACAAAGAACAGCAGGACGAGTTTACCGCCAAGAAGGAGATTGATTTCGCCATAGGAGTCGCTGGGCTGTCAAGATTCAGGGTTAATGTCTATCTGCAGAGGGGCAGTGTGGCAATCGCAATGAGAACGATACCGATTTCGGCAAAAACAATTGATGAACTGAATCTTCCTCCTGTTCTCAAAGAGATTGTGATGAAACCGAGAGGTATGATTTTGACTACTGGAACAACGGGCAGCGGAAAATCAACGACTCTTGCGGCGATGATTGAATTTATAAATGAAAACACGGCCAGAAATATAATCACGATTGAAGACCCTATTGAGTATCTTTTCAGGGACAAACACTCTGTCATATCTCAGAGAGAGGTCGGAAATGACACATTTTCGTATGAGAATGCATTGAAGCATGTTCTCAGGCAGGATCCGGATATAATTCTAATGGGAGAAATCAGAGATATGGACACTATGGATGTGGCTATAAAAGCCGCCGATACTGGGCATCTTGTGTTATCTACACTTCATACGCTCAATGCCTCTGAGACAATAAACAGAATCCTCTCCTTCTATCCTCCTCATCAGCAGCAGCATATAAGAGTGCTTCTTGCAACAACTCTTGTCGGAGTTCTGTCGCTTCGTCTTCTTCCAAGAACGGACGGGAAGGGCAGAGTTCCGGCTACAGAGGTGATGATAAACACACCTACAATAAAAGAGTACCTGCTGGACCCGATAAAAACTCTTCTCATTCCCACGGCGATAGATGAGGGGCAGCAGTATCAGATGCATACATTTGATCAATCAGTTATGAGATTGTATAAGTCGGGTATAATTACCTATGATGACGCCCTGCAGTCTGTGACCAATGTCGATGAGTTCAAATTGAAACTCAGAGGCATAGAATCAAGCGAGGGCGATGCATTTAACACATTTAGGGACTGAGGTATTTATGTCATTAGTCAATTACGCGAAGAAAGAGATCATCTGCAAAGTGGTTTATTACGGTCCCGGAAGGTCGGGAAAAACAACAAATCTGCAGTATATCTTCAGTAAAATACCAGTTGAAAAGCGAGGAGAGATGACATCTCTTGCCACTGAAATGGATAGGACGCTATTCTTTGACTTTCTTCCGTTTGATGTGGGCAAAATCGGAAATTTCAATGCAAAATTTCAGCTCTACACGGTTCCCGGGCAGGTGTATTATGATTCAACAAGAAAACTTGTCCTTCAGGGTGCGGACGGAGTCGTCTTTGTCGCAGATTCACAGGTTGACAGAATGGAAGACAATATTGAGTCATTTGAAAATCTTGCCCTGAATCTGAAAGAGAATGGATTCAGCATTGACACGATGCCTCTGGTTGTTCAGTACAACAAGAGGGACCTTCCGAATGCGGTTGATATTCAGTCGATCAAAAGCGCGCTTCAGTTGAGGGATGACTGGAAGACATTTGAAGCTGTGGCAACAAAAGGTGTCGGAGTTATAGAGACCCTTAAAGATGCAATGTTTACGGTTATTAAGCAACTGACAAGAAGGTATGATAACAAAAGATGAATGATAGCGACATTAAAGAGTTTCAGGAGATATTCGGTACAAGGCAGAGGCACAGAGATAACTCTGAGCTTCCCGAAAATCCTTTTCTGAAATCTGAGCTTTCCTACGCAGTCTCCACCGGAACTCTTACATCAAAAGTCATAGTGGTGCAGTCAGCCGACAGTTCTGCGGAAATATTTGCCGATAAAATGGCAGAATCCATCTCATCTTCATTTCCAGATTTTTATATTTTCAGAATAGACCTAAAAGAGATGGTCGAGCTGATGAAATTCAACGCACTTTCGAAATACAAAAAATTTCTTGTTTATTCAAATCTTCTGATAATCGAGAATCTTGAGCAGATAGAGAAGAATAAAGTAGTTTACGATGCCATTGTAGAAATCATAAACTCGCTTCACGCCACTTCATATCTGTTGGTAACTGCGAAAAAGAATCTTGAAGATATTGGCATGGATATGAAGACAAGAAACTTCTTAATGACGGGTAAATTCTTTGCGCTCAAAGATGATTTGAAGAAGCAAGAAAACAGTCCGATCGAGGATTTTGCCGATTTTATAAGTCAGGTCAAGCAGGAAGCCGGAGTGCAGGAGAATCTCAACGAGGGCGAGAAACGGGAGGAGTTCATCGAAAAACTCTATATATGGGAAATGAAAGGATTCAATGTAGACAGACTGAAGAATGTGATCAATAACAATGACATCTCCCTCATAAAAAAAGAATTCAGCGATTTCACCGGAAAAATAAGAGAGCTTGTGGAACTGCATAAAGATTACGGATTGCTTAACATCAGGGAGTTCAAGAAAGAATCTAGGGAAATCGAGGAGATTCTCTTTGATCCGGATAAGCTTGAAACAATCAAGGCGAAAACGGAGGAATTGAAGGAAAAGATAAAATATCTCAGGATGTTCAGGAATAATGTGAAGCTTTCGATGACCTATGAAACATTTATAACGGATGCGACGAACCGCTCAGCGTACAACAAAATAACCGAGGTAATCAACAATGAAAATGCCGAGAAGATAATTATTCTAACAGGGACAAACGGCACTGGAAAGACGCATCTGCTTAACAGCGTGTGCAATTACTTTCCGGATAACAGAATAATCTTCCTGGATAAAACCAATATTGATTTAGCGGTAAACTCTTCCTATGTGATGAGATATATGGAAGACCTTTCGATGATACTGATAGATGATTTTGACATTCTCTTTGAGAACAAAGCGAACAAGGCGGTTCTTAAGAATGTTATTATGAACAATGTGCCGAAAATTATATCTATGTATAGAAAATTCAGCATTGACGACAGGGAGCTTTTGAATTATCTGAACAAATTTCAATCATTCAACATTCAGCCGACATCTCTGTTTATAAAGAAAAATGTGTTCAAAACAATGTTTTCGCGTCTTGGAATCCAGACGAATGATTTCATAATGAATTACATGCTTGATACCATTGAATCTCCTCTTTCATCCATAGAGAAACAGTTCGCACAGCTCTCACAGAATTTATCCGAAGGAGTTCCGACTATAGAGGCGATTGACAGAATATTTCCCCCGGTTGAATCGAAGAAAGTAGCATCAAAGAAAAAAGGCGAATACGACACATCTCGGCTTATAAAAGAGTGGATAAATGAGCATGACAGGCTCTATGTCGAATTTGAGGTCTAAATGAGCATAAGGGGAAATCTTAAAGAGGCATCTCTTCCTGATGTAATTCAGCTTCTTTCACTCGGAAGAAAAACGGGAGTTCTAAGCGTATCCGACAAGAAAAATTTCGGAGACATTTTTTTTAAAGACGGTAAAATAATATATTGTTCGATAGTCAACAGAGAGGAGCGCATCGGCAATCTTCTTGTCAAGTATTCGGATATCACAAAGGAGCAGCTTGAAAAGGCTCTTGAAATCCAAGAAGAGATGAAAGGCATGAAGAGACTTGGAGATATACTTATTGAATCAGGGTACATAACGCAGGATATCCTTGTTGACAGAATAAAAAAACAGATAATCGACTCAATTTTCACACTGCTCACCTGGAAGGAAGGATTTTTCAATTTTGAACCGGATATCCCGCCCGTGTCTGAAACCATAACGGTTGAGCTTGAAGCAGATGATATTCTGCTTGAAGAGGCGCGCAAGATAGACGAATGGTCGATTATAGAGAGTGAATTGCCGAGTGAAAAAGTCATACTCGTAAAAACAAGCATCAAAGATGAAAATACTCTCCAGGAAGAGAATGAAAAGTATGTTTATTCTCTTGTCAACAACAGGCTCTCCGTAAAGGAAATATTCGATAAGACTGTTTTGGGAAAATATGAAACGGGGAAGGCTATCTATACTCTTCTGAAAGTCGGCTACATCTATTCGGGAGAGGAGAAGCAGTTGGAAGTTTCAACAGATGTGCAGGCAAAGGTGACCGAACACCACAATCTCGGGCTTGCATTCCTTCTAACTGAAATGTTTGAAGAGGCATTGCGCGAATTCAGACACATAATTCAAATTGACAAGACTAACATAAAGGCATATTTTTATATAGCGCTTATCTATTTCAGGCTTAAAGAGTATGAAAAAGCACTCTCTTCGTTTGAGGAGCTTTTAAAGCTGGGGGTTGCCAATGTTGCTCTCTTCAATAATATTGCGCTGACATTTGAGAGACTCAATAACTTTGAAAGAGCAGACGAATTCTACGAAAGAGCTCTCAAACTGGAGCCGGAAAATGCGAAGATACTCTCCAATTACGGAATTCTTTCATTTAAAATGAATCTTTTTTCCGAAGCCGAAGAGAAGCTTAAAATGGCTCTGAAGATAGACCCGAACCTCAAGCATGCGTCATTCTTTCTTGCGCTAGTCTATTTTGAGAATGGCATGGTAAGCGAGTCAACAAACATTCTCTTCTCTCTCGTCAAGCAGGACAATACGATATGGCAGGTCTATTACAACATTGCCGAAATATACATGATAAGCGGCAAATCAGAATCTGCGGAATCAATGTTCAAGAAGGCGGTTGAGACATCTAATTCAGATCCTATACCGTACAAAGCGCTTGTTGAGTATTATTTTACAGAGAAAAATTTTGATGCGGCAGAGAATGTGCTTGAAGAAATAATAAATCTGGGCAAGGCTGATTTTGAAATATTCTACAAGATGGGAAACCTGAAATACAGAAAGGGAATCAAGAAGGATGCAGTAGAATACTGGGAAAGAGCGCTGGAGCTTCAGCCGACCAATGAAATAGTGAAACGCACTCTGGAGACTGTGAAAAATGGTTGATAATGATTATCAGATGCTTATTGACTATATAAGCAGGCATATAAGCATAGACGGAAATCTATACAAAGAGAAACCTTTCAAAAGAAGGCTGAATGTCAGAATGCGCCATAATAATATGACCGAATATCGCGAGTATCTTGATTTTTTAAGAACAAGCTCGGAGGAGCTTCGAAAATTAAAGGACACGTTAACAATAAATGTAACCCGATTCTACAGAAACAGAGAGACTTTTGAATATCTTGAACAGTTCATAATCAAAGATATTTTCAAAAAAAATCAAAGAATAAGGATATTAAGCGCGGGGTCCTCAACAGGAGAGGAGGCTTACACAATTTCCATGATAATAAACAACAACTTCAGGAATTCTTCCCAAAAGTGTGAAATTGTCGGTATTGATGTAGACACACTGTCCGTGGAGAGGGCGAAAATCGGAATATACAATGAATTTTCCTTCATGGAGTTGAAGGCGGAGGAGATTGATAAATATTTCAGAAAGAGCGGAGCTCATTTTGTTTTGAGTGAAGAATTGAAAAAAAATGTTGAGTTCATAATAATGGATATAAAAGAGAGTGATGCTCTTTTAAGGTTGGGAAAATTTGATATGATCGTCTGCAGAAATATTTTGATATATTTTTCAAAAGATTTTCAAGAGAAAATAATATCCGATTTTCATAAAATGCTAAAAAATGACGGATACCTTGTTCTCGGAAAAGTGGAGATACTCACTGGACATGTGAAGGAACTTTTTGAAACAGTGAACAGAAAGGAAAGGGTTTTTAAAAAAATTGCTTATACACATACGAATAGCTGACGCGAATATTGCATTTGAGGATGATGTATTGAAGACAATCGGTCTCGGTTCTTGCGTTGCGGTGACTCTTTATGACAGAGAAAAAAAAATAGGAGGAATGATCCATTTTATGCTACCCAGCAAGATATTTTCCAAAACATTCTTCAATCCTTACAAATACTGCGACACGGGGCTGACAAATTTGATTATGGAGATGGAACAACTCGGAGCAAGAAAATACAGAATAGAGGCAAAACTTGTCGGAGGCGCCAATATGTTCTCCCTATTTATCAAGAATATAGAAGAATCAATAGGGTACAGAAATATTGAGATGGCTAAGAAAATTCTTCGAGAGAACAGAATTCCCGTGATCGCCGAGGATACGGGAAGCGACTACAGCAGGTCGGTTGAATTGACAGTGAAGACGGGCATAATAAAAGTCACTTCATATAAGAATGGGGAGATTCAGTATTGAAGGTATACAGAGTACTTGTTGTTGATGATTCGCTCTTGATGCGGCAGATAATAAAGGACATAGTAAATTCCGAGAAGTCTTTCATTGTAGTCGGAGAAGCGGCAGACGGAGCCGAAGCAATAGAAAAATTCAAACAGCTTGATCCTGATATTGTCACTCTTGATATAGAGATGCCGAAAATAAACGGACTGATAAGCCTTCAGCAGATACTCAAAATAAAACCTGTTCCGGTTATCATAATAAGCGCATATTCCAAAGTCGGATCGAAGATCGCTCTTAAAGCTCTGGAATTCGGAGCATTTGACATTGTTGAAAAACCGTCCGGGTCTATTTCTATAGACATCGCGGTTAAAAAAGAAGAGATAATACAGAAGATGATCTGCGGAATAAAAGCGGACATAAGCAGGCTTTTACATGAATTCACGGGACTATCTGACAAATCGGATAAAAAGATAAGGCAGACGGAGAAAGCATCTAATCTCATTGCTATAGCATCCTCGACGGGCGGTCCGAAGTCGCTGATGGATATAATACCGAGAATTCAGTCAAACATCAATGCTGGAATCGCAGTGGTGCAGCACATGCCTGCAGGATTCACCCGTTCATTTTCCGAAAGAATGAACTCAATGTCCAATCTGAATGTTTATGAATCTTTTGAAAATTGCGTGCTCAGGAACGGGGACTGCGTTATAGCACAGGGAGGAAAGCACACGGTTTTCGATGAAGACGGAATAATACACCTTTCCGATGACCCTCCATATCATTCCGTAAAACCTGCTGCTGATATAATGATGCTGTCTGCGGTAAAGCATTTCAAGGAAAGAATAATAGGTGTTGTGCTAACAGGTATGGGCAAGGACGGTTCTGAAGGCGTGTTCATAATAAACAAGATGGGCGGCACAAATATAGCGGAGTCAAAGGAGACTTCCGTTGTTTTCGGAATGCCGAAAGCCGCAATAGAAACAGGCAAAGTCGATTTCATTCTTGATAGGGATAAAATCGCGCGAAAAATAGAGGAGTTGGCAAATGAAATGGCTTGAAGCAAAAAAAGAGATTGAAGCGCATCTTGAAAAACTTGAAAATATTGTTGCTACGGGAAAATACGGAGAAGAACATATCAAGAGCGAACTCATGGAAATATACAAACAGGTGATAGCCATAAACAATTTTGTCAAACATTCTGACGCGAGAATCAAAAATCTGGCTAAACACATAATGAACCCGTCGGTAAGCAAGGACGGCCTCAAGACATTTGTTCAGTCTATGAAGATAGCGCCTGTAGATCTGACAACTTATATCGACAAGGGCTGGAATTTTATGGTTGACGAACAGTATGATGATGCCGTTGAGATACTTGAGAAAGCGATAAGCCTGTCGCCGAATGATGTCAAATCTCTGGGGCTTCTGGGTTGGGCGTATATACATAAGGAAAGATACGATGATGCAATGAGCATTTTTCAAACGGTTCTTTCTCTTGATCCGGAGAATGCCATTGCAAAGAACAATCTTGGTTTTGTCTGCTTCAAAAAAGGCATTTTCGGAGAGGCGATAGAACATCTCACCTCTGTGATTAAATCCACGGAAGACAAGATGTCTCTCATATATGCACATTTTTACCTCGGTTTGATTTATCTTGACAGAGAGATGTATGAAGATGCAATACGATTCCTTCTGAAAACAATAGAACTGGGGCCCAATCACATGGAGGCATACTATTACCTTGGATTGGCTTATTTTGAGTCGGGAAAGGAGAGCAAGGGCATCAAAACATTGAAGGACCTTATCAAGAAAAACCGATACAACAGGTGGGCTCAGAAGGCAGAGGAAAAACTTAAAGAGTTAACCGGAGAAAAAAATGAAAAAGAAAATTGACCTTCAGGAGATTCTCGGCGGCGAAAAGCCGGAAAAAAAGCAGAGGCAGAAAAAAACGGAAAAGAGGGAGAACTCCAAAATAAATGCAACTGTCGAAAAGAAGATGGAAACTCCTATATTATTGACGGAAAAAAGAAATCCAGATCCTGTCGTCAATAAGGTTCAGAAAAAGGAAGACTCAAAAACAGTACAGCAGGAGCCGGTCAATATAAGACAGATGAAAGACATCTCGGAGAAGAAGGATGAATCTGATATTGTGAAGGAGTATGTGACATTCCTGTTGAAGAAAGAAGAGTATGCAATTGACAGTGATTTTGTGAGACAGATTATAAAATACAAAAAAACTATAGATATTGGATTGAAGAGCGACCTTTTCTTTGGCGTTACAAATATGAAAGACGGAGTCCTGCCTCTTGTTGACTTCAGAAAAAAATTCGGCATGTCGGAAGAGAGAAAAGAGGAAGGTTCGATAATTATTCTTCAGATTGATGATCTTAGAGTTGGAGTTTATGTGGATTATCTTGTGGGAATTGTGCGGTTCAAGGACTCTGACATAAAACAAATCCCCCCTTTTCTTCCCGAAAGACAGCTTGCGTATGTGACGGGTATCGGAATAAAATCAGGTAAATTCAAAAAAATAATCATTATTCTTAATCATTTGAATCTCTTTACAAGGGATGATATAAGGGAAATGAAGAGGATTCCGGAGATGTATAAGTGATAATGCAGAGAGTTTTATACCTTATCCCTTCATGTTTTTTTATAGGCAATTTGAAAGGGGGAGGCACGATAGTTTCCGTTTTATTCTGCTTAACAGCATATTTTCTCAAAGCGAACGACCTGCAAATGTTCTTTGTTTTTTCCATATCGCTTTTTCTGACATCTCTTTCAATAGAAAAATCATTTCTTTTCAAGGGAGATGACAGCCGCATTGTAGCTGATGAATTGATAGGGATGGTGGTCTCTCTTCTTTTTTTGCCTCGGTCAATTTTGATTTATATTTCAGCTCTTGCAGTCTTCAGGTTTTTTGACATTTCAAAACCTTATCTCATTAAACAATCAGAGTCCATTGGCGGTTCAACGGGAATCATCATGGATGATGTTCTGTCGGGAGTTGCATCCAATATTGTAATAAGGATTTTTCTGTGGATGATATGAAATCAGCTTTACTATGCGTAGGCGATGAAATTCTAAACGGCGTAATTCTCAACACCAATTCAAGGCATCTCAATTCTTTTATGCACCAAAAAGGCTGGCAGGTGATAGAGGAGAGGGTTGTAAAAGACAGCATTGATGATATAGCCGAATCAGTCGCAGAACTCATCGGAAAATGCAATCTGCTTTTGGTGACAGGCGGTCTGGGCCCCACATTTGACGATAAAACCGTGGATGGCGTTGCCAAAGCCCTTAAAAGAAGGGTTGTAGAAAGCAGAAAGATGAGAACAAGGGCAAAAAAGCATATGAAGAACAAAAACGAGCTGCTTCTCGCCAGACAGTCAAGAATGGTTGAAAAAGCAGTTTTAATAGATAATTCGGCAGGCATTGCAATGTGTCAAAAATTATCGGTGCAGGGATGCGATATATACCTGCTGCCCGGAGTTCCTTCGGAAGTGGAATGGATTGTTACGAATAAACTAAACAAAGAAATTCCTTCAGCTGATTTTAAAGAATACAAACTAAGACTTTTTGATGCAACAGAGACAGCGGTGCACATTAAGCTATGTGAAAAATTCGGAGAGGATAAGACAGGAGCTGTATCATTTCTGCCATCTACGGGAAGTTTGCTTCTTATTACAGCAGATAAAAACATCATACTGCATGCGCGAAAAGCTTTTCCCGAAAATTACGCCTTGTCAGGCGACAAGCCGATAGAGAGGATGCTTCTGGAAGAGATGAAGAGAAGAAATCTTTCTCTTGCTTTGGCTGAGTCGTGCACCGGGGGAGCCATCAGCTCTCTTATTACAAGTGTTGAAGGGAGTAGTAAAGTTTTTAAGGGATGCGCTGTCGTCTATTCAAATGAGGCAAAGGAGAAGATTCTTGGAATTAACAAAAGGATTATTGACAGATATGGAGCAGTGAGCAGAGAGACCGCGGAGAGAATGGCAGAGAGAGTTTGCTCTATATTTAAAACAGATGCTTCAATTGCGGTGACTGGAATAGCCGGTCCGGGAGGCGGATCAAATAATAAACCAGTAGGACTTGTATATATATCCACCAATTATAAAAACAGAGTGGTTACATTGGAACGGAAATTCAGCGGCGGCAGGAACTCTGTGAAAATGAAGAGTTCTGTCATAGCCCTTTTTAACCTTTTAAGGAGAGTGATTAATGAGTAAAAGGCTTTTTATTGCTTACAAAATTCCGACAGATTTAAGAAACGATCTGCTCGTGGCGCAACACAAGCTAAAGAACAATCTGCAGCTACAGGGCATTAGCTGGGTAAAACCTGACAACATGCATATTACTGTTGCTTTTTTGGGGCAAGTCGAGGAAAGAATGATAAGTTCGCTTGAAGATATTGTGAGGACACAATCATTTTCAGTATGTACTGTAAGAGGAGACAAAATGTCCTTTTTTTTAAGGAATAATGTTCCTTCAATACTCTACTATAGCCTTGCAAATACTGCAGAGCTGGAAAGAACGGCCAATGACATTAGGGGAAGGCTTGTGGATAAGAATATTGATTTCGACAGGAAGCTGTTTAATCCGCACATCACTATGGCGAGAATCAAGGATGAGGAGAGTGGAAATTCACTAAAAGAGTATATACTTGGAAAACCCGAATCTGTACAGCAGACAACTTATAAAATATCATCAATCACATTGTATGAATCGCGTTTTTCGGAAAGCGGTCCGCAGTATGTTTCACTGTTTGAAAAAAATCAGGAGGTATAAATGGATAGCAACAAATTGAAGTCATTGGATCTTACGCTGAAGCAGATTGAAAAAGAGTATGGAAAAGGCTCAGTGATGAGACTTGGAGAGAGGCCGAATGTAGCCGGAGATATAATCTCCACAGGTTCTATTTCAATAGATGCGGCTCTGGGAATAGGCGGAGTGCCAAGGGGAAGAATTGTCGAAATATACGGGTCTGAAGCCAGCGGGAAAACAACTCTTGCGCTTCAGATTGCAGCTCAGGCACAGAAAGCGGGAGGCATAGCGGCATACATAGACGCAGAGCATGCTCTTGACCCTCAGTATGCGCAGAAGTTGGGTGTTGACATTGACAATCTTTACATCTCCCAACCGGATACAGGAGAGCAGGCTTTGGAGATAACGGAAATGCTTGTAAGGAGCGGAAGCGTAGACATTGTTGTGATAGATTCTGTGGCGGCTCTCACGCCCAAGGCGGAGATAGAGGGAGATATGGGAGATTCCCACATGGGGCTTCAGGCAAGACTCATGTCGCAGGCATTGAGGAAACTCACTGCTGTGATAAACAGGTCAAAGACCTCTGTGGTTTTCATAAATCAGGTAAGGTACAAAATAGGAGTTATGTTCGGCAATCCCATGACCACTCCGGGCGGACTCGCCTTGAAATTTCATTCTTCTATAAGGATGGAAGTGCGCAGGGTAACTTCAATAAAGTCGGGAGAGGAGGAGATAGGCAATATAGTAGAGGTCAAAGTGGTTAAAAACAAAGTTGCTCCTCCATTCAAGCGCGCGCAAGTGTCAATATATTTTGGAGAGGGTGTATCCAGAGAGGGAGAGATAGTCGATATGGCGACGAATCTGAACATAATAGAGAAGACCGGAGCATGGTATGCTTACGGCAATAACAAACTTGGACAGGGAAGGGAGAATATAAGGCAGTTCCTAAAGGATAACAAACAGGTTGCTGATGAGATAGAGGGCAAAATAAGAAAAGCCATGGGAATAGCAATTGAAGATAACAAAAATAGAGAGAGCAAAGAAAAATAAATTTAAAGTTAACATCTTTATAGACGGAGAGTTCTCATTCTCCGTTTATGAGGATGTCTTTTTGAAGATGAAAATTCAGAAAGATATGGAAATTGACGGCAGTTTCATAGAAAAGGCGAAATCTGCAAGTGAATTTGAACGCAACAAACTCTACCTTCTGAATATACTTTCAAGGAAAAATTACACTGAAAGAGAGCTTCACACAAAGCTTATGCAGAGAAAGGTGGAGAGGGAGAGCGCCGAGTCATTGATAGAGAACATCAGAAGAATGGGGTTTCTTGACGATGACAAATACATCAAAGATTATATGAATTTTCTAATGGATTCAAAGAAGTATTCCAAGCAGGAAATATTTCAAAAAATGAGAATGAAATTTAATGATGAAGAAAAAATGAAAGAGTGTGAAGTCGCACTGAAAGAGTATGATGAAAAAGAGGTTTTAAAGAAACTGATGAAAAAAATAAAATCGGACATTGATAAAAATAAAATAATTTCACGCCTTATGAGAAAGGGTTTTAAATATGAAGATATATCGGATATCATGAAAACAATCCAAAAGGAGGATTAAAATGGCGCTTTTTTTATTAATACTGGCTATAGCAATTATTATTGTCTGGACCAGGTTTTTCCCAAAATTCCACTTAAACAGAAAGACGATAATTGTGTGGGGTTCAATTGTGATTTTGTTTGTGATACTGGCTTCAACTGTAAGAGTTGTTCAGCCGGGAACCGTCGGAGTGCAGGTGCTTTTCGGAAATGTCTATAAGAAAGTTCTCTCCAACGGGCTTCATTTTGTTTTTCCTTTTGTCGAAGTGAAGACCATGGATGTGAGAGTGCAGGATTATACAATGTCTGTGGCTCAGGAGGAGGGTGTTCGGAAGGGAGATGACGGAATTACTTCCCTTACAAAAGACGGCCTTCAGATAAATCTTGACATTACGGTTTGGTATCAGCTGAAGAGCGATAAAGCTGCCGAAGTTTATCAGAATATTGGAAAGGATTATGTGGAAAAAATTGTCCGCCCGGCTATAAGGACTGCAATCAGGAATGCCACGGTTCTTTATAATGTAACTGAAATCTATTCTTTAAAGAGAGAGGAATTGACGGATATAATCTTCACAGAACTGCATAAGAATCTTTCCGATAAGGGAATAATATGCGATAAAGTTCTTCTCAGAAACATTGACCTTCCGCAGAAGGTCAAGAATGCCATTGATGAGAAGATCGCCGCCGAGCAGGAGGCGCAGAAGATGGTTTATATACTTGAAAAGGAACAGCGCGAAAAAGAAAGAAAATTGATAGAAGCAGAGGGCATTGCAGTATCCCAGAAAAAGATTTCCGAATCGCTCAACAAACAGTATCTGCAGTGGTACTATATTCAGAATCTCAAAGAGGTTCTGAATTCAAACAATACAAAGGTCGTCATAATGCCTTATGACAAGACTCTCACTCCGCTTCTCAATATAGGCCAATGACAGAATATCTGAAACTGCTTTCGGTTTTGGCTCTTATAGTTGCCATGATGAGAATTAAGATAGGCATGGGTATATCCCTTATAGTCTCATCTCTTCTTATAGGGTTTCTCTTCTTTGAATCTTTTCTCGAAATTCCTATAGTGTTTTATCAATCAGTCACTTCGTATACGACAATAAAGACTGTTCTCATTGTCTACGGAGTTCTTCTTCTCTCGTATGTGATGAAAGAGAGGCAGATAGACAGAATGATAGGCGGTCTTACACAGCTTTTCAGGAGCATTAAGTACGCCATTATAGTTCCGCCGATGCTTTTAGGTCTTCTTCCGATGCCGGGCGGCGCGATGCTGCCAGCCGCAATAATTGATTCTATGGGTACTCCGCTCAAGCTTACCCCTGAGCAAAAAACTTATATCAATTATTGGTTCAGGCATATTTGGGAATACTTCTGGCCTCTATATCCCGGGCTTATTCTTACTGCTTCTATCATGCAGATTTCAATAAAAAGAATAATGGTCCACCAGTTTTATCTTACAATACTTGCTTTCGTTATAGGGCTGATTGTGATTTATCTCATAAAGGGCAATGCGTCAAATGAGGCAAGAAAAAATGCAAAGGACGGTTTAACTGCTCTTGTCAGGTCAATTCTGCCGATTCTCATAATGATACTTCTCATTATAGCCACTCCTGTCAGCGAAGAGATAATAGTTCTCGGAGTCACCTTCATTTATCTGATTGTAACTAAAATGCCTTTTAAGAAGAAAGTCGAATCATTGTTTAAAAGCGTCTCCGCAGAATCTATGCTTCTGATTCTCGGAGTGATGATCTTCAAGGACTTTCTGATTGCTTCCAAGTCGCTTGATTCAATCGCCGGCTCTATGAGCAGAGAAGTCTCCATATATGGTCTTCTCGTCATAATGCCTTTTCTGATGGGTTTTTTAACCGGAATAAATCAGGCTTATGTCGGAATAGCCCTCCCGATAGCGGCGCAGTTGATTTTGTCTCAGGGAGGAATTGATTTTACAAAGCTCACTCTCTTCTATGCGGCCGGTTTTGCCGGGGTGTTGCTATCTCCTGTTCATCTGTGTCTGTCACTTACAAAAGAGTATTACAAGGCTGAGTGGCCGAAGATATATAAAATGCTTATTCCCTCGGTTATACCCATCTTGCTTATTCCTATTCTGATTTACATGTTTTTTGGCAAATAAAGAAGGAGAACAAATGAAAAAATGGATTATTGGAGTTCTAATTTTTATCGCAACTGTTTCGATAGGTTGCTTCAAAAAGAATGACGAACAGGCTGTTAAAAATGTCATTATTGGAAACATCGAGGCGATGAACAGAGAAGATATCAAATGGTATATGTCAACAATTTATGATGACGGAACAGACAATTATGATTCACTTGAGGTGATGCTCACTGATATTTTTGCCAAGTTCAGCATTGAAATTGAAATACTAAGCATTGAGATAGTTGAAATAGGAGATGATGTCGCAAAAGCGCGTGCAAAGACCTCAACCAAAGTGGATGGAAATTATCCCAACAAAAATAGCAAGGCGACATCGGTGCACTATCTTGTAAAAGACAATGGAGTATGGAAGATACAGAGCACTATAAATGAGGAAGTCAAATACTTTGATTAGAGTTGTCCTTTATTTTTTTGAATTCATCCTTTCCGCATAAATATCCGTACAAAAGAGGATATTTTGTTTTTGCCCTTGAAGCTATCAGATCGGATAATTTTCTTATCTCAAGCTGGGCATGCCTATCGGAACGCAATCTGACAAAATGATAGAGCTCTCTTGAGTTCATCTTTACAAGAACGGCTCTTTTTGATGCATTTAAAGCTGTGTACTGTAGAATCCCGCCATTCTGCCTTCTAATAATTTTGTCTGTCTTCATCGATAATTCGGCTATTGCATTCAATTTTTCTTCAAGAGGTGTATTGAGGAATGATTCAGGGATATATGGTTTTTCTTTCAATGAGTATGCCTGAGGTATAATTGTCGACATCCTGTGTCTCTTCAGCTGTGCAAAACAAGAGGCGGAGCAGTAAACGACAAATTTCACATCCGGCATCTCAAACTCCCTCGGGATGCGGTCATACTCATTGACCGAAAGAAGCAGTGATGCAATTCTTTCGTATGAATTCTCGGCAAGTCTCGCAGAATGCTTTAACTTTTCTCCGTTTCTGGAAAAGTTTAAAGTATTAATCAACTCCGCCTCCTGATTATTTGAGAAGACCAGCATCTCTACTGCATCAGCAGGAAACTTATGTTTCACCGAAGAATAAGATTTTTTCAAGAAATTTCTTTTATCTGTGTACTTGATTATAGAAGGAGCAATTCCTTCAACCTGTTTCAAAAGTGCGTCGCCGATATCCTTCAACTCGCATGAATCCTGAGACCTCAGGTCGGAAATAAGGTACTCAAGCTCTCTTCCGTTTATAGTGAGTCCGCATTGGGTGTTTGTCGAAAGCGGAAGAAAATATCTGGCATCCTCATTTGTCTCTGTCTTCGAAAGATTCATTTTTGAAAGATAATTTTTAGCATTGGAATATTCATCAAAGCATCTTCCGCAGAAAGATTTATATGCCTTTATTGCTTTGCCGTCGCCTTCGATTTCAACCGGCAGATGATAACCTGTATCAAAAGAGACATATCTTTGGGATTTTTCAGTATATGATGCAAGTCTGTGGCTCTGTATGTGTTCAATGGCAGCGCGGGAAATCTGCATCAGGTCAAAATTGAAGACGGAATGTTCGGCAATTGATGCGTGGCCAAGGCCGAATACAATTGTTTCATTTGATTTTCTGGATTTTTCCACATCAACTCTAGCCTCGTTTCTTAAAATGGGAATCTCCTTTTCCGACCTTGAAATTCTGGCATACGCGGCTGATATTGTTTCAGGTGTCAGAGATTTATCTGTAAGACCATCCGAATCCACATTGTATCCGGAAAGCATTATTTTCATTTCTCCTCCGCCATTTTTAAGAGTTCATCCTCCGTAATAATTTTCACAGAGAACTTTTCAGCTTTTTTTAGTTTTGAACCCGGACTCTCTCCTACAACAAGATAATCGGTCTTCAAAGAAACATCGCTTTGAACATTGCCGCCCTTTGATAATATGTATTCCTCTGCTTTCTCTCTTGTGAAATTTTTTAAAACACCGGTAAGAACAAAAGAAATGCCCTTGAAAGCGCCATCGGCATCAGCGAACCTCATTGCAAGGCCGGCATCTTTGAGTCTCTCTATTTCATCCCTGTTGGTTTTATTTTCAAAAAAGAGCAGTATCGCCCTTGCGGATTCCTCTCCGATACCCGGAACTTCAATGAGCTCTTCATAGGTTGAATTTACAAGGGAATCAATGTTTTTAAACCTTTCGGCGAGCTTTGATGCCGCAAACTCTCCGACATTTCTGATGCCAAATCCGTTTATCAGTTTGGCGAGCGGTCTGCTTTTTGAATTATCAATTGCATCAAGAAGATTCTGCGCTGTCTTTTCCCTTACTCTCTCAAGAGAGAGAAGGTCTGTTTTGGAAAGTCTGTAAATAGCCGAAATTGAATTCAGCAGATTGTTTTTAATCAGTCGCTCTACCATCGAAGGGCCCATATTTTCAATATTCATAGCCTTCTTAGAAGCAAAATGCGTCAGCGAGAGTTCTATTTGTTCGGGACAGCTTCTGTTGATGCATCTCACGGCGACTTCGTCCTCGTACTTAACAAGTTTCTCTCCGCATGAAGGGCATTGTTTTGGTATTGATATTTCAGTTTCATTGCCTGACCGCATTTCAGAAACAACCCGCAGAACCTTTGGTATAATCTCGCCGCTCTTCTCTATCTCGACAAAATCCATATTTTTAAGTCCGAGTCTTGACATCTCTTCAAAATTATGAAGAGTCGCTCTTCTCACGACAGTTCCCGAAAGTCGGACAGGAGTTAAATTAGCCACCGGTGTTATTACTCCCGTGCGCCCAACCTGAAAAGAGACACTCTCAAGTTTTGTTACGGCTCGTTTTGGAGTGAATTTGTAAGCGAAAGCCCATTTTGGGGATTTGCTTGTGAAGCCGACCTTTTCGCGAAGAGACAGCTGGTTGAGTTTTATTACAACCCCGTCAGTTTCGTAAGGAAGAGAGAATCTCTGTTTCTCAAAAGCATCTTTTGATTTGATAAGATCATCAATGCTCTCAGCCTCTGAAATTATCTGAACAACCGGGAGCTTGAGTTCGGAAAGTTTTTTTAATGTATTTATATGCGTATCCGCAATTGGAGTCACGACAGTGTGAATGAGTATGGATAGCTTTCTTTTTGAGACCTCTTCAGCGCTTTGAAGCTTGAGGGTGCCTGATGCCGCATTGCGCGGATTGGAGAAAGAGTATGTTTCGCTGAGCTTCTCGAATCTTTTCTTTGTAAAAAAAACCTCTCCTCTGACAATTATGTCCCCTTTAATTATTTCGCTCAGTTTGAGAGGCAGGTCCCTTATAGTGCGGATATTTGATGTCACATCATCTCCCGTCTCTCCGTCTCCGCGCGTCAGAGCCATAAAAAGCTCCGAGTTCCTGTAAATTATGGAAATGGCAGTCCCGTCAATTTTCGGCTCTACCGAGTATGTAAATCTTTTATCAAGCGACTCCTTTATTCTTGAGTGAAATGATTTAAGCTCCTCGTCAGAGTATGTATTGTCAAGTGAGTACATTTTCGGCTGATGAATATGTTTTTCAAAATGTTTCAGATTTTTTTCGGATACCCTTTTTGTCGGAGAATCGGATGCATCAAATTCCGGATGCCTCTCTTCAAGGTCCTTCAACTCTCTGTAAAGAATGTCATATTGATAGTCATCAATCAAAGGGTCATCGAGAACATAGTAGTTGTAATCGTATTCCGTTAGGAGTTTTCTTAACTCCAAAATTCGCTTTTCCGCTTCTTCTTTTTCCTTCATACATTTTTGCCGTGGCAGTTTTTGTATTTTTTCCCGCTGCCGCACCAGCATGGGTCGTTTCTTCCTATTTTTCTATCCTCTCTTGTGACAGGCTTCTGTTTTGATGAAGACTCTTCAGGCGTGTTCGCGGCTATCTCCCGTTTCACGGTGTCGATTCTTCTCGGTTTGTTTTCCTGCTTTGTCTGCATGCTCCTAACGGCGGAGAAAAATTTTTCGCAGAAATCCTTGTGAATATTGTCCATTAAATCATTGAACAGCAGATACGCCTCCTTCTTGAATTCAACAAGCGGGTCCCTCTGAGCGTATCCCCTGAGAGAGATTCCCTCTTTAATTGCGTCAAGTTCGTAAAGCTGTTCAATCCAAAGTTTGTCGATTGACATTATGAACATATTGCATAGATTAAAAAGCAGAAGTTCCTTGTTTGAGAAGAGAGCAAGCTTTTCACTGAGTATGCCGCCTATAAGCTTTTCAGTATCCTCTAAAAACTGCTTCTTTGTAATTTCATTGCTTTGCTTCTTTAAATTTATCCTGAAATAATGCATGAACCATTCATTCATTCTATCCATATCCCACTCCTCATATGGAAGCTGGTCCGGGATCTCTCCGCTGATGAAATCTGATGCCAGGGGAGGGATGTTTTCAGAGATGTATGAGACGACCTCTTCATAGTTTGAATCAAATCCAAAGGATATCTGCCGGGAGACAATCTCCTCAATGTCTGTTCTTGATGCGTCCTTAAAGTCCAATGAAATTGAGTTGGAATTCATTATTGCAGCAAACCTCCGCACTTCGCTTTCGAACAAACTGCGGTCATTCAGTGATGCGGCGGCATCAAGTTTCTGTCTGAAAGAGGCGATATACTGGGAGAAAGCGTCCCTGTCCACAAATTCAAGAGGAGGTTTTCTGTCAAGAAAGAAATTTCTCAATTGATAAACTATCTCCCTCTGTTTGTTGATTACATCATCATACTCAAGCAGATATTTTCTTCTTTCAAAATTTAAATTTTCTATTCTCTTCTGGGCGCTCTCAATAGAGGATGTCAAAAGTCTGTGAGAAACGGAAGTTTCATTAGACGAAATCGCTTCAAGGCGCTTTATCATATCGCTCATTTTTTCATTACCGAATACTCTCATCAAGTCATCTTCAAGAGATACAGTAAACATGGAAGCCCCGGGGTCCCCCTGTCTTCCGCTTCTGCCTCTCAGCTGTCTGTCGATTCTTCTGGACTCATGTTTTTCGGTTCCGAGAACGAAGAGTCCTGCAGGCACATGTTCCGAGCATGACCCGTCAGGGGCGTATGAAATGCAGACAAACCTCTTGGATGGTTCAGCAGGTGAGGAGACTCTGACCTCAAATGCTGAATTGCCCTGCTCTTGTCGGAGAGCGACAAGAATCAACTCATTCTTTTTATCTTCATCAAAGGTGAAATAGATTGCCTTCTCTTTCAGATATGGGTCGCTTTGAAGCAGTTCCCTTATATAATTCATGCTTGTTTCATCATCAAGCAAAACCGCAGCGTTTTTCTTGAGATTGTTTTTTACATGCAGTGCCTGCAGCAGAGCGCTTCTCTCCGGAAGCATTTTGATGGTCTCTCCGAGTTTTATGTCGGTTCCTCTTCCCGCCATGTTTGTCGCGATGGTCACTGCTCCCTGCAATCCCGCCTCAGCGATAATGTTAGCCTCCTGTTCATGATGCCTTGCATTCAAGATATTATACTTGATATTCTTTCCGGATAAATCCTTTTTCGTTTTCAAGGTTGTGTCAAGGTATTCGCTTGACTGAACGGATGCTGTTCCCACAAGAAGCGGAACTCCGGCATTGTGTATTTTCAATATTTTTTCTATTATATGCTTTGTCTTCTCCTCTTTTCTTATGAACAGAAGGTCATTGTAGTCTTTTCTTACTACATCCCTGTTTGTAGGTATAACCAAAACCGGAAGCTTGTAGATATGCATGAATTCGCCTGCCTCTGTTTCTGCTGTTCCGGTCATTCCCGATAGTTTTGAAAACATTCTAAAGAGATTCTGAAGAGTTATTGTCGCGAGAGTTTTTGTCTCCTCCTGAATGGAGACATTCTCTTTTGCTTCTATCGCAGAATGCAGTCCCTCGGAAAAGCGTCTGCTGGGCATAAGCCTTCCTGTGTGTTCATCCACAATAACTATTTTCCCGTTTTGCACTATGTATTCCACATCCCTTTCAAACAGTGTGTGCGCTTTTAAAAGCTGATGAAGAGCATGTATATACTCTGATCTCTCGGCATACTTTTGTATTACCTCTGCTTTCTTTTTGGACCTCTCATCCAGATTATCAATTTCATCTTCAAGTTTTTTAAACTCCAGCGACAGTTCCGGAGTGGAGAAGAATTCCGTATCAGAATGAATTTTCTCAAAATAATCTTCGCCTTTGTCGGTTATCGTAACCGCTCCGCTTCTCTCTTCAATGGTATATAGAAGTTCGGTGTCAAGAGTGTGCACCATCTTGTCTCTTATGAGAACATTCTCCATTTTTTCCATTTTTGAAAGAATGTCGGAGTTCTGCATCACCTCAACTATCTCCTTCATTTTTGGAAATGCCCGTTTTACCGACAAAAAGCCGGTTATAGCTTCATCAAATTTACCTTCGTCATAGAGTTTTTTCGATTTTTCAAAAATCTTTCTTGCCGTCTCTTTCTGCGTTCTTACGAATTGGTTAACGGAAGATGAGAGTGAGCGGTACTGCATTTCAGTGCGTTTCTCTTCGACTCCGCCGAGAGGCATTCCTGATATAATCAGCGGGGTTCGGGCTTCATCAATCAGAACAGAGTCCACCTCATCTATGATTGCAAAATTAAAATTGTCTCTGTGCACCTTCTCGGATTTTTGATAAGCCATGTTGTCTCTCAGGTAATCAAAACCAAACTCATTATTTGTAACATAAGTAATGTCGCAGGAATAGTTGGCTCTTCTCTCCGACGGGTTCATCCCCATCTGTATCAATCCGACAGAGACTCCGAGTCTTTCATAAACCGGTTTCATCCATGCTCTGTCTCTTCTAGCAAGATAATCATTGACAGTGACAAGGCAGGAGCCTTTACCATCAAGAGAATTAAGATAGAGAGGCATTACTGCCACCAAAGTTTTACCTTCACCGGTTGCCATTTCAACAATATTGCCGCGGTGAAGGCCTATTGATCCGATAATCTGCACATCATAAGGAATCATCTCCCACTTGAACTTCATGTCGGAATCCTGATATTCATACTTCTCATCGGCAAGTTGTTTCATGACATATTTTACGAGAGCGAATGCATCGATGAGCACATCATCGGGACTCTCGTTATTCTTTATCCTGCCTTTAAGCTCCAAAGTGGCTTTCTCCGGATTTATAACTCCCGATGACAAGAGGTTTTCATATTTTTCGTTTATTTGATTGACTATCTTCTCTATCTCAGAGATCCGTCTCTGATTGTAAGAAGGGAAAAGTCTGGTTAAAAAATTCATTTTAGAAGTTCTCCGGCTTTTACAAATATTCCATCTTCGTCAAGTCCAAGGATGTTTCTCAGCTTCTTCTGGCTTCCTGCTTCAACGAAAGAATCGCCTGCGGAAAGGCACGCAACCCTTAATTTTGAATTTTTCTCTCCTATCATTCTTTCTACATATTCACCGTACCCTCCTGAAAGAATGTTCTCCTCGACAGTGAGCAGAAGAGAGTGATTCTTTTCAATGGAGATTATCGTTTCAACATCAAGCGGTTTTACAAATCTTGCGTTTATTACTGTCGGGGTGAATCCGTACACCTCTTTAATCCTGTCAGCCGCCCTCATGGCTGGATACACCATATTGCCCAAGGCGCATATTATAAGTTTTTCTCCGCGAACAAGTATCTCCGATTTTCCAAGCGGGATATCTTTTATCTCTTTAGAGATGTCCACTCCGATGCCTTCGCCTCTCGGATACCTCAGCGCTATCGGTCCGTCATTATACTCGATTCCGAGTTTCACCATGCTTCTCAGTTCATCTTCATCCTTAGGCGACATTATAACCATATCAGGCACGGTTCTCAGGTAAGAGATGTCGAATAACCCGTGATGAGTCGGTCCGTCATCTCCGACAATTCCGGCTCTGTCAAGGACGAAGAATATATTCCTCTTCATAAGAGCCGCATCATGTATCAGTTGGTCATAAGACCTCTGCAGGAATGTCGAATAAATTGCGCACACGGGTTTTTTTCCTGAGAGAGAGAGCCCCGCGGCAAATAAAACAGCATGTCCCTCGGCAATTCCTACATCGAAAAATCTTTCGTTTATTTCATCTCTGAAATATGAAAGTCCGGTTCCATCAGGCATCGCGGCTGTTATTGCCACAACATTTTTATTTTCTTTGGATAAACTCACGAGGGTTTTCCCGAAAACATCAGTGTATTTTACTTTGGCATCCTCCGCAATCTCAGTCTTGCCTGTCTCTTTGTTGAATTTTCCGAGTCCGTGGAATTTTGTCGGGTCATTCTCTGCGTGAACATATCCTCTTCCTTTCTGGGTGATTGCATGTATCAGAATAGGACCTTCATAGTTCTTGGCATACTTCAATGTTGAAATCATATCTTCAAGCGAATGACCGTCGAGAGGACCTATGTATCTTATGCCGAACTCTTCAAAGAAAATTGTTGGAATGAAGAAATTCTTAAGGGATTCTTTCATTCTTCTCGCAAGGTCGCGGGTTTTTTGCCCCATCCTATCAGGAAGCTTTCCCATAAGCTCCCACATGTCATTCTTGATTGAAGTGTAGACAGGCGTAGTCTGAAGCTTTCTCAGATATTGGGAAATTCCTCCGACATTTTCTGAAATGGACATATTGTTATCATTGAGGATTATTATCATCTTGCTTTTAGTGTGGGCGAGGTTGTTCAATGCTTCATATACAAGTCCGTTCGTCATCGCACCGTCGCCGATAACCGAAATAATCTGATACTTCTCTTTGGAAAGGTCGCGTCCGACAGCCATGCCGAGTGAAGCCGAGAGGGATGTGGCGGCATGTCCGACGGTAAGAGCGTCATGCTCGCTTTCAAAAATATTGTTGAATCCGCTTATTCCGCCGAATGTGCGGAGCGTAGAGAATCTATCCTTTCTGCCTGTGATTATTTTGTGAGCGTATGACTGATGTCCGACATCAAAGACTATTTTGTCCTTCGGCGAATCAAATACATAATGTATTGCGAGAATTATTTCGACTGACCCGAGGGATGGAGCGACATGACCCCCCGTCCTTGATGTATTTCCAATAATGAAATATCTTATTTCGCTTGCCAGCTGGTACAGTTGGTTTATTGAGAGATGTTTTATATCTTCAGGTGAATTCACTCTGTCAAGTATTGTATCCATTTTTCCTCTTATTTGAAAATAAAGGCAATTACCAATCCAAGCAGGGCTCCGAAGAAAACTTCAATGGGAGTGTGTCCCAAAAGCTCCATCAGCCGTTCCTCCTTTAATTGGTGGGTCTGTTTGAATTCGTCTACTATCTTATTTATTACAGCCGCCTGTTTTCCCGCGGCTCTCCTGAGTCCTGCCGCATCGTACATAATGACAAAAGCAAAGAATGCCGAAGAAGCGAATACAGGAGAGTTGAATCCTGTCCAAAATCCGAGCATAAATGTCAATGTTGTGGCTGTTGAAGCGTGAGAACTTGGCATGCCTCCGGTTTCAAAGAATTTTTTGAAATTTATCTTTTTATACTGAAGAAAGTATGAAAAAACTTTAATAAACTGCGCAAGAGCTCCGCTAAAAATAGTTACGCTTAAAATTTTGATTGTCTCCATTATTTAATCCTTTTGTGAAAATAATCAATCATGATTTCTACAGAGTCGGATTTGAAATCAAGAGCACGTGATGCTCTCAATGCTTTATCCGCCTCTTTTTCCGCCATTCTCTTTGCCTCTTCAAGTCCGAAGAGAGAAACATATGTCAGCTTGTTCTGCTTTAAATCCTTTCTGGCGGTCTTGCCGAGGACTTTTGATGTCTGAGTGACATCTATGATGTCATCGACAATCTGGAACAACATTCCTGCGGCGGCTCCGAGCTTTGAAAGTTTTTTTACTGTATTTTCACCCTTTCCGAGCAGTATCGCCGGAAGAGTAAACGAGGCTCTTATAAGGGAAGCGGTCTTCTTCATATGTATGTATTTCAAAGTGTCGAAATTTCTTTCAAACAAAGACGCCTTAGTGTCGACAAACTGTCCGGCTACCATACCCCCTGTTCCAATCGCCGACATGAGTTCTGAAATGCCTTTTAGCAGGTTTTCTTTTTTAAAGTTGTCTGCATTCAGAAATGTCTCAATTGCAAGAGAAAAGAGAGCATCTCCGGCAAGTATTGCGGTTGCCTCATCATATTTTTTATGAAGAGTAGGCAATCCTCTTCTGAAATCATCATTATCCATTGCGGGCAGGTCATCGTGTATCAGAGAGTATGTGTGTATCATCTCTACAGAACAAGCCGCGGTGAGAAGACCTCTGTGGTTCTTTACTGCGAAAAGGTCATCTCCTATGAGAAGCATTATTGCAGGGCGAAGCCTTTTGCCTCCGGCAGAGACTGAATAATGCATGGCTTCATAGAGGTTTTTTGCAAAATAATCTTTAGTTTTGAGAATCTTCTCAAGATGATTATCTATCCGACTCTTTCTTGAGGATAGCAGGGAATCAAGATTTTTTCTTGTCATTATTTTCCTCTAAAATGTTCTTTATTCTCTCCTCATACGTTCCGATTATGGTTTCCGCCTCTTTTATAAGTTTTATTCCCCGCTCGTACATTTCAATTGATTTTCCTATGTCAACGCCTTCCCCCTTGAGCTCTTTTACTATCTTCTCAATCTCGTTTATCTTCTCTTCAAGATTTTCCTCTTTCATTTTTCCTCCTCTATGCCTGTTACTTTGGAGCTGAATGACCCGTCCTTCAATTTTATCTTTACCGAATCTCCCGAATTAACCATCGATTTGCTTGTAATAACCTTGTTTTCATTTGAATAAACAAGGGCATAACCTCTCCTGATAACATTTGTCGGGTTTAATGCCTCCATGGAGTGGGTTGATGAGTTCAAGCGTGATTTTGTTTCATTTAGCAGATTGTTCAAGCCGTTTTTCATGTATGACCTATATGAGGATATGATAGAGAGCCGTCTCTCAAGCTCTCTCTCCGGATTCATCCTTTCAATTGATATTGTGCTTTCCGATATGAAGTTTTTTATTTTTTTTAATTTTGAATCTAAAATGTCGCTCATCTCTTTTTCCATGAATGATATCAAGTCCCTTTTTCTGCTTATCGGCGCGAGAGCGGAGATGTAAAAGCTCTGTTTCAGATTGGTTATCTCCTTCCTGACTCTCTCTCTCTGCAGTTTTACTGCTTCAGCGAGCATTCTTTGCGAATCCGACAGGAAGAGGGATATTTCCCTGACATCCTTTGAAGCTATTTCTGCGGCGGCGGAAGGAGTGGGCGCTCTTACGGAAGCAGTGAAGTCTGCAATAGTGAAATCGGTTTCATGACCCACGGCCGAAATCACAGGTATTTTCGATTTGAATATGGAATATGCCAGTTGTTCGCTATTGAAAGGCCAGAGGTCCTCTATGGAACCTCCGCCCCTTGCTATGATTATCAGATCCACTCTGTGTTTGTTGAAATATTCAATTCCCGCTGACAGCTGCGCCGCGGCATTCTCTCCCTGAACTGAAGCAGGATAGAGCAGTTTTTTCACATAAGGAGCCCTTCTGTTTAAAACATTTTCAATGTCCTGAATCACCGAGCCGGTCGGACTTGTTATGATGCCTATCGACAGAGGATATAAAGGGAGCTTCTTTTTTTTATTCGCATCAAAGAGCCCTTCTTTTTCAAGTTTTTCTTTTATTTTGAGGAACTGAGCATACAATTCTCCCTGTCCTGAAATTTCCATCGAACGGACTATTATCTGGTATGAACCCTGAGGCTCATAAAGGGAGATGTGTCCTGTCAGTATCACCTTTTCTCCATCTCTGAATTCTCTCTTCAGCTGAGTTGACTTCCAAACTGCGCATTTTATAAGAGCCGTCTCATCTTTAAGGGAGAAGTATGTATGTCCGCTGCTGCTTCTGACCCAATTTGAAATCTCCCCCGTAACTTTTAAAGTCGAGGGAAGGGAGGTTTCAAGAGTCTTTTTTATCTCTCTTGTTAGCTGTGTAACGGTCAAAATATTTTCAGGCATAATTTTTTTTCAGCTTGATTAAATTCTCAAAAAGAGTAGCAACGGTCACAGGGCCTACGCCTCCCGGAACAGGAGTGTATGCCGAAGATAATTCGTAGCACTCTTTATCTATATCGCCTGTCAAACTTCCGTTATAGTAATTGATGCCGACATCTATCAGAACCGGCGAGTTTGAACCTATGTATGACCTCTTTAAGAAATTCGCTTTTCCGATTGCGGCAATGATAATATCGGCTCTCCTCGTCTCCTCTTCAGGATTTATGCTCTTTGAGTGAAGAACAGTCACAGTGGCATTCCCAGTCTGTTTTGACAGCAGAAGCATGGAGAGGGGTTTCCCGACTATCTCCGACCTGCCTATTATTACTGCGTGTTTGCCTTCATAATCTATTCCTGCGCGCCTGAGAATGTTTATAACCGCCATTGCCGTAGAGGGCGCGATTATGAAATCATCCGTTATGAGTCGCCCGTTGTTTTGAAAGCTGAGGCAATCTATGTCTTTGGAAGGGGATATTTTTGCAGCTGCTTTTTTAATGTTCAGATGAGCTGGAAGGGGCTTCTCAACTATGATTCCGTCTATTGAAGAATCTGAAGAGAGTTCGTCAATCCTTGAAAGGAAATCATCCTCTGAAACATTTGAATCCATGTTCACGAGTGTTATCTTTATTCCGAATTTTTCGCCCTTCTTTATTTTTGACTTTATGTATGAAATTGTGGAAGGGTCGCTACCCGCATATAAAGCCGCTATTGAAGGCTTTATCCTGTCAATATCCGGCTTCAGCTCTTCAAGCATCAGATTTGATATTTCATTTCCGTCAATCTTTCGCATATTTGAAAATCCTCTCTATCGAGACTGCTTCACCTGTTTCAGCATTCACTTCAAAAAAGAGTGCGTTGACCGCGGTCATCTCTTTCGCAACCTCAAATCTCTGCGAAACCTGAAGCAATGTGCGCCGTATGGCTCCCTCAGGTTCAAATCCGATTATAGAATCTATGCTTCCTGTAAGACCCACATCAGTTATGAATGCGGTCTTGTTCTTTAAAATTCTCTCATCAGCAGTCTGGCAGTGAGTATGGGTTCCTATAACGGCGCTGACTCTGCCGTCAAGATAGTATGCAAAGGCTTGTTTCTCTGCAGTTGCCTCCGCGTGGAAATCAGCTATAATGACCTTTGCTTCAATCTTCTCAAGAAGTTCATCCATCTTTCTGAAGGGGCAGTCAAGAGGCTGCATAAAGATTCTGCCGCACAGATTTGTCACGCACACATCCACATTCTTTATTTTGTAAATGTAAAATCCTCTTCCGGGAAGAGACGGATGATAGTTCATAGGCCGAAGTATTCTTTCATCCTTTAGAAGCTCTGAAAATTCCTTATTGTCCCAAATATGATTTCCGCTTGTCAAAACATCAACCCCCGACGCAAATACTGCATCGACGGTTGATTTTGTCATGCCGAATCCCCCGGCAAGATTCTCGCCGTTGGCTATTATCATGTCAGGGGAATATTTTTCCTTCAAATCCTTCATCTCTCTTGCAAGGGCGTTTCTGCCTGCCTTGCCGATGATATCGCCTATGAAGAGGAATGAGAGTTTATTTAGCATAGTCTATAGACCTTGTCTCTCTTATTACGGTTACCTTTATCTGGCCCGGGTATTTAAGCTCCTGTTCTATTTTTCTTGCTATCTGTTGCGAGAGTTCGTCCGCTTCGGCGTCAGAAATCTGCTCCGGAACGGCTATAACCCTTATCTCTCTTCCTGCCTGTATTGCGTAGGCCTTTTCGACGCCGTTGAATCCATTGGCTATCTCTTCAAGGTTCTCAAGCCTCTCGATGTACGCTTCAAGAGTCTCTCTTCTCGCACCGGGTCTTGCACCTGAAATGGAGTCAGCCGCCGCTACAAGAATGGATACAAGAGTCTCTGCCTGTACATCTTCATGATGACTTTCAATTGAATTTATTACGATCTCATTCTCTCCGTATTTCTTGGCTATTTCAGCGCCTATTTTCGTGTGCGTTCCCTCAAAATTCTGATCAACCGCCTTTCCTATATCATGCAGGAGTCCTGCTCTCTTGGCAAGATGCGCATTGTCTATTTCAAGTTCGTCGGCCATCATTTGGGCGAGGTATGCAACCTCTTTTGAGTGCTGGAGAACATTCTGCCCGTAGCTGGTGCGGTATTTCAAACGACCGAGCATCTTGACTATTTCAGGATGCATATTCGGAATGTTCAATTCAACGAGAGTATCCTCTCCTATATTCTTTATAGTCTCTTCCATCTGCTCCTGCGTCTTCTTGACTACTTCTTCGATTCTTGTCGGATGTATTCTGCCGTCGGAAACAAGTTTTGAAAGAGCAAGACGGGCTATCTCTCTTCTTATGGGGTCAAATCCTGAAATTGTGACAGCATCCGGAGTGTCGTCGATTATCACTTCGACTCCGGTTGCATTTTCAAATGTGCGTATGTTGCGCCCCTCTCTTCCGATAATTCTTCCCTTCATTTCATCTGAAGGCAGAGAGACTACCGAGACGGTGGATTCCACAACATGGTCTGTGGCTGAACGTTGAATAGCCATCGTCACTATCTCTTTTGCCTCTTTTGACGCCTTCTGAAGAGCGTCTTCCTTCATCTGCTTTATCATGTTTGCCGCAGACAGCTTCGCCTCAGTTTCAAGGTTGAGCATTAAAATCTTCAATGCTTCGTCCTTTGAAAGCTGAGCCATCTGTTCAAGTTTGGCATTCTGGTCCTCAATGAGTTTTGTCAGACGGTCATTCTTCGCCTTGATTGTTTTTTCTTTCAAAAGAAGCTCTCTCTCTCTCTGAAGAAGCGAGGTCTCCTTTTTTCTGACCATATCATTCTTCTTCTCAAGGTTCTTCTCTTTTTCTTCGTATGCCTGTTCGGAATTCCTCAGTTCGCTTCTTCTGTCGCGCACCTGCTTTTCGAACTGCTCCTGCTTCTTTGCTATCTCTTCCTTTGTCTCCAAGAGAGATACGCGTTTTAATGCTTCCGCCTCCCTCTTAGCCTCGTCCAGAAGCTTTCCAGACCTTTCATCGGCCTCCTTCAGCTTTGCGCCTACGGATTTTTTAGCAAGGGCGTATCCAATGATATACCCGAGAATGCCGAGAAGTATGGTCGACAGGACTGCTATAAGTGTCCAAATCTGTGCATTCATACAATCTCCTTCAAAAAAAATCCCCGCACACACCGTGTGAAAGATTTGCTTGAGCCCTTAAAGTAAAGTGGGAGTCTGTCGCCTTTGTTCTGTTACCCTAAAAAGGATTCCAATTAAAGAGGCGAACCGTCAACTCCCTTGATTAAGGTGTTGGTTCAGCAAACGCCGTCATCACGAATGCCGCAGGGATGTATAAACTATTTTATCTTATCAAGAATATCGCTCAGACGCTTCTCCATTTCCTTGTACTGCTTCTCAAGGGTAAGGTACTTGTCTACAACATTCATCGCCGCAATCACGGCAATTTTTTCGTACCTCTCTGCGCCCGCGTTTCTTGCAATGTTCTTCATTTCATCGGATAGATGTCTGGCAATGTTTTTCGTGTATTCCTCATCCATGTCCGTCTGGATGAAAAAATCCTTTCCGAAGATATGTAATGTGACCTCTTTTATTTCCTTTTTCTCTTCCATAGTTTAAACATCCCGAAAAATCAAAGATCCTTAACTTTTACGAGAAGTTCTTCCAGTTTTTTTATCGCAGTTTCGTCATTCTTTTCTTTGGTGGATATGGCTTTCTTGAGCTCCGAGTTTTCAGATTCAAGCTTCTCTATACGGTTTTTCAATTCAGTTACATATTGATTCAATTTTTCCAGCTTTTCAAGTATATCTGCCATAATACCTCCACTCTTAATAGTAAATCATTTTTGCAAATTGTCAAGATTCAGATACTTTCTGAAGTTCTCGGGGAGTTCGCTCCCGGCTACAACTCTTTCCGCATCTGATGTGAACATCGACACAGCGCCCTTGTTGCCGTAATTATATACCTGCATGTGTTCGCCGTTGACGAACATCTTAGCAATGTTGAATATGGGTATGTCGGCGCAGTAAAGAATTGTGTCTTCATTTACCGATGTGATGAAGACATTGTACTGCCTATTATTCAATATGATTGTCTTCCAATCTGTTGTGTCAATCTGCTCCGCCCACATAAAGAGGTTGGAAATAGGTGACTCAAAGATGAAGTTGCCACTCTGAGGAATGAATTTGAATGGAATCTCCGAATTGAACTGCACAACAAATGTGTCAATGAGGTAGTTTTTTTCAAGTTTGTGAAATGTTTTAACCTTGAGCGTCTCCTCAGATGATACATAATCCGTCTCAAGAAGCATTCCTTCGGAATTCAGATTGAGAATGGAAAACTTTACATGGAATGAATCATACGGGGTAGAATCTTTTACATACTCCACATATTGCCCTCTAAGAAGAGGCATTGGAGTGAAAGACAGCCCTCCGCGGTTTGAATCAAAACAGCCGGAAAGAGCCGCGAGAAGAAACAGGCTATACAGTCCTGCTGATTTCAACAAGCTGTTTGAATGCATCTGGCTGATGTATAGCTATTTCTGAAAGCTGTTTTCTGTCAAGAAGAACATTTGCCTTCTTGAGACCATTGATGAACTTTGAGTATGATATGTCATGCTCTCTGCATGCTATATTTATTCTTGTTATCCACAGAGACCTGTACTCGCTCTTATTCTTCTTTCTGTCTCTAAAAGCGTAAACGAGCGCTTTAGTTGCTGCGGAGCGGGCTGATTTATAACAATTGGATTTTTTCCCGAATGAGCCTTTTGCCCTTTCAATCCATTTTTTTCTCTTTGCCCTTGTCTGCACTGAACCTTTAACTCTTGGCATAGTTCCTCCTATTTATGCTTGAAGCAATTCTTTAATTGTCTTGCTCTGTGTATCGCTCACAAGGCCTGATTTTCTCAGTTTTCTCTTTCTCTTATGAGTCTTTGAGGTCAGAATGTGCGATTTATACGCTTTTGCTCTCTTGACCTTTCCTGTGCCTGTAAGTTTAAATCTCTTCGCTGCTGTCTTCTTCGTCTTGCGTTTTGGCATTTGTGCCCTCCTCGTTATTTGTCTTTTTTCTTGATGCGCCTTTTACGAAGGTGAATATTTGGAATATCCTTTTTCCTTCAATTTTGGCTTCAGTGTCCGGAGCGGCCACGTCGCTCAGGTTTTCCTTTATGTCACTGAGGATTTTCATTCCATCCTCTGCATGCTGACTTTCGCGGCCCCTAAATTTTATTACGAACTTGACCTTGTGTTTCATCTCAAAGAACTTGCGCGCCTGATTCAGCTTTATCTCAAGGTCATGAACGAAGATATTCGGTCTTATTTGTATCTCCTTTAATTCCGTCTGGTGCTGCTTCTTTTTGGCTGTCTTTTCCTTCTTTGTCATCTCGTACATATACTTGCCGAAGTCCATGATTCTTGCTACCGGAGGAACGGCATTCGGAGCTATTTCCACCAAGTCAAGCTGAGCCTCCTGAGCCATCCTCAAAGCTACATCCGAACTCACAACTCCGAGCTGATTTCCTTCTTCGCCTAGAAGCCTCACTTCGCGGGCTCTTATCTGATTGTTGATGCGCACACTCTTAGCGTTGATGGGTACACCTCCTGTAAAAATAAAAAAAGTGGCATAAACCACCATACTTCTCTTTAGATTTAGCCTCTTTGCTTACGCTAAAGGCGAGAAGCGGCAGTCTGCTTCTTCTTAATTTATGAGCGTATCATTGAAGAGCTTCAAAAAGTCTTCAACGCTCATAGAACCTATGTCACCTTCGCCCTTCTTTCTTAAACTCAATCGTCTCTCATCCTTCTCTTTTTTGCCGAGGATGAGCATAAAGGGCGTCTGGTTATTCTCCGCTTCGCGGATTTTGTATCCGATCTTTTCATTTCTAAAATCTTCGGTTACACGGATTTTATTATCCTTCAATATTTTACATATTTCTTTGGAATAGTCAACAGTCTCGTCAGTCACGCTCAGCACAGTGACCTGAACCGGCGCAAGCCACAGGGGGAATTTGCCCGCATAATGTTCGATGAGGCCGCCTATGAATCTCTCCAATGACCCCAAGAGCGCTCTGTGAACCATATAAACATAATGCTCTTTGTTATCCTCTCCCACATAGGTAACATTGAATCTTCTCGGAAGATTGAAATCAAACTGAACCGTGGGACCCTGCCATTTTCTGCCGAGCGCGTCTTCAAGCTTTATGTCAATTTTCGGTCCGTAGAAAACGGCCTCTCCCGGCATCTCTATATAAGGTATATTCTTCTTAATAAGGATATTCTTAAGAACATTCTGAGCTGTTTCCCATTCCTCTGGAGTACCGGCATATTTCGCGGGATTTTTCGGGTCGCGCATTGAAAGCTCTACAGAGTATTTTTCATAACCGAACTTTTTTATCATGAATATTGCAAAATCATAAACCTTCTCCACCTCTTCCGGCAGCTGTTCGGGTGTGCAGAAGACATGGCCGTCATCCTGAGTGAATCCACGCACTCTAAGAAGACCGTGAAGAGCTCCGCTCCTCTCATATCTGTAAACTGTGCCCAGCTCTGCATATTTTATGGGAAGGTCTCTGTAGGAATGAATCTTTGTTTTGTAAATCATCACATGACCGGGGCAGTTCATCGGCTTCAAAACATACTCTTCCTCATCAATTTTGAAAATATACATATTCTCTTTATAGAAATCATAGTGTCCGCTCGTCTTCCAAAGCTCAGCCCGTGCTATATGAGGCGTTAGGACAAGGTCGTATCCTCTGTTAATGTGTTCATCCTTCCAGAATCTCTCGATGGTGTCGCGTATAATGCCCCCGTGAGGGTGCCAGTAAACGAGGCCGGAGCCGGTCTCTTCAAAGATTGAGAATATCTCCAGTTTTTTCCCAAGTATTCTGTGGTCGCGTTTTTTCGCCTCTTCTATTTTGTCCGTGTACTCTTTGAGCATCTGCTTGTCTGGGAATGAAATTCCGTATATTCTCGCAAGCATCTCTCTCTTCTCGTCTCCGCGCCAGTAAGCGCCTGCAAGGGAGAGCAGTTTAAATGACTTTATGTATCCAGTCGAAGGTATATGTGGTCCGCGGCACATATCAAAAAATTCAACATTGAATTTTTTTGATATGTTTGTATATATGGAGAATTGCTTCTCATCTTTATACTGCTCAATAATTTCAATTTTGTATTTTTCTTTGGATGAATTGTACTTAGAAAGAATCTCTTCCCGGGTCATTGAAGATTTGACAAAAGGTATGTTCTCTTCGATGAGATCCTTCATGATATTTTCTATCTCTCTCAGATTATCTTCTTTGAGTTCAACGCCGCAGAGGTCAAAATCATAGTAGAATCCGCTGTCAATTGAGGGACCGATTGCGAGCTTCACATTCTCTTCGGAAGAGTGGTTTTTCAAAAAATAAATCTTTACAGCCATTGCAAGAATATGGGAAGTTGAGTGCCAATAGGCGTCGCGCCCTTTTTCCGAATAAAAATCATGCAGAATTATGTTTGAATTATCTTTTACTTCAAAGGTCTTTATATCATAAAAAGAATTATTCTCCTCAACTATGAGGAACTTCTTTCCGGAGAATTCTTTCTGCTCCTTGATGTAATCAAAGAGCTTTGTGTTCTCTCTGTAATCCGTCTGAATATTGTTTATCTTAATCATATTCATTAAATGGTGGGCGGTACTGGATTCGAACCAGTGACCCCCTGCATGTCAAGCAGGTACTCTAACCAACTGAGCTAACCGCCCGTAAAACGTCTCCAACGGGAGTCGAACCCGTGTCGCAGCCTTGAAAGGGCTGTGTCCTGACCACTGGACGATGGAGACAGCTATTTTTTGTGCGTTTTGAAATAAAGATGTCTGAACTGTTCATTTTCAACGAGAGCATCATTGATAAGAAACCAGTTTTCGACCTCTTTATTTGTCGTAGCAATTCGCTCTGCGAGAACCTCGGAAAGATTCAGAAGAAACTTTGCCGCAAGGTCGCCGGAGCGTTCTATGATTGCCGCTATGTCGGAGCGAGTGAGTACAAAAAGTGAAACATTGTCCATCGCCTGCAGAGTAGCGGACCGCGTATTGTTTCTCAGAATGCCCATCTCTCCGAAAAAATCTCCGGAAGTGAGCTTGGCGAGAGAAATACGCTTCTCCTTTCTTTCGATGAAAACCTCTACTTCTCCTTTTTCTATGAGGTACATTTCATTGCCCTCCTCTCCCTCTTTAAAAATGAAGGAGGATGGAGAGTAATGTCTTGTCTCCATAAAGGAGAGTATTTTTTTTGCTTCATCGCCAGACAAATCTGTAAAGAGCCGAGATTCCATACATCTCCTCTTTTTAGTTATGAGCCGTACTGGATTCGAACCAGTGACCCTCTCATTAAAAATGAGATGCTCTGCCAACTGAGCTAACGGCCCAATAAATAATGAATTTATTATTATATAAAAAACATAATATTTTGTCAAGCAAAATCTTATAAATAAAGCCCTTGAAGATGAATAAGAATAACAAAGGAATTTTTTTGTCTGCATCAGCAAAAAAAAATGAATAAAATAATCAGGAGAAGAATTTATTGAAGAGTAAGGGGAGTCATAAATAACAAGAATTTAAGAACTTGAAAATATATTTTTTAATGAATCGGGTAAGGATAATATTAAGAAACACAGTTTGAAGGCAAAGGCAAAATTGTAAGTATTATATTTGACAGAGTTTATCTGGGGTGCTTTCTATTTTAGTTTGATTGTGAATATTATAACTTAGATAATTTGACAAAAAATATGCGAAAATACCGATACTTAAAGGATTTTCAATATTTGCATATCCGGTTTCTCTTGACAAAAACAAAAATATCATTATATTGTTCGTAAATACCAATCTCATATTCCCTCCCTAAACCGGTTGGCCTCGCTTCCAACCGGGTTTTTTTTATATACCCTCTAGTCGTTTCACATTTTTAACTTCCCCCTGTCTTTGAGAACTCGGAGATGCTGGAACTTTCCCGCATCATCTCGACTATTATTGAATAGGTTGTGCAAATCTGACTGCATTTTCAATTACCTGTTTCAGCATACTTTTTTTAATTAGCTTGCGATCTGTTTGAATTTATTCGACTAAATTGCATTAAATTGCAAATTAGTCTTGACTTTTTTGAAAAATAGTGTAAATTAGAAGTATGAAAAGATACTTGTATAATTCGGTTGTCAAAGACCTTAAGAAAAAGATGGTTTTAATTACAGGTCCGAGACAGGTCGGAAAGACATATCTCGCGAAAGAGATTTTAAACGAATTTAAATCATCCATATATTTGAATTATGATGACATTAAAGACGCGAAAATTATAAGAGAAAAAGAGTGGCCGATAAAAACCAACCTTGTCGTTCTTGATGAAATACAAAAAATGGAAAAATGGAAAACCTTTTTGAAGGGGGCCTTTGATACGAAGAACGAAGAGCAGTCATTTCTGATAACAGGCAGTTCCAGGCTTGATTTACATATGCAGGCGGGTGATTCCCTTGCCGGCAGGTACTTTCTTTTTAACCTTTTACCGATTTCGGTTAAGGAGTCCGCAGGTTTTCTTGCTCCCTACGATGCGGTCGAAAGATTGAATAAATTCGGCGGATTCCCGGAGCCCTTTCTTTCGGATTCAGAATCGGATTCTTCAAGATGGAGGAGAGAGTATTTCTCTGACATAGTGAATGCCGACATTCTTGATTTCGGCAGAATTATGGAGTTGAAATCTGTGAGGATTCTCCTTAATATGCTTAAAACACGCGTTGGCTCAACATTGTCATTTTCATCTCTTGCACAGGATTTACAGATATCTGTTAATACAGTGAAAAAATATATAGGCATACTCGAGAGTCTGAATGTCATTTTTCTGATAAGACCGTTTCACAGAAACATAGCCCGTTCAATACTGAAAGAACCGAAAGTTTACTTTTATGATACAGGAGCTGTGGAGAGAGATGATGGGATAAAACTTGAAAATACGGTTGCAGTATGTCTTTTGAAGCATTGTCAGTATCTTCAGGATGTCGAGGGAAAAAATGTCAGTCTGAATTATTTAAGAACAAAGGAGAAAAAAGAGGTGGATTTTGCAATAATCGAAAATGACAGAATAACTGATTTGATAGAGGTGAAGCTTTCCGATTCAAATCCTGACAGGAATTTGGTGTATTTTAAGGAAAGATTACCGGCAACAAATGCGATTCAGATAGTACACAACATAAAGTACGACATTGAAAAAAACGGAGTGAGCGTTTTTCGGGCGGGAGAATGGTTATCCAATCTCAAAGCATAGGGGTATCATTTTTCTGCAAATGCTTATTTAATAAAGAAGCGGATTGTTGATTTTTTTATTACAGCAGGATATAATGAAAAAAGCAATAAAAACGGAGGAAATACTGAACGAAAAGAAGAATGGAAGCAAGGAAAAGTATTCTGAAAAGATAATAACAAATAAAATCGCTATTCTGACAATTGTTTTAATGTCTGCTTATGCTCTTCTTTCATTTAATCCTCTTTTAAGCACCGGAGGAGACAGCGCAACCTACATTCTTCTTGCAGACTCATTCAGAGAGGGCAGACCGATGCAGTACAGCTTAGACGGATCTTCTCTGAATCCAACATACCCACCGATATATCCTTTTCTTTTGTTTCTTGTTTCATTGGTCTTCGGAGCGAGAAACATAATTGCATTTAAAGCTCTTTCTTTTGTCGCATTTGTTTCTCAAATATGCATCTTTTACCTGCTGACAGAGTATTTCACTAAGAATAATCTAAAAAGACTGCTCGGGCTTATGCTCTTTGCATCTCTGTCTGTGCAGATACAGCTTTCAAGCGACATTCTTTCCGAGTCAGTCTTCATGGCATTTCTTCTCGCTTCAATTTATTTTTACATTAAGCAAATCCATGACAAAAGCAATAATTCACTTATCATTTCGCTTATCTTTGCTCTTCTTGCTTCTTACACAAGAGAAGCCGGAGTTATATTGTTTCCTATCTATTTTATTAATGAATTATTTGCAAAGAACATAAAAAATCTTTTACTTATAGCATCAGCTTTCATTCTCAGTCGGGTATGGTCTCTTGTGCTTATATTAAATGGAGTAGAAAGTGTCTATTTAAAACAGATTATTTATAAAGATTGGTATAATATTTCAGAGGGAGCTCATACTCCCTTCAGCTTAGTAATTCGTTATTTGAATTCGTTGTTCCAACATACAATGAATATTTTCAATCAACTTTTTAGAACATCAAGCAGGTTCATGAACATTATTGTCTCTTTAGTAATATTAGCTTTTATGTCGGCAAAACAAAATATGAGAAAGTTTCCTGAATTTGAGATGATATATTTTGTGTTGTCAGTCTTAAGTATCCCTATTTTTCCATATCTCGACATAAGATATACCGTTGTTTCACTTTTTTCTGTTATACTTATTCTTATAAAAGATCGCGAGTTTGAAAAAAAGCGTAAGCTAACTATATATATATATGCATTTATGTTAATTGCAATGATTATAAATAACATATATATTCAAATGAAATACTTTATTCCAGATAATTTAAAAGTTGTGAAAGAAAGCAATTTAATGGATTTTAAAAGCAATACACATTTGTATCCTTACGAGTATCAGGTCTATTTTGATTTGGCAAAACAAGCCGAGAACGAGTTTGATGAATCGGCTCTGTTCATAACAAGAAAACCCTCTCTCTTTACTCTCTTTGGCAACAGGGATGCGATAATATTTCCATTTACGAACGAAGAGGAGGTTCTTGACACATTCTTTTCTAAACATATAGGTGATTATCTCGTTTATGATCAAAAAAGCAAAGAGATGAGGATACTTGAAGATTATATTGCTTTAAAACCCGAAAAGTTTTCCATGATATTCGTATCATACGAGGATGAAATTGTCATCTTTGAAATATTGCCGTAACCTTTAAAAAGTAAATAATTTGAAAATCAATTCAGCGATGGGGACGGAGCGGGACAGTTTTTGGCAAAATAAAAGCAAACCATTAGTTTACATTCTGCTTTTTACAGTAAAAGAACCAAATCACCGACAAAAGACCCGATAATAATATAAAATTTTGAATGCTTCTTTTGACTGCTTAAGTTATACAGTACCCTTAGATGGTCAAAACTACTTGGGAATGTGGGACGGGTATGTATGAATAAATAACTATTTATCAACTTTACATAATATTTATCTTTTACCACCAATTAAGACTTGACAATCATTGTCTTATATATATAATTATGCACTATGATAATTTTGCATCTGTCTGCTCTTGACAAAGTTTCGACTCAGGAGTTTGAGTGGGAGCTCACTCCGGAAGAACTTGGAGAGGGAGGCGATGAATCATTATTAATTAAAGCGATCTTTGAAGTTAATGCGATGAAAAACAGGCAGTATGATTTCAAAGGGAAATTATACTTCAATATACAACTTATATGTGATAGATGCCTTGAGAGTTTCAGCAGGCTTATTGAGGAGAACATTCACTTCATTCTCAAAAAAGAGTATGAGGGTGATGAACTCGATATTATAAGGTTCAATGACCTTACCTGCGATGTTACCGAATACATAAGGGACATTGTTCTTACTTCGATTCCAATGAAGCGCCTCTGCCGCGATGACTGCAGGGGACTCTGCGATAAGTGCGGTAAGAATCTGAATAAAGGCGCATGCAACTGCAAAAAACAGGAGGAATAAATGGCAGTACCAAAACGGAGACACTCGAGAGCGAGAGGCAGAAAGAGAAGAACACATTGGAAACTCTTCAAGCCGACACTCACTGCGTGCTCACATTGCGGCGCAATGACGAGAAGCCACAGCATTTGCCCGACATGCGGATATTATAACGGTAAGGAATATATAACGATTAAAAAAGAGGTCTAATTGAAAATAGTGCTTGACGCGATGGGCGGAGATATAGGACTCTCCGTCAATCTCGAAGGCGCCCTTATGGCGTCAAGGTCATTTTCATCTGAAGATACTATAATTCTTACAGGCATCAAATCGGAGATTGAAAGGCATATCAAACACAAAAGAATGTCTTTCGGTTGCAAGATTGAAATAGTAGATTCTGTTAATAATGTCGGAATGGGCGATTCTCCCACAAAGGCATTGCAGGAAAAGACGGAATCGTCGATTGCAAGGGGTTTGGATCTTGTGAAGAGAGGAGAGGCGGATGCATTCTTCTCTCCCGGAAACACCGGCGTAATACTCGCATTCTCGCTTGTCAAGCTCGGCAGACTCAAAGGGGTCAACAGGCCTGCTTTGGGAATAATATTCCCTGTGAGAAAGCACCCACTTATGCTTGATGTCGGAGCCACTCCCGATACTAAACCCGAAAACCTCTACCAGTTTGCTCTGCTTGGCCATGAATACATGAAGATAATGAGAAACCTTGAAAGGCCGGTGGTCGGACTGCTTTCAATAGGCGAGGAGAATTCAAAGGGTTCGGTGGTCTATCAAAGCGCCTTTGACCTTATAAAGCAGGATAAAAAGCTAAACTTTTTCGGCAATATTGAAGGGGATGATTTTTTCAAGGACAAAGTCGATGTGATTGTCACTGACGGTTTCACGGGAAACATACTTTTAAAATTCGCCGAGGGTATGGTAAAATGGCTTAAAGAGAGTTTTAAAACTTCAGTAAAGCCTCTTCCCATAGCAGTGCTCGGAGTTATTCTTTCAATACCGGGATTTTTGGGAATTCCTTTCTTTTTATTTTCCATAAAAAAACTTCTTAAAAAAGTATCATACGACGAAATAGGCGGAGCGCCTCTTCTCGGAGTAGACGGAGTCGTGCTCATAGGCCACGGCAAATCAAATCCCAAAGCAGTGAAGAGCGGGCTTTTAAATGCCAAGAAACTTGTGGAAAATAATTTTATCAAAGAACTCAGGACAATTTTTGAAAATAGGAGTGCAAGTGAAACGGATTAAAATCATAGGAACAGGTTCCTACCTTCCTGAAAAAATTCTGACAAACAAAGACCTTGAAAAAATGGTTGATACAACCGATGATTGGATTACCAAGAGATCTGGAATAAAAGAACGGCATATAGCTTCAGAGAAGGAGGCGACAAGCGATCTCGGAATTGAAGCGGCAAGGCGAGCCATTGAAAATGCAAAAATAGACAAGAGCACAATCGACTGCATAATATTCGGCACAGTGACTCCGGACACTCTCTTTCCCTCGACATCCATTTATGTGCAGAAGGCGCTGGGAATACCCGGAGTGCCGGCTTTTGATGTTTCAGCCGCATGCTCCGGATTCATCTATGGACTTGCTCTGGCACAGGGTTTTATAAATAGCGGACCATACAAAAGAATTCTTGTTCTCGGCGGAGAGACTCTGTCAAAAGTTACGAACTGGGAAGACCGCTCAACATGCGTGCTCTTCGGAGACGGTGTGGGCGCGGCAATTGTAGAGGAATCAAATGACGAATCAGGAATAGTGTCAATTTATCTCGGAGCTGACGGAAATATGGAAAATCTTCTCTGCCAGCCTGCGGGCGGATCCCGTATACCTGCAACCGAAGAGAGCGTAAAGAACAAACTCCACACAATTCATATGGAAGGAAACGAAGTTTACAAGCATGCTGTAAATACTATGGCGGAAGCGGCAAACAAGGCATTGGAACTTGCAGGAATCAAGGGCGACGATGTGACATATTTCATACCCCACCAGGCAAATATAAGAATAATGGAGACAACAGCAAAATTTGTGAATATTCCAAGAGAGAAGGTTTTTGTAAATATCGACAGAACAGCCAACACTTCGGCAGGGTCTATAGCAATAGCTCTTGACGAGATGAACAGAAAGGGAATGCTTAAGAAAAACGACATAATACTCATAGATGCATTCGGAGCGGGCTTCACTTGGGGCTCCGCAGTAATAAGGTGGTAATGTGAAGGCATCCCTTCTTTTCCCCGGACAGGGTTCCCAATATGTAGGAATGTGCAAGGATCTCTACGCCAATACCGAAATAAAAAACTTTTTTGATGCGGTAAGCGCAATCATAAATGACGACATAGCGGATATAATGTTCAACGGACCGGACAGCAGGCTCACTGAGAGCAAAAATGCTCAGGTGGCGATACTTCTTCATTCATATTCGGCATACACTTTGATAAAAAATAAAATTGATGCAGAAGCTGTATGCGGACATTCTCTCGGAGAATACACTGCTCTTTTAACTGCCGATGTTTTTGATTTTGAGACAGCTGTTAAGCTTGTGAGAAGGAGAGGAGAATTGATGAGCGAAGCAGGAGAGAGGGCGAAGGGGGCTATGGCGGCGGTCATAGGTCTTGAAGTCTTGAAAATTGAAGAGACTGTCAAGTCCATAGAGGGTGTGGTTATTGCAAATTACAACGGAGTGGGACAGACCGTTATTTCCGGAACTGTTGAAGGCATAGATTCCGCAATAAAAGTTCTTTCGGATATGGGAGCGCGCAGAGTGCTGAAGCTTAATGTTTCGGGAGCTTTTCATTCGCCTCTTATGAATTATGCTTACAGTGAATTTTCTTCATTCATAGATAATTTTGAATTCAGAAATCCAAAGATTCCGGTTATAATGAATGTATCCGCAGAATATTCAACCGATGCGGCGGAAATAAAAAATCTGTTAAAAAGACAGATTGTAAGTCCGGTAAAATGGACGCAGATAATGAATCTTCTTTTAAAAGACGGAAGAAAAAATCTTGTTGAAGCGGGTCCTTCAAAAGTGTTAAGCGGGATGGCAAAAAAGACGAGTGGCGACTTTTCAGTCATTTCGGTCGAAAAACTTGAAGATATAAATTTTTAAGGAGTGTGAATGGAAAAGAAGAATGCTCTTGTCACAGGCGCCCTTCGTGGAATAGGGAATGCCATTGCAAAGGAGTATGCAAAAAACAAATTTAATATAATTATTTGGGATATATTTGAAGAAGGAAAAGATTCTGTAATTGAAGAGATTAAGAGTATGGGAGTAGATTGCGAATTTGACAAGGTGAATGTGTCGGACCTTGCGCAGGTCTCTTCCTCGATTGATGCTATTATTTCAAAGCACGGATATCTTGATGTTCTTGTCAACAATGCGGGAATAACAAAGGATAATCTTCTGATAAGCATGACCGAAGAGGAGTTTGACAGAGTGATATCCGTAAATCTTAAGGGAACATTCAACTGCTCGAAGGCGGCGGTTAAATATATGATAAAGAGACGCTCGGGTTCTATAATAAACATCTCATCTGTGATAGGGATTATGGGCAACAAAGGGCAGGCAAATTATGCGGCTTCAAAAGCAGGCATAATCGGACTGACAAAATCCCTTGCAAAAGAGGTTGGCTCAAGAGGGGTTAGGGTAAATGCAATTGCCCCGGGATTCATCGAAACTGAGATGACAAAAAAGCTTCCTCCGGAAGTTATTGCAGAGTATGCCAAGCTGATACCCTTGGGAAAAATGGGAAGTGTGGAAGATGTCGCAAGGGTGTGTTATTTTCTTTCATCAGAAAACGCAAATTATATAACAGGACAAGTCATCCACTGTGATGGCGGAATGTTGATGTAAAACCAAACCAAGGAGGTTTTGATGTCTCAGGTTTATGACACAATTAAAAAGATGCTCGTACAGGAGCTCAAATTTGACGAAGCAAAGATCAATCCGAATGCGACAATCATGCAGGACTTGGGAGCCGATTCTCTTGACCTTATGGACCTTGTCAATGAGCTTGAGAAGGTTTATGAGATAAAGATACCTCAGGAAGATTATGCAAAGCTGAAGACCGTGGGTGATGTGGCTACTTACATAGAGGGTAAAATAGCAAAGTAAACAGCGGGGGAATCCCGCTAAAAAAATAGGAGTTTTGATGAAGAGGGTCGTAATAACCGGTATGGGAGTTGTATCCTCAATAGGCAACAATGTAGATGATTTCGCAAAAAACCTCTTTGCCGGAAAATCCGGCATAGGCAACATAACAAAGTTTGATGTTTCATCGTACCGCACTAAGATAGCCGGAGAAGTCAAAGACTTTAATCCGGAGCCTGTAATTAACAGGAAAGATACAAGGCGCATAGATACTGTCGCCCAGTATACTCTTGTGGCGGCTGATTCCGCCATAAGAATGGCCGGATTAGACCTTGCCTCCGCAAACAAGGAAAGATGCGGAGCAATAATAGGCAGTGGAACAGGCGGAGTGGAGACATGGGAGAAACAGCACACAGTTTTGATGAATGACGGCCCGGAAAGACTCAGTCCGTTCTTTGTTCCAATGATGATTGTCAACTCTCCGTCCGGCCAGACAGCGATAAAATTCGGATTCAAGGGTCCCAATTTTGCAGTTGTATCAGCATGCGCTTCAAGCGGACATGCGATTGCTGATGCATACAATCAGATAATTTTGGATAACGCCGATGTTATGCTCTGCGGAGGGGGAGAGGCGGCAATAACTCCACTCTCCATTGCAGGGTTCATAGCACTTCAGGCATTGTCCACAAGAAATGATCAGCCGGAGAAGGCATCCCGGCCGTTTGATGCAGATAGGGACGGATTCATAATGGCTGAAGGAGCCGGAATCCTTCTTCTTGAAAGCTATGAACATGCAAAGAAGAGGGGCGCTCCTATACTTGCAGAGCTTACAGGTTACGGTTACAATGACGATGCATATCATATAACTGCTCCGGACGAAACAGGAGAGAGCGCGGCAAAGTGTATGGAACTGGCAATAAAGAGAAGCAACAGAAAAATTCAGGATGTTGATTATTTGAATGCACATGGCACATCGACGAAACTTAATGACCAGATGGAGACTCTTGCGGTGAAAAAATGTTTCGGCGAACATGCATACAGTATCAACATATCCTCCACAAAATCTATGCACGGACACATGCTGGGAGCGGCATCTGCTGTTGAAGCCGTAGCCACAATTCTCGCCATAAAGAATTCAGTTGTTCCTCCGACAATAAATCAGGAGAAGAAAGACCCGGAATGCGACCTCAATTACACTCCAAACAGCGCAGTGAAGAGGGAGATAAAATTTGCACTCTCCAACTCCTTCGGTTTTGGAGGACACAATGTAACACTGGCTTTTGCTAAATTTGATGAATGAAAAAGAGAATCTTTCGGCGAAATTCAGGAAACTGACAGGAATTGAATTTAAAAACGCGGATCTTCTTGTAGAGGCGGTCTCCCACAGGTCTTTTAAAAAGGATGTTTCCTACCAAAGACTTGAGTTTTTGGGAGATTCGCTTCTCTCGTTTTTCACTTCAGAATATTTTTATAAGAAATACAATCTGTTCACGGAAGGCGAACTGTCCAAGTTCCGCACCAGCATTGTGAACAGGGATAATCTGTCTCATGTATTCACTCAGCTGAAGCTTTCAGAAATAGTATTTATAGACAGAAAATCATTTAAGAATGACATACCTCCCTCGATAAAAGAGGATGTCATTGAATCAATTCTTGCGGCAGTATATCTTGATGGCGGAATCAGAAGCGCAAAAAAGATGTTTAAAATGATAATAAAGAACTCTCACTCTGTCTCCGAGGAATTTTTTGCAAAAAATCAACTGCAGGAGCTCTCTTTAGCCCGCTATAAGGTTCTTCCCGAGTTTTTGACTGAAGAGTGCGGAGCGGAGACATTCAATTGCAGATTATATGTAAACGGCAAATATTACTCTGAAGCGCAGGGCCGCAACAAAAAAGAGTGCGAAAAGAAGGCGGCTCTTCTTGCTCTTAGAAAACTGGAAAAGGAGCTTTTATGAATATCATTGTGTGCGTCAAGCAGGTGCCTGACACAAGTCAGATGAAATTTGATCCCGAGACAAAGACTATTGTAAGGGAGAATGTGGAGAATATTGTCAATCCGTTTGACCTTTACGCGGTCGAAGAGGCATTGCGCATAAAGGAAAAGTTCCCCGACTCAAAAGTCACAGCAGTGTGCATGGGGCCGAAGCAGGCAGAGAATGCGCTGAGAGAGGTTATTTCAATGGGCGCGGATTCCGCTGTTCTCGTTTCGGATAAATCATTTGCGGCATCGGACACATTGGCTACCAGTTATATTCTTTCAGAGGCAGTGAAAAAGATAGGCTCTTATGACATTATTCTTTTCGGAAAGATGGCAATAGACGGAGACACTGCTCAGGTGGGTCCCGGAGTTGCATCTCTGCTGAATATTCCCCAGATAACTTTCGTAAGAAAAATAGAAGAGATAACTGAGACGAAAATAATTGCTGAGAGGGCTTTGGAGACAGGGTACGAAACTCTTGAAGTGGAGCTACCCTGCGTTCTCACATGCATCAAAGAGCTCAATGAACCGAGACTTCCCTCCCTCAGAGGGAAAATGAAGGCGAAGAAAGAGGAGATTCCTGTGTGGAGCGCCGAGTTTCTCGGAATTGACCTTGCAAGATGCGGATTCAAAGGTTCTCCCACTTGGGTTGTAAAGGCATTCTCTCCCACAATAACAAAAGAAAACATGATCTTTAAATCTGAAAACCAGAGGGAGAATGTGGAAAATCTTGTGGCGAAACTCAAAGAGAAGGCAGTAATATAAGGAGAAAATATGAATGAAAATATAAATGATTACAAGGGAGTTCTTGTATTTGCTGAGCAGAGAAATGGTCAAGTTGAAAGCGTCACTTATGAACTTTTAAACAAAGCTATCGAATTGGCAGGCAAGAGAAAAACATTTGTGATGGCCGCTATTCTCGGGCATGAACAGAAGAATAATGCGGAGATGCTTATAAAGAGGGGAGCAGATAAGGTTATACTCGCAGATTCTATGGACCTTTTGAATTTTACGGATACTACATACGCAAATGTTCTGTCAGACATTATTTTGAAGCACAAGCCGGAGATAGTTCTTGCAGGCTCCACAAACTTGGGAAGATCGCTTCTTCCGCGCGTGGCGGCAAAGCTTAAAACAGGGCTTACTGCCGACTGCACCGAGCTTGACATTGATCCGGCAGACGGCAAACTCCTGCAGACGCGTCCTGCGGCGGGTGGATCGATCATGGCAACGATAGTGACTCCCAATTCAAGGCCGCAGATGTCAACTGTAAGACATAAAGTATTCAAGGAGACTTCCATTGACGAACAGAGAAAGGGAGAGATAGAAAATTTTGAAGTAAAGGAAGAGCATATAGACAGAAAGACAAAATATCTGGGATTCAAGAAGGACGAAACACAAACCGTCAATCTCTCCGATGCTGATGTAATAGTATCAGGAGGAAGAGGGCTCAAACAGCCGGAAAACTTCAAACTTGTGCAGTCGCTTGCAGATGTCCTTAACGGAGCGGTTGGAGCATCACGACCGGTAATCGACGACGGCTGGATGCCATTCTCGCATCAGGTGGGACAGACAGGAAAGACTGTCTCTCCCAAAATATATGTTGCCTTGGGAATCTCGGGGGCAATACAGCATATAGCAGGCATGAAGTCATCGGATGTAATTATAGCTATAAACAAAGACGAAAATGCGCCCATATTCCAAATAGCTGATTACGGAATAGTGGGAGATTTGTTTGAGGTTGTGCCCATTCTTTCGGAGAAATTAAAGGAACTTGGCAGATAATCTCAAAATCAGCGCCATGTTTCCCTGTTATAATGACAGCGGAACAATCATCTCTCTTGTGAAAGATATTTCAAGAGAGCTTGAAAAGCATTGTTCTGATTTTGAAGTGATTGTGGTTGATGACTGTTCAAAAGACAATTCGAGGGAACTTCTGCTGAAAGAAAAAGAAGCCAATAAAAAACTTGTGCTTGTTTTTCATGAAAAGAACAAAGGATACGGAGAGACGATTCTTGACGGAATGAATACTGCAAAGTTTCCATATTTCTTTTATACGGACGGAGACGGACAATATTCGGTGAAGGACATTGGAATTCTTATAAAATCAATGAATGAAGACACTATTCTTGCAAACGGATACAAGATAACGAGAAACGACCCGTTATACAGGATAATAATAGGGAGAATGTACAATCTCTTTATGAAATTTTTCTTCGGCATAAAACTTAAAGATATAGACTGCGATTTCAGGATAATAAAGAAGGATATTTTTGACGGTGAAGAGTTTTTTTCAAAGTCGGGCACTATATGCGTCGAGATGGTGAAGAGAATAGAGCTGAAGACAAAAAAAATCAAAGAGGCGCCGGTCAGTCATTTCGAAAGAGAGTACGGAACTTCGCAATTCTTCAATTTTAGCAGGCTCTTCTTTGTATTTTTTCATGTGCTGAAGCTGTGGCATCTTCTAATAGCCAAAAGAAAGTAGAGGTGTGAATGAACAAGTCAAAGAAGATTGTTTCCGTGCTGGTAGCGGGTGGTGAGGGCTTTATCGGCTACAACCTGTCGAGACATCTTTCGGAGAGGGGATACGAAGTCACTGTGATTGACTCGGAGAATCCGATGAGCGGATTTAACAGATTTCACAGGTCCTCTCTCGAAAAAATTAATGTCAGGATAATCAAAGATACAATAGGGAATATTTCAAAGTATGAAGATGCGGTGAAAAAAGCCGATGCTATTTTCAACTGCGCCGCTCTGATAAGCCATCTGGATTCAATCAAGAATCCCATACTTGACATAGAGAATAACACCATTGAACAGATACGATTCATTGACTTTATAAAGCAGTATCCGAAGAAAAGAATAATTTACACTTCAACCCGACAGGTTTACGGAAGACAGGAGAAATTTCCGGTGAGAGAGGATGCGCCTGTAAATCCGGTTGATTCAAACGGAATTAACAAATATACAACGGAACTCTATTATACTCTGTATTCAAAACTCTACTCTCTCAACTCAGCAGTGCTGAGATTGACAAACATTTACGGTCCGGGGATGCACATTCGAGACAAGAGATTGTCTTTCATCGGTTGGTTCATGAACAGATGTGTCACCAACAATCCGATAGAGCTTTACGGCGAGGGAAGGCAGATGAGGGATATGCTCTACATAGATGATTTGTGCGCGACTCTTGCATCGGCAATGGAGAGCGACTGTAAGGGAATAGTAAATGTGGGGAGCGATAATTCTGTATCTTTGAGGGAGATTGCAGAAATTTTGAAGGAGAATAATCCCAAGATTTCTATTCTGAACATCAATTTTCCCGAAGAGATAAAGAAGATTGACATAGGAGATTTCAGCACCGACAATACTCTTGCCAAGAAGTTTTTCAATCATGCCGAAAAAATCTCTTTGAGGGAAGGGTTGAATAAAACAGTCGAATATTATAACAAACATAAAGGATACTATCTATGATACCGTTTTCATGCCTTAACAGGGACATTGAAGAGCTTGATGAAATATCAAAACACCTTGATCTGTTTATAAGGAAAGGAAAGTATATCCTCGGCGACATCCTGCTTTCATTTGAGAAGTCATTTGCGGAATTTACGGGGCACAGATATGCTGTAGGAACAGGCAATGCCACGGATGCTCTCTATCTCATTTTCCGAGTTCTTAATCTTAAGAGAATAGGCATTTGTGCGGCAAGTCCGCTTCCCTGCGGACAGGCCATAAAGATGGCTGATGCGGAGATGGTTCTCTTTGATGCGGAGAATGAAGGAGGTCTTTTAGACATTAAGAAATTCAAAGAAGACAAGAGAAAGATTGATTCTCTTCTTGCAGTTCACCTGTATGGTCAGGCAGAGAGGACTGACGAACTCAAGAAAATATGCGAAGAAAAAAAAATCTCTCTGATAGAAGACTGTTCTCAGTCAGTTGGCACATATATCGGCGGAAAGCACACTGGAAAATTCAGTATTCTCTCTGCATTCTCATTCTATCCGACAAAAAATCTTGGCGGATTCGGCGACGGAGGGATGATAATGACTGATGACAAAGATATGTATGATAAACTTGTGAAGATGCGCAATTATGGACAGATTTCAGTTTATTCAGCGCAAACTGAGGGTATAAATTCCCGCCTTGATGATATTCAGGCAGTGATACTCCTTGTAAAAATGAAGAGCATAATAAGAAAGAATGAAAGAAGAAGAGCCATACTTGAAAGATATAAAAACGAAATAGAAAATAAAAAAATACTTCTTCCTCCCAAGAGATACTTTGAAACTTCAAATGGACACTTGATGCCTATATTTACAGAGAACAGAGAGATACTGAAGGAGCATCTTTTGAAGATGAATGTTTCAACAGCGGTTCATTACCCGCATCCTCTTCACAAACAGGAGTATTTCAAGCAGGATGTATCGCTTCCGGTATCCGAATCATTATCGCAGAGAGAGCTTACAATTCCTTCATTCAGCGAACTTACCGATGAGGAAGTGAGTCAAATTATCAAAGCATTAAACTCTTATGAATGACAGAGAATTCATCTCGATGAAGAAAACAGAGGACAAGCACTTTTGGTTTGTCCACAAGAGGCGTCTGATAAACCATTTCATAGGCAAATATGCGAAAACAGATTCATTGAAGGTCTTCGATTCGGGGTGCGGCACAGGCAGGGACATCTATGATTTCAAAGATGGAATAGGAATGGACATAAGCTTCAACGGGCTAATGCTCTGCGGTGAAAACTGCAGAATGAAGGTCTGCGGAAGCGTTAATGAAATTCCTTTTAAAAGCTCTTCGTTTGATGTGCTTCTCTCAATGGATGTTCTTCAGCATGAAGGGGTTGATGAAAAAAATGCCGTAAGGGAATATTCAAGAGTTTTGAAAAAAAACGGTATAGTTATACTCAATCTGCCTGCTATAGATTCGATATACTCATACCATGATTTTTCAGTCGAGACAAGGCACCGATACTCCCGCATGGAGATAAAGAGGCTTTTGAAAAGCGATTTTGAAATAATGGAGATGGTGTTCTGGAACGGAATATTCTTTTTACCCGGAGTATTCTCACGCACTATTATCTCAAAACTTGACAGTTATGTGCAGAAGTCGGATGTTTCTGAGGTTTCGAAAACGACAAATCTGGCAGGGGATATAGGATTGAGAATTGAATCAATTTTTACCCTTTCGGGCATATTGCCAGTCGGCTTCTCCCTTCTCACTGTCGGAAAAAAAAGAAACAAAAGGGCATAGGTGATTTAATGGACAAGAAAAGAGTTGTGATAATAGGCGGAGGTCCTGCCGGACTAACTGCCGCGAATCTTCTTTCAAAAAATGAAAATTACGATATAATTATTTTTGAAAAAGAAAACTTGCTGGGGGGCATAGCCAAAACTGTTGTATACAAGGGTAACAGGATAGACATTGGCGGACACAGATTCTTTTCGAAATCCGATTGGGTGATGGATTTCTGGAAATCAAAATTCCCGATACAAGGCAGACCTTCCAAGGATGACATTATTCTGAATAGGGATGTCAATCTGTCGAAGGAGGCGGGTGCGCCCGACCCTGAAAAAGAGAGCAAAACCATGCTTGTGAGAAACAGGCTTTCAAGAATCTTTTACCTCAGATCTTTTTTTGATTATCCTGTTTCTCTTAATCTGAACACGATAAAAAATCTTGGTTTTATAAGAATGTTAAGAATAGGTGTTAGTTACTTGGCAATAAAAGCTAATCCGATAAAAAATGAAAAATCTTTAGAAGATTTTTTCATTAACCGATTCGGAAAGGAACTTTATAAGACATTCTTTAAGGATTATACTGAAAAAGTTTGGGGAATGAAATGCACTGAAATTGAACCCGAGTGGGGAGCCCAAAGGGTAAAAGGCCTTGATATTACAAAGACGATACTCCATGCAGTCAAAAAAGTTTTTGCGAGGGAGCATGATATAAGTCAGAAATCCACAGAGACGAGTTTGATAGAGCAGTTTCTTTACCCAAAACTCGGACCCGGTCAGTTATGGGAGTATGTGGCGGAAGAGGCAATAAAAAACAATGTTAAAATAATCTTGAATGCAGAAATTGTCTCCATAGGAAGTTCGGACCACATCATCAAAAATGTGAGAGTAAAAGATGCATCTTCAAATCAGGAGAAGGATTACGAATGCGACATTCTTATCTCAACAATGCCGATAAAAAATCTGGTAGAGGCAATGGGAGAGGCGGCGGAAGAAGATGTCAAGAGAGTTGCTTCCGGACTTCAATACAGGGACTTTCTCACTGTCGGACTGCTAATGAAAAAACTCAAAATTGAGAATAAAACAAACAAGCGCACTATGAACAATATTATCCCGGACAACTGGATTTATATACAGGAGAGAGATGTGAAGGTCGGCAGGGTGCAGATATTCAACAACTGGTCTCCGTATCTTGTCAAGGATTTAGACAATATCTGGATGGGTCTTGAATACTTTGTCTCTGAGAATGACGAATTGAGTTCGAAATCAGATGCAGAGATGATAAATTTCGCTGTGAATGAGATGGAGAAGATAGGTTTTTTAAACAGAGAGGATGTCATAGATTCGACAATATTAAGGATGGAGAAGGCGTATCCTGCTTACTTCGGCACATATGCCTATCTTGATAAAGTGAAGGATTGGTCACTGAGATTTGAAAATCTTTACCTTATAGGAAGAAACGGAATGCACAGATACAACAATATGGACCATTCCATGCTCTCTGCAAAGGCGGCTGTCGAGTCCATACTGAATGGATTTACAAAAAAAGCGGATATCTGGAGCATAAATACAGAGGAGGAGTATCATGAAAAGAAGTGAAAAAATCCTTTTGACGGCGATAAATCTGTCTTATTTTCTTTTATTTATAATTCTCCTTCCTTTTTACAGGCATCAGATAAATCCGGATTCAATATCTCTGATAAACATAGCAAACAAGTATTTAAGCGGCGAATTTATGCTTGCTGTCAACGGATACTGGCCTCCTCTTATTTCATGGCTTCTATCCTTTTTTATGCTCGTTTTCAAAAATCCGATAATTGCTTTCAAAGCCCTCTCTTTCTTTGTCGGTCTCTTTGCCCTGTTTTCTTTTAACAGGCTTTTATCGGCGTTGAAAACAAGCTTTACGGCGAAGACTCTCTCTCTTGCGGCTTCTGTGGCGGGTGTCCTCTATTTTTCTCTCACGGTAGCGTCTTCCGACCTTCTTGCCGCATCCCTGATGCTCTATTATCTCTCTCTTATCATTGAAGAAAACTCTTTCAAAAACAGATTTTTTTTTCTGAAAGTGGGTATTGTGGGAGTTCTTCTCTACTTTTCTAAAACCTACGGATTCTATTTTTTCATCTTTCACTTTTTATTCGCGGCTCTGATGGAAGCTCTTTCGGGAAAGGAGAAGGTGAGGACAGTGAGAGTCTCTGTATTTGCCCTTCTCGTTTTTTCCCTTTTGTCCGCCGCCTGGATTGCGCCTATAAGCATTAAATACGGTGTTTTCACTATCGGCACTACAGGAAAGTTCAATTATGCGTCATTCGGACCCGATGCGGCGGCTGTGCGTAGGCCTTACATTCATGCAATGGCGATTCCAGATTCAATGAGCACAAGCAATTGGGATGACCCTTCAAATGTTTATGAAGAAGCATGGAGCCCCTTCTCTTCCAAAGAGAATATTCTGCATCAGGCAAAGCTTCTGAAAAAAAACATACCATGGATGATTGACCTGTACAATTCATTCTCATATCTCTCCCTTCTGATTATAGCGGCGTCCCTTCTGTTGCTCTTCATGGGCAGGAGGAGAGAGCAGATTCTGATTCTTCTTTCTGCCTCACTGCTCTCATCGGCTGGATATTTAATGATTGCATTTGAGCAGAGGTATCTTTGGGTCAATTTTTTCATACTGATACTTCTGTCGGTTATAATACTTGATGAATTGAAAATGAAGGAGAGAGCCAAGACTGTTGCGCTTGCATTGATTCTGTTGACTTTCTTGATAATGCCCTTGAGAAATCTTTACTCCGACCTAAATGTAAACAAAGACATTTATGATTCGTACATGAGTCTTGACAAAAAAGATGTGAAGGGGAATACTGCTTCGGATTCAAACAGGGCATTCATGACAATACTCTCTTTCTATCTGAAAAATCACTATTATGGCGCATTCGGAAAGGAGATAGACCAAGAGACATTTCAAAAGGAACTGAATGATAATAAAATAGAATACTATTATCTTTTTGACAGGAAAGACACTGCTCTGATAGATGTACTGAAAGAAAATTGGGAAATACATCATGAGTCGGAGAGGTTCACCGTACTGAAAAGAACAGATGCCAAAAAAGAATGATTCAATTCTTTTGGAGGTTCCCGACCTCCTGCTTCGCTCAAAACTCATACTGAAGGGATACCTTTCCGGGATTCACTCAGTGCCTTACAAGGGCGCATCTGCCGAATTTTCTCAGTATAGAGAATATGTTCTCGGAGATGATTATGACAGAATTGATTGGAAGGCTTACATGAGAAGCGGCAGATACTATGTCAAAGAGAGTGATAATGAGTCGAATACCGGAATGTCATTTCTTCTTGATGCAAGCGCTTCAATGGCATTTGCGGGAAAATTTGAGTATGCGAAGACACTTGCATTTCTTTTCTCTTACATCTGCGCAAAACAGAATGATTCATTTTCCTATGCGGTTTTTTCTGATAAACTGCACATTTACAGAAAAGCTGGCACTGGAAGAAAAGCTATTTATGACGCAGGACGGGATATCTCATTGCGGACTCCGGGAGGAGAGACAAATTTAGCTCCGATTCTTGAGAAAATTTTTGAGAAGATAAAAGAATCATCATTTCTTATACTTATTTCAGATTTGGGGGACAATGAAGAGAAGCTTATTGAATTGATGGCGCGGATGAGAGTGAAAAAACACGATTCAATAATCTTCCATCTTTCAAGCAGGCTTGAAGAGAGCCGGGAAATACTTGACAAAGAATCTCTCAGGGATATTGAGACCGGGTCTCTCTCGCAAGGCGGAGGATATCGTGAGAGGATAGATGCAATAAAGGAGAGAAATAAAAAAATAAATGACTTATCTTTGGAGAGAGGCATAGATTACAATCATGTTTATGTAGAGGACGGATTCAATGCTCCTCTTTCAAAATTTTTTAGCAGAAGGAATCAATGACATTCTTTGCAAAAGAATCGCTTCTGCTTCTTCTTTTAATACCAATACTCATAATCATTCTTCTCTTCATGAGAAAAAAAAGCGAGGACTCCGAATACCCGTTCGTAAAAATATTTAGCTCAAAGAGCACAAGAAAAAATTCATTCAGGTCATTTCTTGCTAAAATCCTCAGAATTCTTCTTTTTGTATCAACCCTCATATCCCTGATTTTTTCCCTTTCCGGAATTAATTTAGTTTCAGACAAAGTTGAACATCTTATAATCTATGTGGATTACACTCCGCTTATGAAATTGTCAGAATCGGATATCAATGCATTCATCGATTCTTTGCGGGGAGATGAAGGTTATAGGCAGATTCATCTGTATATAAACAACGAGAAAATAAAATATCCTGTACCTGATGGAGCAATACCCGATCCTGCATTGATTGAAAAGGAGACAGTGGCAAGAAGAACAGCAGATTTGATTTTCAGTTTAAGGTCCAATTCCGTGAAATCAGTCATAATATCAGACAGGCAGTTCGAGAGATTCAATTTAGAGACAGATTTGATTGTGAAAAGGAGCATTCCCAAGGTTTTGATTGTGCAGGTGGCTCCCGCTGTACTGCTATACAGCTCCGTAAAGATGCCTGTCGAAATAAAATTCAAAGACAAGACAGGAAGAACTTCAAAAATAATTGCAAAGGCAGAACCCGGATTTAACAGAGTGTATCCTCCTGAAAAAAAATTTTTGGCGGTGAGTTGCCTATATGATTCAGTTATTCTTGAAAAAGAGATTTCCATTTCGGAAAAAAGAGTAAATGATAGGACAGAAAATGAATTTGTAAAAAAACTTTTAAAGGCTCTTGAAATAAAAGATGATAGGAATTCTGAAATAGGAATATCTTTTGACATGGACATTGAAAAGGGCATTGTTTTTTCACTCAAAAATGAAAAGGAGTGCAAAAAAAACACTCTCTTGTCGGATGACAGAAATTTAGACATCTCAGTTGACGAATTGAACAGGAATCTTGAATACTCATCTCTTTACGAGATTCCCGGAAAACCTTTGATTTTCACAGCTAACGGTGAAAAAGTATTATCCAAAGAGGGTGATTTATATTTTGTTGCCTTGCCTCTCGATACGTTAAAATCGAATTTTGTCTTTACCCCCTCATTTGTTTTTCTTATGAATAAAATGCTTGAAGAGATGTATGACGGGGGCAGTTCAAATTCGGATGCAGATTTAAAGTACCGCAGAGAGCTGACCGAACCTTATTACGACCGCCTCTCTGATTATTCACCTCCCAAGGAAAGGGACATATCATTTGTATTTATTCTGCTTTCTGTTATACTATTAATGATTTTGATATTTACTTAAAAGACATTTAATTCAGTTAAAGGAGTTTAAGATGCCAAGAAAAGGAACCGTAAAACCGTCATCACACAGAAGTTCAATCACTGAAAAATTCGCAAGTCCGAAATTCGGAAAACAGAAGCAGAAACCGTCCGAAAAGAAGTCAGACAAGAGAAAATAGGATTTGTTGTTTGTTCTCACACAAGACTCTTGAAAAAAGGTGCGTAATATGGTATATTAAACATCTTTATAATACAAAGGAGATGCCTTTATGATGACGAAACTAAGAAAAAACATGACAGTTATCTTTGTGATAGTTATAGTTGCATTTGTACTGCTGATGTTCTTCCAGTGGGGAATGGACATTTCAAGCTCAAGCAATCCGGAACGCGGCGACTATGTGGGCACTGTCAACAAAACAAAGATATCGTCAAACACTCTTAACAGCGTCTACCTCGACATGAGGAAAAATTATCTTGAGGGCAACAACAAGACAAATATTGATGCAAGAACCGAAAAAATGCTTCTCGACCAGGCTTTTGACAAGATTGTCAGCGAAATAATGTTTGAAGAGATACAGAACAAATACGGATACAACTCGACAGATGAAGAGATTACAAACATTGTCAGCAATATTCCGCCTCAAGAGCTCAGGGAAGACAAGAGATTCTACAAAGAGGACGGCACATTTGACTTTGATCTTTACAAACAGATGATATCCGACCCGCAGAACAGGCAGTTCTTTGTGAGCTACTACATGCAGATAAAGGAGCAGCTTCCCAAGATTAAGATACAGACGGATTTGCTCTCGGGAATAAAGGTTCAGAGCGATGAAGTGGGACGAGCTTTAAGATTCAATGAATCAAAGTTTCAGGTAGAGTATATGGTTGTTCCGACAGTGGTTGAATCACCCATATCAGTCTCTGATGAAGAGGCAAAATCATACTTTGACAACAACAGGTATCAGTTTGTCAGGAATCCGGAGGCGGTGATTTCTCTCGTCGCAATACCTAAAACCCCATCTTCACAGGATATTCTAACATCAAAGGAGAACATTGACGGTCTCAGAACTGATATAATCAATGGCAATATAACATTTGAAAAAGCGGCAGAGCTTTACTCAGAAGATTACGGAAGCGCAGTTCAGGGCGGTTCTCTCGGCTGGTTTAAAAAGAATGCAATGGTAAAAGAGTTCAATGACGCAGTATTTGCAATGAAGAAAGGAGAGGTCTCTGCTCCAGTAAGAACTCAGTTTGGATGGCACATAATAAAGTGCGATGACAGACGCGCTGATTCCGTCAAAGCAAGCCATATTCTTATTTCAATAGCTCCTTCGATGGAGACTGTTGATGCTATAAAGAAGAACGCAGAATTGATACAGAGCAGGATGAAGAGTGAGGGATTTGAATCTGTGGCCTCCGCAGAATCTTTGGAGATAATAACGACAATGCCCTTTAATCCAAAAAAGAATCAGATAGCAGAGCTTGGCAGTAATGCTCCAAAGCTTATTAACTTCTCATTAAGTGCAAAAGTGCAGGACCTGAGTCCCGTGGTTGAACTCTCTGATTATTTTGTGATTGCCCGCCTTGATGCAAAAGTAGAGGGCGGCATGCCCGAATATGAAGAGGCAAAAGAGACAGTGAAGAATGTTATTATTACAAAGAAAAGGAAGATACTCTCCGCAGTTAACCTTTCATCTATGGTGAAGAGCATTGAACAGAGCAAGACATCTCTTGAAGGCTTCGCGGCGAAGAATAAAATGAATTATTACAAAACAGGTCTTGTAACTGCAAAGGATAGACTGTCAGAGGTTTCTGCCAATTCACCGCTTTTCGGCGCAATTTTTGCTGCTGAACAGAACAAGTACTTCTATGTCACCGGCGAAAATACAGGTTATGTTTTCAGAGTCCTGAAGACCGAGGAGATAGCACAGGAGAATGTCCAGAAACTCTTTGAAACATACTATCAAACAATAATGCAGAAAAAACAGCAGGCGATTGCTACGGATTGGATGAGAAACCTTAAGAGCAAGTACACAGTCAAAGATTACAGATAAAGGATAAATGGCGGCATAGCTCAGCCGGTAGAGCAGTGGAATCATAATCCACGTGTCCGGGGTTCGAATCCCTGTGCCGTCATTTTTTTAAAGAGAATATGGACATACAAAAACAGATAGAGCTTCTTTCACAGGGAACGGTGGATATACTTCCTGAAAACGGATTGAAGGAGAAGCTTCTAAAATCTCAAAAAACAAACATTCCGCTGAGAGTCAAGCTCGGCATTGACGCATCGGGACCCGATATTCATCTTGGATTTGCAATACCTTTGAGAAAACTGAGATTGTTTCAGGATATGGGACACACGGCTGTATTGATATTCGGCGATTTTACAGGAAAGATAGGAGACCCCACCGGAAAGAATAAGACAAGACCTCAGCTTACAGACGAAGAGGTAATTAGGAATCTTGAGAATTATAAAGAGCAGGTATTCGGGATTCTCAAAGAAAATAAAACTGAGATAAGATTAAACGGTGAATGGTCTGATGCTTTGAAGCCGACGGACATTGTCAAACTTGCATCCAAATTTACTGTTGCGAGGATGCTTGAAAGAGACTATTTTTCCGAAAGATACAAGAGCGGGGTTCCGATTTCCATCCATGAATTTTTGTATCCGCTGTTTCAGGCCTATGATTCAGTGGCCGTAAAGGCGGATATTGAACTTGGAGGCACTGACCAGAAGTTCAATCTGCTCCTCGGAAGGGAGATTCAGGAATCTTATGGAGTCGAGCAGCAGATAATTATGACTATGCCTCTTCTTGAAGGCATTGACGGCGTGAGAAAGATGTCAAAAAGCTACGGAAATTACATCGGCATTAAGGAATCACCTAAGGAGATGTTCGGAAAAACAATGTCAATACCTGACAATCTCATTGTGAAATATATGACTCTAACCACAAACATGTCTTTGAGTGATATAAAGAGTGTTGAAGATAGTTTGAAAGCAGGGGATAATCCGAGGAATTTCAAAGTGATGCTCGCAAAAGAGATAATAAAATTGTATCATTCTGAAAAATCCGCAGAAGAGGCCGAGGAGGAGTTCAACCGAATATTCAAGGAGAAAGGGCTTCCGGATGAAATAGAGGAGAGAGCGGTAAACAAGGATATGGATTACAAACTCTCCAATCTTTTAAAGGATCTGAAGCTTGTAGAATCAACCTCAGAGGCGGGCAGAATTATAAAACAGGGCGGTGTGAAGATAAATTCGGTGTCAGTTGCTGACTTCAACTATATGTACAAACCTAAGAGCGGCGATATCCTTCAAGTGGGAAAAAAGCGCTTTGTCAAAATCATATAGCCTGCTTATACTGCTTATTTTCTGTTTAGGTATAGATTCAAAGACTTTTGAGGGATTGTATTCTGTCAAGATATTTCCCTACTCGGGTTCTTCGGAGATTTACTCCTACATTAACAATGATACTCTAATGGTTGAATATGAGACCAAGGTGGCATTCAATACAGTTAAAGCGAAGAACAGAGCCAAGATTCTGCTTGAACCTTTAAAAGTCATTTCCATACACTCTGAATACAGTAAAATCGGAGTTAAGAGCACGGGCTATATTATTTTTGAGGATTCAATTATTAAAACATACATGTCGGATGCAAAAAACAAAACAAAAAGATACAAAGCAGATAAACAACCCAATGACTGGCTTACGCTTCCTTTTTTTCTAAAACTTTACGGCGATGAGTATTATTCATGCTCCATGATACACGGAGATTTTGATTTACAGAAGAAAATAAATGCAGGCGCAGTTGAATGGACGACAGATGCCGGAGATCTGATTGTCAGGTTTGAAGATGGAGTCTTCACATATCTGAAGGCGGGAAAAATCGAGATGAAAAGAGTGGGGAGATAAATGGAGCTTGATAGTATAATAAAACTTAAGAAAGAAAAGAATTTTACTGTGCTTGCTCATAATTATCAGCTTGGAGAGGTTCAGGAGATTGCAGATTTTGTCGGGGACTCTCTTGAACTGTCGCGCATCGCCCGCGAAGTTAAGACTGAAAAGATACTCTTTGCAGGAGTGAGATTCATGGCTGAGACAGCGAAACTGCTCTCTCCTGAAAAAAAGGTTGTCTTTCCCGTGATGGATGCGGGATGCGAAATGGCCGACATGGTGAGCGCCAATCTGCTTAAAAAAATGAAGAGCGAGCATCCCAATGCGGCTGTAGTCGCCTATGTGAATACAACTGCCGAGATTAAATCCCTTTCCGATATCTGCTGTACATCTTCAAATGCAGTTAAAATAGTGAATTCTCTTGAAAACGAAGAGATTATATTCATTCCTGATAAAAACCTTGCGGCGTTTGTTCAGAGACAGACGAAGAAAAGGATTTTTCCTTACAATGGCTGGTGCTATGTGCACAATCAGATAAAGATAAAAGATGTGTTGAGAGCGAGAGACCTTCACCCCGGAGCAAAACTTATGATACATCCGGAGGCTCCCGAGGAAGTGCAGCTTTTGGCTGACTATGTCCTTTCAACAGGCGGAATGCAAAAGACAGCCGGAGAGGATAATGCAAATGAATTCATAGTTGGAACGGAGAGAGGCATGGTTTACCGGCTGAAAAAACTTTATCCCCACAAAATATTTCATCTTTTGAGGGAAGAGATGCCTCTTACCTGCTACAATATGAAGAAGACCCGTCTGAATGATGTCAAGAGGGCTTTAACCGATGAAGAGAATGAGATAGTTATTGACGATGCAGTGAAGGAAAAAGCTCTCAGTGCTATTGAAAGAATGCTTCAAATAAAATAGGGAGTTTATATGCATATTGAAGCGGTGAAGAACAAGAAAGACCTTAAAGAGTTCATTCAATTTCAGTATGACCATTATAAGGGCAACAGATACTTTGTGCCGCAATTCTTTTTTGACACGATGAATACTCTATCTGAGGATAAGAACCCTGCCTTCAAATTCTGCAGAATGAAGATGTTCACCGTAAGGGATGACAATAATAAAATTTTAGGCAGAATTGCCGGCATAATAAATTCAAAAGAGATAGAAATCTGGAAAAAATCAATAGGCAGGTTCGGCTGGCTTGAGTTTGTCGATGATGAGAGAGTTTCAAAGATGCTCTTTGATGTTTATGAAGACTGGCTCAGAGAGAATAAAATAGAGTATAGCCATGGACCTATGGGATTTACAGATCTTGATCAGGAGGGGATGCTGATAGAGGGGTTCAACGAGCTTGGAACTCTTCCAATGATTTACAATTATGATTATTATCCGAAGCATCTCGAAAAACTCGGTTATGTGAAGGATGTTGACTGGGTCGAATATGAGATAAAGGTGCCGCAAGTGATACCTGAAAAAATAGAAAGAGTAAACAGAATAGTTATGGAAAAACTTGACCTTCATGTCTTTAAAGCAAAGAGAGCGAATGATTTGAAGAAGTATGCAAAGGATATATTCATAATCCAGAATGAAGCATATGCGCATCTTTACGGATTTGTTCCGCAGGATGAAGAACAGATGGATGTTTATACCGAGCAGTATTTCGGATTCATAAATCCCGATTATGTCAAGATAGTCATGGATAAGGAGAACCATCCCGTCGGATTCGGAATAGCAATGCCCTCTTTGTCAAAGGCGTTGCAGAAGTCGCAGGGAAGACTCTTTCCATTCGGGTTTCTTCATATTCTTTATGCTCTTAAATTTCCAAAAACAATAGACCTATACATTATCGGAGTGAGAAAAGAGTATCAGGACCTTGGAGTCACTGCTCTGTTGATTTCAGAGATAGCCAAATCATGCATTAAAAACAAAATAGTATCCGCGGAGACAAGCGGAGAGCTTGAATCAAACAGCAAAATTCAATCTTTCTGGAAATATTTTGACAGGCGTCTTCACAAAAGAAGAAGATGTTTCATAAAGAATATGTAATCACCGGATTTTGTCGAAGATATTAAGGGACTCTGAGTATATATTCCAAATCTCCGAAGAGTTGACTGAAAAATACTCTGTAATAACATCATTTTTTAACAGATGGCTCTGTATGAAAGAAACACTGAATATAAGTCCGATGTGAAAATAAAAGCCATTCTCCATTTTCTTATACTTTTCACTCATATCAACTTCTCTTCCTGAAATTATCTCTCTGTAAATATTTATCTCCTCAACATTCTGATTTCGTATTGAACTGTCAGCTAATGAGTGGGCAAGGTGAATGAGAGTATGTCCGAACAGCGGAAGAAACCTTAGAGAATCGTCTTTTTTTAGGTGCTTGAGTATCGGCGATGTGCTTTCTTCCAGGAGTGCGTCAGACTCTATGCGGTATGATTCATTCTTTTTTCTTTCCTCTCCGGCATGCAGTATCTCGAGATGAAGTGCGGTAAGAAAATATCTCAAAGCGGCCTCATAGTCCTCAAGAAGATAATATAATTTGCCTGTCATTGAGTAAAATTCAGGGTCGTATCTGTCCTGCTGAAGAAGTTCGCCGCACACAACAATAGCTTCATGAAGTCTCCCGCCGCTTTTCAGTGTTCCCGCCTCTTTTATAGCATCAGCCCTGTTTGCCGCCATCCTGTCTCCTCTTTGCAGTTATGATGTTTTTAAGTATGAAACCGAGCAAAAAACCGAAAAGTATGCCATTGGGAATTGATCCCGCCAGTACCGGAAGAAAGTAAACAAACACCTCAGATATGTCGGTTATCTTGAATACTGCGATCCTCTGATACATAATCAAGGAGCCTGTAAAAAAATTGGCGGCAACAACGAAAGGGATTACAAAAGGCAAAAACAGTTGAGTGGCGAAAATAAGAGCCATCTTATTGGCTCTCTTTATTAAAGCGGCGGCCAGCACTGAAATAATGGTCTGAAACCCGTAGAAAGGAAGAAATCCAATGAAAATTCCAATGCCGAAGCCGAAACCTATCTCACCGGGAGAAGAATCCGAAGAGATTATGTCTTTTACCGCGCTCTTTAACTTTTCTAGCATTACATCCTTTCATAAGGAAGGAAGAGACGGGCAAATTCATCCTGAGCATATCTGTCAGTCATACCTGCTATATAATCCGCAATGACGCGCTTTTCACCCTGTGACGAAACCTCAGAGAAGAATTTTGGAGGAAGTTGTCTTATATCCTCTTCATAAGCCTTGAAGAGCTTTTCAATGTACCTCTCAGCTTTATGCTGCATCTTCAGCACTTTATAATTCTTGTACAGCTTTTCATAGAGGTATTTCTTGAGTTCAAGATTCTTCTTCTTCATTTCATGCGAGTAATCTACCATTATGCCGCCATTTCTAACATCATCAAGGCTTGACACGCCCTTCTCTTTTATTCTGTTTATCGAGGAGACTATTGCGTCATTTATCTGAGCTCCAATAAGTTCTCGCACTATCTCAAGTCGCAGGATTTTATCATTTTTTGTCTTTTTTCTGCTCTTTTCATAGCATTCTCTGAAGAGAGGAATTTCAAGCAGCTCTTCGATTTTTATAAGGTCAGATTCAAGTCCGTCATCGATGTCATGGTTGTTGTATGCTATCTCGTCAGCTACATTAACTATCTGCGCTTCAAGAGATGATGATTTGCCGGGCAAGAAATCTTTGAGAAGCGACTTGTCGGGATTGTCATAGCTTGTGTGATGCTTGATTATTCCTTCCCGCACTTCCCATGTGAGGTTGAGGCCTCTGTATTCCGAGTATCTCTCTTCAAGATAATCGACAACCCTCAGGGACTGAGAATTGTGTTCAAATCCGCCGTACTTTTCCATCAGTTCATGCAGAGCCCTTTCCCCCGCATGACCGAAGGGTGTGTGCCCTATATCATGAGCCAATGCTATGGCCTCAGTCAAATCTTCATTTACTCTCAGTGATTTCGCCATCGAACGGCTTATCTGAGCCACTTCGATTGTGTGAGTTAGCCGGGTTCTGTAATAATCAGCTTCGTGGTTTACAAAAACCTGAGTCTTGTATTCGAGTCTTCTGAAAGCGGATGAGTGAACGATTCTGTCCCTGTCCCTCTGGAACGCAGTTCTATGAGAGGACTCTTTTATATCATATTTTCTACCTCTGCTGTTTGAAGAGAGTGAGGCATACGAAGCGAGGTGATTCTTTTCATCCTGCATTAACTGATTTACCGTTTTCATATTCTAATCCAGAAGTTTTGCGGAATCCTTTGCTCTGAAAGCAATTATGAATTCCTTTGTTTTCTGATACGTTTCATCGATAGCCGCATCAATGTATTTCTGGTCAATTGAATCTATCTCATTTTTGAATTCCTTTGTGGCAAATTTTATATCCTTGAAATTGTCATCGCACCATTTAGTCATTTTATTCATAAGGTCATCGGGAAGATTCCTGAATGCAATATTCTGCCACTCTGTGCCCACATTGCCTTTTCTTATTCCGCAATCGGCAAACTGCCCCACTACATTAAGCGGTGTTCCGGTTATTCCGTGCTGGGCTACAGTGAGATTGTACTGCTTTATCGCGTTGTAAATCTCTTTTGTGCGGATAAGGTCAATGTGCACCTCTTCACCTTTTTTATAGTTTCCGTGCTTTGAGCCGTTGTTTATTGCGAGAAGCTGTGGGTGTATGTTGTTTGCATTAAGACCTTTAACATATTCCAAAGCCTCTTCCACAGTTGTTATTTCAGCTTCCTGTCCTGCTGATTTCACCTCTCCAACCTCTGTCTCAAGCCCGAATCCTGACTCAATTATCGGCTTTGCGAGCTCCGTCGTTATTTTAATGTTGTCGGGAATCTCGTTGAATGATGCATCAATTGCGAATGATGTGTATCCCGCCGAGATCTGCGCTTCTATAAGTTTTTTTACAGAGTCAATATTTTTCTGAGCTGTATCTTTGACAGTGAGATGGTCTGCGTGTATGAAAAACGGCATTGTGAACTTGTATCTGTCGGCATAGTCAAGGAGCATCTTAACGAATATCTCCGGAGTCTGCCCCGTATATCCGCCGTTAATATCTCCCTCCGATTTTGCCAGTTCAAATCCGATTATCGAATCAAGTTCTTCGCATGCCTTCATTATTCCCGGAACGACATGCTTTACTCTTATATTGCACGCCATTACTATGATAGGCTTGTCTTTTATTCTTTCAAAAACATTCTTGCTTGAAACAAGATTGATGTGGGACCTTGAGCCCAATATTCTCTTGATTCTGTCATTTTTGTAATTATCAAAAGTCATAAACTCTCCTTGTTATATTTACTTTATCCCTACAATGTATATAATAATACAATATGCTTTATACTTTGTCAATAAATCATTATTCATAACATCCAATACATGGGGACGGTGCTTCTTTGAAAGAGTGTCAATAGGATAATCGATAATTCTCCTTTTTTCAATTAAAGAACTTAATTACTTGCAAAAGACCCGATAATGATATAAAATTAATTATGCTTCTTTAGAT
>JBFXGO010000007.1:0-11587 GCA_050239825.1 bacterium
CCTTGTAACTTTCTTACTTCCTTTACCCAGTGCCCATTTATACTTTTGTGGGGGTCCTTGCATTATTTTAAATTTTGATTATCATATATAATCTAAACTCAAGGAGGAATAATGGTAATAAAAAAAGTTGCAGATGTGCCGAAGAATGAAGTAACAGACGAAGGAACAAAGAGTGTAACACGACAGATTCTTATAGGTAAGGATGACAATTCAAATAATATTATTATGAGGCTTTTCACGCTTGCTCCGGGAGGTCATTCTCCGCTTCACACTCATAATTACGAACATCTTGTAAAAGTAGAGAAGGGAAGGGGAATTGCCGTATCCGATAGAGGCGAACAGGAGATAGGGGCAGGCGACATAATATATGTAAAACCCAATGAAATTCATCAATTTAAAAATAATTCTAATGTGGAATTCCAGTTCATCTGCGTTATTCCCAATAAGGTTTGATTATGAGAAAGATTCTCTTTGTATTGCTTGTCATAGTTTTAAGCATCTCTGCATCAGCTGAATTTTCTCCTCTTTCGGCATATTCGGAAAGATTTGTCTCTCCTGAGATTGCATTTTCGGTGGCAGAGGAGAAGATGAAAAGTATTTATGATGATTTTAAATTCATAGACAAACCCATAGCTCTATACTGGCTGGATGATTCGATATATGCCTACATGTTTTTAACTGACTTCAGCGGAAGTATGCCCAATCTGACATCCATTCTGAGCGAAATTGAGAGAAGGAGGGGCGGCGATGAAAAATCTCTCTCTCTTATCGACTGCGCAGGATATATAATTGTCTCCGCGAGGTATGAGAATAATGTGATTCTCGAGTATGGAAGAGGAGTTCCCTACTCTATCTCGCGCTTTTCTGTTCTTCAAAAGAAATTCAATCTTCCTGATAGAGGGAAACTCTACTATACCGGACATGGAAGATTCTTCTATGAGTATAATGACTGTGCATTTGACCTTGCTGAGTATAAGATTATCAAGAAGGTCCCCTTCTTATCCACCGACATAATAAGCACAAAATGGAAATCTGTTTTAAACAAAAAATATTCAATATCTTCATTAAAAGGAACCGCATATATTCCGGATGTGCCTTTTGTTTTGTGGTCATACGGCTGTTCCCCCACAACATCGTCAATGATATTTTCATACTATGATTCAAGAGGTTACGGCGACTTGGTTGATTTTTACTTCACCAGATTTGATGATGTGATGGGCATATACAGGTATAATGTGCCTTCGGCTCAGAGACAGCTCTCTGTATTGATGAATACTGACTCTCTGTTGGATGGAGGAACATCCGTTTACAGCATCAAGGGAGGCAATGAAACATTCGCCAATACTTCGCATCCCTATAGTTTTACCTGCGGTTCTCATGTATATGGTCAGGCAGGAGAAAAATTCTTTTATCCCTTCATAAAAAATGAAGTTGATTCTCTCCGTCCCGCCCACTGGGCAGTGCTCAACTACTATTTTGAGGGCGATTACATAGGACACTCTATTGTCTCTATAGGATATGATGACGGAGGCAGCGACACTCTGATACAGGTGCATAATACATGGGACTATACGGAGCCATTCTGGAATCTATATACCAATGTCGGCGGAGATCTTTCCTACTCATGTTTTTACGAAATAAAACCGGCTGGAGGCAACTCTTACAGAAAGGGCAGTATAGATATAAACGGCAATAAATATTTCAAAGGTCTTAAAGGCATAGTCAGATTTGATGATCTGTCCGACTCCTTGAATTCAATTAAATTATATTATTCCGATAATAATTTTGCAACCAAGAATCTTGTGGGAGAATTCTCAGATTCAATCTTTGTGATTAATCCGGGATTTTCAGGCTCAGTAAATCTGGCGGCTGAGTTTTTGAAAGTCGGCGGCGGGCTGCTGGCGACAGACGGCACATACTCTCCCGTCTCTTTCGGCTCTTTTGATGACACAAACAATCTGCAGTTGCTGTCATACACTTATGACAATTCTTCCGCATATTTTTCAGAAATGAAAAACGACACACTGATTCTCCTTGGTTCAAAAGGAATAAGCGAATATGCGACAGGGGATATAACTTTTCTTGAACCCATATCAAACAGAAATGACGGCAACACTTATAAATTTCTGAGTTTCATAAACGATACTGTTTTAGTTGCCGGAACAGAAAACGCGCTCTTCACGATAAAGAGAGCTGACGGATACACATTTATTGATACTTTTATATTTTCGGGTTCTTTAGTTGATTTTGAGTACAGAGACAAAGTCGCCTTTTTAGTGACTCCCGGAGCATTCTATGCAGTGAATGTGAATGCGGATTTCTCATTGAGTTGCGTTGACACATTTATTGAAGGGTCGAGAAAACAGTACACATCAGTCGCGCTGAATGATTCGTTTGTTTATCTGACAGACCTTCTCAGCGGCATCCAGATAATGAAGAGCTCGTATCCGTCGACCGGTTTTTACGGAGCCTCGCTCTTATCAACTTCTTACAACGAAGCATTTGCTGATATAAAGAGGGACACTCTCTATCTTGCATGTTTGTCAAACGGTCTTTCGGTATATTCAATCGACTCGACAGGTTCTTTGAATTTTTCAGGAAACTATTTAATAGGAACAGTCAATAAGGTAGAGGCACTTGAAAGCGGAATCGCCTGCATAAACAATTCTCTGGGTGTCTCTTTGAGAAGATATTCAACCTTCACGGAGCTTTCTCATATCTATACGAATACAAAAATAACGGATGTTTTTGAAGATGTTTCAGAACACAGGATTTTTCTCTCCGATAATGCAAACGGACTATTCATCGGTTCATTTGACCCGCTTGCAGGAGTAAAGGAGAGTCCGGATGCCGATGGTCTGTTTTTTTCTGTGAAGCAGTTTTCAAGAGACAATATAGTGATTGATTTTCATTCGGATGTCACTGAATACGGAAGAGTGACTCTCTTTGACCTTTCGGGAAGAGTGGTTGAAATGTCGGAAATCTACTTCAGAGCGAACTCTTCTGAGGCGGTTTCTGCGAAAAACCTCAGAAGCGGCATCTATTTTGTAAAAATAGAGAGCAGGGGAGTCAATCGGGTATTTAAAACGACTCTTATAAAATAAAGGTTGACAAAATTAAACTCTTAATTATATTTTGTATTTAAAATAAGGAACTTTATGGCACGAAAAAAAAGAATTGCAAACAGAAAGATAAAATTGATAGGAAAATCCGAGAAAAAAATGGAACTTCTTACATCGGATGCAAACAATTTAAAACAGCTTGACGAAGAGAAGCAAAATCTTATAAAGCTTCTCGAGCAGAAGGATACCGAGCTCAAAGAGCAGAGGGATTCTTTTATGAGAAAACTCGCGGAGAGCGAGAATGCGAAGCGGCTACAGAAAAAAGAAACAGAACACATGATAGAGAATTCAACTTTTAAGCTATTCAAAGAGATTCTCGCAGTTGTTGATAATTTTGACAGGGCTATCGAACATGCCGTGAAGACGGATGACAAGGAGAAGATAATTGACGGGATAAGAATGATAGACAAACAGTTTCATCAGGTATTCGAAAAGCTCGGAGTCACTCAATTTGAGTCACGAGGTCAAAAATTTGACCCTTCAAAACATGAAGCTATATCAGTTGTTTCAAACACATCTCTCTCAGACGGCGAGGTGGTGGAAGAGCATCAGAGAGGGTACATGTACGGAGATAAAATTCTTCGTGCCGCAAAAGTGGTCGTCAATAAGATTGACAGTGAAATTAAAGAAGAAATAAACGATTAACGGAGGATAAAAATGGCAAAGGGTAAAATCATCGGAATCGACCTTGGAACAACCAACTCCTGCGTGTCAGTGATGGTAAACGGGGAACCAGTTGTAATTCCAAATCCTGACGGAGCGCGCACAACACCTTCTGTTGTCGGCTTCCAGAAAAACAAGGAAAAAGTGGTGGGTATTCTCGCAAGGCGTCAGCAGGTTACGAACCCGGAAAATACCGTCTTCTCAATCAAGAGATTTATGGGAAGACGCTTTAGAGAAGTTCCTGAGGAGATTAAACTTGTTTCATACAATGTTGAAGAGGGACCCAACGGGGATGTCAGGGTAAACATAGACGGCAAACTCTATTCTCCGCCGGAAATATCCGCAATGGTTTTACAGTATCTTAAAAAATCTGCTGAAGATTATCTCGGAGAAGAGGTTACTCAGGCAGTTATAACCGTTCCTGCTTACTTTAATGATTCCCAGAGGCAGGCGACAAAGGATGCAGGCAAGATAGCAGGTCTTGAAGTTTTGAGAATCATCAATGAACCGACAGCGGCATCTCTTGCTTATGGCCTCGATAAAAAGAAAAATGAGAAGATAGCAGTCTATGACCTCGGCGGAGGCACATTCGATATATCCATCCTTGAAATAGGAGACGGAGTATTTGAAGTGCTCTCCACAAACGGAGACACTCACCTCGGAGGCGACAATTTTGATGAAAAGATAGTTGAATTCATAGCCAACACATTCCAGAGGGATAACGGCATAGACCTGAGAAAGGATAAAACATCTCTGCAGAGGCTCAGAGAGGCGGCAGAGAAGGCTAAGATGGAGCTCTCCACAGTAATGGAGACAACCATAAATCTTCCCTTCATAACAGCCGATGCATCCGGACCCAAGCATCTTGAACTGACTCTTTCAAGGGCGAAGCTTGAATCTCTTGTGGAAGACCTTTTGAAACGCACTCTTGAACCGTGCAAGAAGGCGCTTGATGATGCTAAACTGACAAAAGCCGAAATAGACGAAGTTGTTATGGTGGGCGGCATGACAAGAATGCCCTCTGTCCATAAACTTGTCAAAGACTTCTTTGAAAAAGAACCCCACAAGGGAATAAATCCCGATGAGGTGGTGGCGATAGGAGCGTCAATTCAGGCTGGAGTCTTGGCTGGAGATGTAAAAGATGTTCTGCTTCTTGATGTGACTCCGCTTTCTCTCGGAATTGAAACACTGGGCGGAGTGTTAACAAAGATCATTGAAAGAAACACCACAATACCGGTAAAAAAACAGCAGGTCTTTTCGACTGCATCTGATTCGCAGACCGCAGTCACAATAAATGTGCTTCAGGGAGAGAGAGAGATGGCATCAGATAACCGCACTCTCGGAAAATTTGAACTTATAGGGATACCTCCTGCACCGAGAGGCATACCTCAGATTGAAGTTTCATTTGACATAGATGCAGACGGCATTCTCCATGTATCTGCAAAGGACAAGGCAACAGGCAAAGAGCAGTCCATTGTCATCACATCTTCAAGCGGACTCTCTGATTCAGAGATTGACAAGATGGTAAAAGAGGCCCAGATGCATGAAGAGGAGGACAAGAAAAAACGTGAACTTGTCGAAACGAGAAATGATGCCGAGCAGTTCATATATACAGCCGAAAAATTCATGAAAGAGAACCGCGAAAAAGTAAAGCCAGACCTCATGGATGATGTTACAAAGGCGATAAAATATCTCAGGGACATTATGATTACGGATAACCTTGAGGATATAAAGAACCGTCTTGATGCCGCTAAACAGTCATTCTACAGAATATCAAACGACCTCTATTCGCAGACAGAGGCACAGCAGGAAAATCCAAAGCAGGGGCAGGCAAATGAAAATCAGCAGGCCGGAGCCAAAGACCAGAAAGAGTCCGCTGAAGAGGCAGATTATGAAGTAGTGGATGACGAGGAAAAGAAGAATTGAGCGGCAAAGACTATTACAAGATATTAGGACTTGAAAAGAATGCAACGCCCGATGAGATAAAGAAATCCTATCGGGCGCTTGCAAAAAAATACCATCCCGACCTCAACAGAGAAAACAAGGAGGAATCCGAGAAGAAATTCAAGGAGGTCTCTGAAGCTTATGAAGTATTGATCGACCCGCAGAAGAAATCCATCTACGACCAGTACGGTTATGAAGGAGTCTCTCAGCAGTTCGGACAACAGGGATTCAGATGGGAGAACTTTTCGCATTATGATGACATATCCGACATATTCGGAGATTTGTTCGGAAACCGCAGGGCGGGAGGAGGAGAATCAATATTTGAGTCATTTTTCGGCGGAGGAAGGCAGTCAAGGAGTCAAAATCCGGACAAGAGGGGAAGCGACATAAAGATAGTTCTTAAACTCACTCTTGAGGAGATGTATACCGGCATTGATAAAACAATCAAATATCACAGGCATGAAAAATGCCCTACTTGCGGCGGAGTGGGAGGATTAAAATCAGATCTGAAGAGATGCGCCGACTGCAACGGCACCGGTCAGAGGAAGTACAAAACACAATCAATATTCGGCACAATGATGCAGGTTGCCGTGTGCCCGACCTGTCAGGGAGAGGGTACAATCATAGAAAAAAAATGCAAAGACTGTTACGGAGAGGGAAGAATCAAGAGAGAGCACACAGTAAAGGTGCATGCTCCTGCCGGGGTCTTTGACAATGCATATATGCGGATGGAGGGCGAGGGCAATATAGGCAAGAGAGGCGGATTAGCTGGAGACCTTATTATTGTCTTTCAGCAGGAAGCAAACAGCAGGTTCACAAGAGAGGAGAACAACCTCACCTCAGAGCTTCGCATTTCGTATCCCCGCGCGGTTCTCGGTTCCGAAGAGGAGATATTGGGTATTGATGAAAAAACCATCAAGCTGAAGATTCCGGAAGGAACTCAGAATGGAAAAGTTTTTGTCCTCAAAGGAAAGGGAATGCCGGAATTGCATTCAAACAGGCATGGCGACCTCTTTGTCAAAATCACTGTGGATGTTCCAAAAAAAGTTGACCAGAAGACAAAAAATCTTCTGAAAGAACTGGAAAAGAATCTTCATTTGTAAAGAAGATGGAACATATTTTTTGGGCTGAAAAGAGAAAAAACGGATTCTTCTTTTCAAAAGAAGAGCTCAAGCATATGTCTGTTGTGAGAGTTGTTTTCCCAAATCAGATTCTCTTCACATGCGGAGATGGAATACTCCATCGCGGTATCGCAAATAAAGATGGATCTGTTGAGGATGCCGAAATCGTTGAATCATCGGATAAAACGGGAATAGATATTTTGTTCGGAGTGTGCGATAAAAGCAGGATAAGCTATATTCTTGAAAAATGCACAGAGCTTGGAGCGGATTCATTTACGCCTCTAATAACGGCAAAAAGCGAAAAGTACTCATTAAGTGAAAGCAAAGCGGAAAGGATAATAGTTTCAGCCCTTAAACAGAGCAGAAGGTTTACAATGCCCGAATACAGAACTCCCATTAAGCTGAAAGATATTGCCGCTGATGGCTCCACCCAGCTTATTTTCGGTTCCATCAAAGAGAACAGAAGAAAGATAAATCTGACAAAAAGCAGGATATCACTTCTTATAGGACCTCCGCTCGGTTTTACTGAGGAGGAGGAGAATTTTCTCATAGAAAAAGAAGCGGAACCTTTTCATTTTGATACCGGAATTCTGCGCACTGAGACATTTGCTCATTCCCTTCTCTCAATTGTGCATTACCTTAAGGCGGTAAAAAATGGGTGATTGTATTTTCTGCAGTATAGCTGATAAAAGCATTCAGTCTAAAATTGTATATGAGGATGAGTATGTTCTTGCATTTGACGACATATCTCCTCAGGCGCCGGTTCATGTAATCATAATCCCGAAAAAACACATTTTCTCGGTTGACTCTCTGTCTGAAGATAACAGGGAGATGATTGTTGCCTTGAATCTCTCATTCAAAAAAATAGCTCAAATAAAAAATATTGATAAAACGGGATACCGCATTGTTTCAAATCATCTTTCAACTGCAGGTCAATCCGTCTTTCACCTTCACTTTCATCTTTTGGGTGGCAGAAGCATGAATTGGCCTCCCGGCTGATGTTTTTCTTTTTCAGCTCTTGATTTCTCTGTATATAACGACAATTTCATCCGAAGAGAGTTTGTGCACAAAATTTTCGCGCACTCCCGAGATTCTGTCGTCCCTGTAAACAGATGCCTCTTTATGGATATCCATTCCCGTTAAATAAACCTTTTTGAATATTTCAAGGAGACCGAATCCTATGACTCCGGGAAATACCTCCTCAACATTTTTGCCTATAACCCTCTCTCTTGATATCTGCTCAGTCCTCTCTGCAGTTTTGTTCAGATCGGCTATTATGAAGTTTTCTCCATCGGAGGTTCTATAAATTATTACGCATTCGCTCAGACGGTCAAAAATGCTCTTTACCTTGACTGAGTATTCTTCAAGATGCTTTTCGTTTTTCATCAGCAGGTTTATATGATGAACTCTCTCCTGCTCGGTTGTTTTCAACTGATTGTTTGTTTTTTTGAGATTCTCCAGACTCTCAAAGAGCTCTTTGTTCTTCGCCTTCAGATCATTATCTACGGCAACCCTGTCGCTTATATCCCTTATTATAAGCTGATAGTATGTTTCATTGTACATGCTAAACCGTTTAGCGCGGATCTCGACAGGAATGAGGCGGCCTCCCTTCACAAAGTGCTCTGTTTGAAAAACTGCGCCGTTATCTCCTATTGAAGAATTGAAGAAAAAATCAAATTTCATCTCCCGCTCTTTAAAACCCCGGCTTATAATATCATTGAAGTTGAGTCCGAGTATGGAATGATTTCCATTCTGATACTGACTGACTGCGCTTTTATTGGCATACTTTATGAAGCCCGCATTATCAAGAAGGAATATCATGTCATCAGCCATCTCTAAAAGATAATCAAAATGCTTCATCAATGTTTGTTTTTCCTTTTCTGAGAGAAGATCTCTCTCAGCCGCTTTTTTTGAGTCCGCTAAAAAGAGGATGTAAAGCGAGAAAAAGAGAGCGATGATTATGAACAGACACACAGTAAAGACAGCCCAGATATAAATTATAGTTTTGTCGGAAATAAATTCAACCGGAACACAGGAAACAAAGAACCAGTCGGTATTCTCTATTGCCGACGGCATTATGTAGTAGCTTCTATTCATGAAAGTAGAGTTGAATGAAACACCATCCTTGCTTGCTTTTATCCTGTTGAGAGTGTGTGCGTCGAATACGACCCTCTCAATTCCATGCGCTATGTTGAGGGCGAATGAATCTGAAAAAAGAATCACCGAATATACATCATCATTTGGATTGAATCTGTTGATTTTTGGAATTATATATTCCCTCAAATCAACTCTGAGGAGAATAAGAAATGCAGGAATATTTTCGCCGCCCGTGCTCTTAATTATCGGAGCAAATATGTCCAGATGTAGCCTCTTGCAGTTACTGCAAAGGTATGGTTCGCCCAAAACAGGGCTCTTGCTCGACATTGCCTCCTTGAAGAAGAATGAAGAGGGTTGTTGCAGAGATTCGGGATTCTCAAACACTGTGAATATAAGATCCTCTGACTTACTGTAAAGGGCAATAGTGTAATAATCGTTGTTCTTATTGAATCTTGAGAGCCATGCTTTTTTCCTTTCAAAGGTTACATCTTCGGAAAAGTACATGTTTTTTATTATGCTGTGAGCATAATCATTTTCACTTATAAGGTATGCATTGAACATTCTCTCGGTTATGAATTTCGATATTGATGATGACTGCAGTGATGCTGTCTGAGAGTAGTTTTCAATCTCTTTTTTAATGAAATTCCTTCTCAATGAAATAAAGATAAAGAATCCTGTTGCAATAATGACTGTTGATACTGTAAAGAATATTGCATAATAAATTATTGGGATTTTTCTGAACCGATTAAACATATATCCCTCTTGAATACAGAACATGATACCTTTCAGTTTCGTTCATATTTCGCCTCCATAAAAAAGTATAGATAAAATAAAAAATAAATCAATAGAGATTTATTTTTTGAAACAATATACATATTTGGTATTGCCAAAAGTTTTATATCTGATAAAATATTCAAATTAAACAATTAAGGAGAAAATGATGAGCAGAATACTTGTCACGGGCGGAGCAGGTTTTATAGGAAGCAATCTATCGAAAAAACTTATTGAAGACGGCAATAGTGTCAGAATACTCGACAATTTTTCAACAGGCAAGAGGGAGAATCTCTCTGACATTATAGACAGGATAGATTTGATTGAGGGAGACATCAGAAGTTATCACACGGTAATGAAATCCCTAAAAGACATAGATTATGTTTTTCATGAAGCGGCTCTTCCTTCGGTCCCCCGTTCGATTTATGACCCAATAACCTCCAATGATGTTAATATAGTCGGCACCCTCAATCTGTTGCAGTGTAGCAAGGATATGGATGTGAAAAAATTTATATTTGCATCATCCTCATCTGTTTACGGAGATAATATGGAGCTTCCCAAAAGAGAATCGATGAAGCCTGTTCCGAAATCCCCATACGCTCTTACAAAGCTTACAGGTGAGCACTATTGTTCTATTTTTCATAGAATCTACAACATGCCCACAATTTCCCTCAGATACTTCAATGTGTTTGGTCCCAATCAGGACCCGAATTCCCAGTATAGCGCATTTATACCCAAAATATTCAAGTCGGTCAAAAATAAAGGCAAGATAACGGTATTTGGAGACGGGAATCAGACAAGGGATTTCACATACATTGACAATGTCGTAAAAGCCAATATTCTGTCATTGTCAGCCAAGGAGAATGCTTACGGCGAATATTTCAATGTTGCGACTGGAAAATCAATATCAGTGAATGAGATAATCAGTTATGTTTTTGAAATAAGCAAAAAGCAGACAGAGGTCTCTTTTGAGCCTCCGAGGCCCGGAGATGTAAAGGATTCTCTTGCCGATATAAGCAAGATTGAAGAGAATCTGAATTACTCTGTCTCTGTCTTTGTGAGGGACGGACTCAAAAAGGCGATGGAATACTACATTTGAGATTCTGAAAAATAAAAAAGGAGTGAATATAAAAAATTCCGATTCTTTTAATCATACTTGTGATGCTTGCGGGCTGTCTCTCAATTGGAAATTCTTCGACTTTCACGAACTCTGAGCCATACTACAGAGGAGGATCGAATTCAACCGGAATCCAGGACTCAAAACACACAAAAATAATCTGGTCAATGACCCTTTCAAAAGACGAGCAGTTCATCTCATTTCCCACAGTGAGCGGAGGAAGAATTTTGTTTATTGATGATTTATTATTGAGTTGGGGACTGCTGTCGGGTGTAGCGTCGGCTCACACACTCCGCTTCGCCGCTTGATTTTTAGGGACGGTGGTTGCAAAAAGCTGCATTTTTTAGGGGCGACACGCTGGTGTAGCGTCGGCTCACACACTCCGCTTCGCCGCTTGATTTTTAGGGACGGTGGTTGCAAAAAGCTGCATTTTTTAGGGGCTACACGCGGGCATAGCGTCGGCTCACACACTCCGCTTCGCCGCTTAATCAAGATGGGTTAGCGTAGCAAGGGGAGAACCACTTGATGGGCGTCTGCGCGGAGCGTCCTCGCCGACTTTGAGCTTTCGAGCATCAATAAGATAATTAATTGCCTGAATCTTCACAAAGCATTGGCTGGGGTGAAATGTGCGCAAGCGCACATGATAGACACCTCGGGTTGCACCAGAACTTTGTGAAGATTACTGTAAAGACTAAATATTAATCAGCTCCCCTTATTAAGCTCATGGCACATGGCACACGGCTCAGGGCTGA
>JBFXGO010000007.1:11597-65656 GCA_050239825.1 bacterium
TGTGCGCAAGCGCACATGATAGACACCTCGGGTTGCACCAGAACTTTGTGAAGATTACTGTAAAGACTAAATATTAATCAGCTCCCCTTATTAAGCTCATGGCACATGGCACACGGCTCAGGGCTGACTTGGTGGCTGTTGGCGAGATTGACGCCCTTTCAATGGTTAAATATGTTTATCCTTGACTTATTTTGTTTAATATGATAACTTTATCTTTTCTTTGTATCTTTATTAATTAAATGTATTATATAATACAGGAGGTTTTTGATGAAAAAGAGAGTATTAATTCTTGGCGCGGCCGGAAGAGATTTCCACAATTTCAATGTTTATTTCAGGGACAATGCGGATTATGAAGTCGTAGGCTTCACTGCAACACAGATTCCTGACATTGAAGGCAGAATGTATCCTGCATCACTCGCAGGCAAGCTCTACAAAAAGGGCATATACATATATGATGAAAAGGACATGCAGTCCATCATAAAGAAGGAGAAGGTTGATTTTGTGGTCTTCGCATACTCGGATGTGCAGAATCAGTATGTGATGACAAAAGCCGCAGAGGCAATGAAAGCCGGAGCAAGCTTCATGCTTTTAGGTCCCGAACAGACATATGTCAAATCAACTAAACCGGTTATAGCAATAGTCGCAGTAAGAACCGGAGCGGGCAAGTCACAGACAACAAGAGCCGTCTCCACAATTCTAAGGGAGAAGGGATTCAAACTTGTCGCTATCCGTCATCCGATGCCATACGGAGATTTGGAAAAACAGAAGGTGCAGAGATTTGCGTCAATTGCAGACCTTAAGAAGAACAAATGCACGATTGAGGAGATGGAGGAGTATGAACCGCACATAATGAACGGCACAGTGGTCTATGCAGGAGTTGATTATGAGGCGATAGTGAGGCAGGCGGAGAAAGAGGCGGACATAATACTATGGGACGGAGGAAATAATGATTTTCCTTTTTACAAACCCGATCTCACAATAACTGTGGCTGACCCGCACAGGCCTACGCATGAGCTCACTTATTTTCCCGGAAATGTCAACATAAGAATTGCTGATGTCATAGTCATAAATAAAATAGATTCTGCGCTTCCGTCAAATGTTGAGATACTTAGGCAGAATATCGCAAAAGTAAATCCTTCGGCAATAGTTATTGAAGCCGCTTCGCCGGTCTCAGTCGAAAAGCCGGAACTTATAAAGGGAAAGAGAGTTGCGGTTGTAGAGGACGGACCCACGCTTACCCACGGAGAGATGAAATACGGAGCAGGCGTAGTCGCGGCAAAGAGATTCGGAGCCAAAGAGATAATAGACCCGCATCCTTATGCAGTCGGAGAGATTAAAGCCACTTACGAAAAATATTCCGAAGCCGGAGCGATACTTCCCGCAATGGGCTATTCCGATAAACAGATAGCAGATCTTGAAAAGACAATCAACAAGATTCCATGCGACACTGTAGTTATCGCAACTCCGATAGACCTTAGAAGACTTGTTAAGATAAACAAACCGTCTGTGAGAGTCGGCTACGACCTTCAGGAAATCGGCCGTCCGTCTGTCTTAGATGTGCTGAATGATTTCCTCAAGGCAAACAAGATAAAGAAATAATGGGCAAGATAGCGGTTGTTGCCCTTGGCGGCAATGCCCTGATACAGGATGGGCAGAAGGGCACTATTACAGAACAATTCGCAAATACCCGGATGTCTTTGGACGGAGCAGTTGAACTGCTCCGTTCGGGTTTTTCAGTAGTAGTGACTCACGGCAATGGACCTCAGGCGGGGTTTGAAATGATAAAGAATGAGAATTCTGAGAAGGATGCGCCGTCACTGCCCCTTGGAGTGATTGACGCCGAAACTCAGGGTTCCATCGGCTATATGGTTTCTCAATCCCTCATGAATCGCCTTAAAAAAGAGCGGATTGACAGGAAGGTCGCCGTTGTCATCACGCAAGTGGTTGTCGATGAGAATGACAAATCAATAAAGAATCCTACAAAATTTGTTGGCAAATTTTACAGAGAAGATGAGGTGGAAGCGCTTTTACAGAAGGGGTGGGCTGTCAAGCATGATGTCGGACGCGGCTATAGAAGAGTTGTTCCTTCTCCTGAACCGATAGGAATAGTGGAGAAGGATGCTATACTCACCCTCCTCGAAAAAGGGTATGTTGTTGTAGCTGTGGGCGGAGGCGGAATACCAGTCTATTATGATGCAAACAATAATCTTGAAGGACTTGACGCTGTAATAGACAAGGACAAAGCATCTGCTCTTCTGGCAGAGGAGATAGGGGCAGAAGAGTTTTACATTTTCACCGCTGTAAAGAGAGTGTGCATAAACTACAGAAAAGCAAATGAACAGGAGCTGAAAGAACTCACTCTAAATGATGCGAGAAAACTCTTTATAGAAGGGCAGTTTCCTGCCGGCTCAATGGGGCCGAAGATTGAGGCGATGATAAAATTCGTTGAAAATACAGGTAAGAGAGCGATAATCGGTTCAGTAGAACTTGGACGCGATGTCGTAAAAGGAGATTCCGGAACACTGATCAAAAGGGGGTAATTTGGAAAGAACCCTGATGCTGATTAAGCCGGATGCCGTAAGCAGGCATCTGATAGGCAATATACTGTCGATAGTGGAGAGGGAAGGTTTCAGGATTGTAGATTTGAGAATGGAAAAATTTTCCAAGAACAAGGCAAAGCTGTTTTATTCAGTCCATAAGGACAAAGATTTCTTTATGCATTTGGTGAATTACATGACTTCGGGAAAGAGCGTCGGCGTTATACTTGAGAGAGAAAATGCCGTTTATTATCTGCGGGAGGTTGTCGGAGAGACAGACCCTGCAAAAGCAAAGGAGAAGACCATAAGGCATCTCTACGGTGAAACATACAGGAGAAATTCGGTACATGCTTCAGATTCAAGAGAATCATATATGTATGAATCGAGGATATTCTTCAAGGAGACAAAATGAAAGTAGCCAGAATAGGATTTTACGGAATAAGAAATATCGGTCCGGGGCTCGTGCAGTCAACAGTCAATAAAGGTCTTACAGCAGTTGTCTTTGAAAACAACTCGGATGTTTATCACAATGCATTGAGCATAATTGAGAGAAACATAGATTATGAGATAGACCACTGGGGGCTTACTCCAAAGGACAAGAAGGTGATGATGTCCAGAATCGAGCATATTGAAAAATTTCAGGATTTTTCAAAGTTTGACATTGACCTGATAATCGAATCGGTTGAAGAGAATCTTCAGAAGAAGCAGGAGACGGCAAAGAAAATCTACGATGAGCTTGGAATGAACATACCGGTTGTTTTAACTGCCCAGACAAATACTATCGAAGCGATCATCGACGGACTCGACGATAAGGAGCGCACTGTAAACATTCATCCTGTTCCGTCGGTTCCGATATATAAAATTGTCGAACTCATCAAATCGGGAAAGACGACAGAATCGACTCTTGAGATTGTAAAGTACTTTTTTGAGAAACTTGATATAAAGTGCGTTGAAGTGGAAGATACTGCGGGAATGGTGGGTCCGAGGATATTAGTTTCGACTGTGCTTGAAGCCTGTGATATGATGCGCGATTCACACATTCGCACCGAAGAGTTTGATCTCATAATGAAAAAGGGTTTGAAGATGTACAAGGGGCCTCTTTCAATGGCTGATGAGATAGGTCTTGACAATATGAAGCTTTGGATAGAGGAGCTCTCAAAGGTTAATTCCTCTGTATATAAAGTGCCGCAGATAATTTTGGACCTTATAGGAAAGGGGCACACAGGAGTTAAGGCGGGAAAAGGTTTTTTAAACTACAAGTAGGTGAACAATGAAAATATTAGTTTTGAATTCCGGAAGCTCATCCCTCAAGTATCAGGTGATAGACACATCCAAACAGGATTCTCTTGTCAGGGGGCTCGTTGACAGAATAGGGATGCCGAACTCCATCCTGAAGCAGAAGAGGTTTGACGGGGATGTCGTTGAAGTTCAGGAAGAGATAATAAGCCACTCGGTAGCGATAGAGAAGGTTCTTGAACTGATAATGGACAAACAGCATGGAGTCCTGATGAGGATAAATGAAATTAACGCTGTGGGGCACAGAGTTGTGCACGGAGGCGAAAAATTCTCGCGCTCTGTGCTTATAAATGACAGGGTTATAAAGGCGATTGAGGAGTATTCCGACATAGCTCCTCTCCATAATCCCTACAATTTAAGAGGTATCAACGCATCAATAAGGGCATTGCCGAATGTGCCTCAGGTGGCGGTATTTGACACCGCATTTCATGCGACTCTTCCTGAAGAGGCATTTGTGTACCCGATTCCCTATGTTTTTTACGAAAAATATAAGATAAGAAGGTATGGCTTTCACGGAACAAGTCATTACTTTGTTTCAAGACGAGCGGCTGAGATTCTTAATCGCAATACCAATGATTTTTCCGTCATCACATGCCATCTCGGCAACGGGGCTTCAGTGACGGCTGTCAAGAATGGAAAATCCATAGAGACATCTCTCGGCTTCTCAACAATTGCTGGAGTTATGATGGGCACAAGGTGCGGGGATTTTGACCCAGCAGTTATACTGAACATCATGGAGAAGGAGGATCTGACCATAGAACAGGCAGTATCTCTTCTGACAAAACATTCCGGTCTCCTTGGAGTCAGCGGAGTCTCCTCGGATATGAGAGAGGTGCAGAATGCGGCGAAGAACGGCAACAACAGGGCTCAACTTGCATTGAAGATGTTCTCCTACATCATAAAGAAATTCATCGGTTCTTACTCGGCAGTTCTTGGAGGAGCTGATGCAATTGTCTTCACCGCAGGAATCGGAGAGAATGTTCCCAATGTGAGAGAGTGGTCTGTTGAAAATCTCGGATATATGGGAATAGAGATGGACAAAGAGAAGAACGATTCCTGCATAGGAAAAGAGATGATAGTTTCAACTGATTCCTCAAAAGTGAAGATACTTGTCATTCCAACCAATGAAGAGCTTGTTATAGCTGAAGATGTAGTTAAAGTGGTTGAGGAGATGGATGAGTAAAATTACTGGCGAGATGTATGTGGAGGATATTGTAAGCAATTTCCCGGATACTGTAGGTTATCTAATGGAGAGGGATATAATCTGCATAAAATGCGGCGCTCCCGTGTGGGGCACATTGAATGAACTTCTTGAAAGCAGGGGAGTCAAGGATAAGGAAAACTTTATTCTGAAGATGAATGATTTTCTTGATGGGAAGGAGTAGAGAAAATGGTTGATTTCTTCAGTGCTTTGTACGGGCACACATTGACGCATTCAAAGCATCTGATGCAGTCATAATCAGTCTGATTTTCATAGATGTTTATATCCATCGGACACACTCTGTTGCACATTCCGCACTTTGTGCACTTGCTCTCATCATACTTTATCTGAAGAAGACTTACCTTATTAAACAATCCGTAAATTGCCCCTATCGGACAGAAGATGACGCAGAAAAATCTCTTCATTGTTATAGAACCCGCTACAAAGAGAATGGCAAAGGCGGCTTTGAGGTAAAATATTAAACCAATTGACTGCAAAAGAGCGGGATTCATTATAATCTGCGCTATTGATGCCTCAAGAGTTCCCGCAGGGCATAGGAATTTGCAGAATACAGGCTGATGGATCAAAAGAGGAAGAGAAAGCGTAAGACCCAGAACAATAAATTTATTTAATCTAAAGACTCTTTTTATTCTTATTTTGACAGATTTGATTTTGTATAAGAGCTCCTGAAGAAGGCCGAAAGGACAGAAATTGCCGCAAGGGTATCTTCCAACCAAGGTTCCTATTGCGGTGAAGAAGCCGAGAACAAAATACGGAATCCTCATCATTTTAAGCGACTGCTGGGCAGAACCTATCGGACAGCTTCCCCATGCGAGAGGGCACGAGTAGCAGTTGAGAATTGGAACGCAGACCGACTTCAGTTTACCCTGATAGAGAGTTGTTCCATTCTTCGGGTTGATGAAAAAGAATGAATTCATCAGAAATGCCGAAAGGTACTGGATTAATCGTCTCATGAGATGCCTATGCAGTCAAAGCAGATGAACCTTCCGAAGTTAAATATCATCTGAAGGTCTTTGTTTAAGAAACCGTAAACCAACAGGATAATTGCCGCAACAATAAGCATGAAAAAGAGATGCTTTCTGTTCATTTGTATTTTATTTTAAAATCCTTTACCTTAGAGGTCATGACAAGCTCTTCGTTCAGGTATACCTCAATTGAGTCTGGGACTGTGAGGTAATCCGACGCTTTTATGCTCTTTATAACCTTGACATTGTAAATGCCGAAGTAAGATTTGAACTGCATTGATTTAAGGCTCATGTCGGATGCAGAGAGAAGCATCTGCAGAAGAATGCCGCCTTTGTCGGCAGGGACTATTCTAATAGAGTTTCCCTCTCTCGTAACAACTGCCGAGTCCGGAATAATAGTTTTCAAACTGTAACTGTTCAGAGAATTCGGCGAGTAGGTATAAATGGAAAATTTTTCATTCTGCATCATCACATCAATCTCTTGTGTTCTTTTGGATTTACCGGTTGACAAAAACTCTTCCTTGGTATTGTTGTCAACCATCCTATTTTGATACTCAAGTGAATCAATATAATCAATCGTCTGCGTCGTCATGGTAAAGTCATTATCATTCATCTTCATCAGAGAGAGAGCCTCAACGCTTATCATTTTTATATTGCTTCTTATAAGAGAATCTCTCCTGTCAAGTTCGTCGAACAGTATTTTTTTTGAGTATGTTTCTGCCGTCAGAAGAACGAGGGATACCGTTAAAGCGAAAAAAAGAATGAATTTTTTCATTACTCCACTGTAACCGATTTTGCCAGGTTTCTCGGCATATCCACATCAAGTCCTCTCATAACAGCTATTTTGTAGGCGATTAACTGCAGGGGAATAACCGATAGTATGGGCGAAAACTCCTCTTTGGTCTCGGGGATATATATGACATCGTCAACAATATCCTTTATCTCCTTGTCTCCCTTGTTTGCTATTGCAATGACATATCCCTTTCTTGCCTTTATCTCCTTGATGTTGCTTGTAATCTTTTCATAGATGCTGTCTTTTAGAGCAATCACAAGAGCCGGCATGTTTTTATCAATGAGAGCAATAGGTCCATGCTTCATCTCTGCCGCCGGGTATCCCTCGGCATGAATATAGGAAATCTCTTTCAATTTGAGAGCGCCTTCAAGAGCCACCGGGAAATTGAATCCTCTTCCGAGGTAAAGGAAATTTTTCTTTTTGTATGTCTTTTTGCAGATGGAATCAATCTTGTTTTTGTCATGCAGTATCTCATTGACCTTTGACGGAAGCTTTTCAAGCTCCTTTATCAGCGAAAGCCCCTGGTCAAATGAAAGAAGCTTCTTTCTCCCGAGAGCTATAGCCAGAAGCGTGAATGCAGTCACCTGAGCAGTGAATGCCTTTGTGGATGCAACTCCGATTTCAGGACCTGCATGGGTGTATATTCCGGCATCTGTCTCGCGCGCTATGGTTGAGCCGACCACATTGCAGATTCCGAGCACCGAGGCGCCCTTGCTTCTTCCCTCTCTGAGAGCCGCGAGTGTGTCCGCAGTCTCTCCGCTCTGGGAAACAACAATCAGCACGGTTCTATCTGTTATGATAGGGTTTCTATATCTGAATTCAGATGCGTAATCAACCTCTACAGGTATATTGGTGTACAACTCGATAAGAGATTTGCCTATCAACGAAGCATGCCATGAGGTGCCGCAGGCAGTGATAATTATCCTGTCTGCGTCAAGGAGTTTCTTGAAATAATCCTTTATTCCATTGAGTCTTGCGGTGCCATTCTCCTTGTCAAGCCTGCCTGTCATAGTGTCTCTCAGCGAATTAGGCTGTTCGTAAATCTCCTTGAGCATGAAATGTTCATAACCGCTTTTTTCAATCTGCGAAAGAGTCATATCTATTTCTACAAATTCAGTATCTATGGATTTGTTTGATTCAACTTTTGAAAGTTCGATATTATTTTTTGTCAGAAGTGCCACATCTCCGTCCTGCATGTAAAGAACCTGATTGGTGTGGGCGATTATTGCAGAAGCATCTGACGCAATAAACATTCCGTCATCCGACCTTCCTATAACTAAGGGACTGCCCTTTCTCGCCGCAACCATCATCTCAGGGTGCTCGGCAGACAAAACTACTATTCCGTATGTGCCTTCAACTTTATTGAGAGATTTTTTTACTGCCTCCAGAATATCGCCCTTGTAAAAATATTCAATCATGTGGGCAAGCACTTCCGTGTCTGTCTCGGATAAAAACTTATGTCCCTTTCCGCTGAGGAAGTTCCTTATAGACCTGTAGTTCTCTATTATTCCGTTGTGGACCAGTGATATAGAGTTGGTGCAGTCTCCATGGGGATGAGCGTTTATATCATTCGGCTCTCCGTGCGTCGCCCATCTTGTATGGGCAATTCCGGCATGTGATTTGCATGGTTTGTTTTTCTTGAACTCTTCCTCAAGGTCTTTTATCTTACCTGCCTTCTTTATTGTCTTTATCTTGAGTGAATCCTTGCATATAAGAGAGATGCCTGATGAGTCGTAGCCCCTGTATTCAAGGCGCTTGAGTCCGTCCATCAGAACATTAAGCGAATCTTTTGCTCCGATGTATCCGACTATTCCGCACATTTATAGAATTTTCTCCATTTGTTTTAATATTTCATCTACTCTCTCTCTTGTCTTGAATTCGCATATTATTCTTATAATCGGCTCAGTGCCTGATTTTCTCACATGGAGGAATCCGTCGCTGAACTTGACCCTTAGTCCGTCCGTCTTCTCAAGGTTGAAGCACTTAAAATGCTCCTCAGCCCTCTCAAGAACAGACGCTGAAGAGACATCGTATTTTCTCTTCTCCATGTATGTCTTAGGGTAATCCGAAATAATCTCATCTACAGACATCTTGGATTCGGCAAGCATGCTTATTAGAAGAGCGCATGCAACCAAAGCATCCCGTGTGAGGTTTATCGACGGAAGAATCACTCCTCCGTTTCCCTCACCGCCTATAACAGCCTTGTTGAGCATTATGCCGTCAACTACATTCGCCTCTCCGACGGGAGTGCGGGTTACCTTGAAACCGAGTTTCTCTCCAAGAAGTTCAAGCATCATGCTTGTTGACTGATTTATCACAATTAGTTTCTTGTTGTATTTCGTCAGGGCGTAGAGACCCGACAGAGCAAGAGTGTACTCTTCAGATATACAGCCCCTTTCCGGCGTCACAATGGCTATTCTGTCTCCGTCTCCGTCCGTAGCAAGCCCTATGTCAGCCCCTGTTCTCTTGACTTCTTTTTCAAGCATCTTGAGGTTTATTGGTATAGGTTCGAGAGGGCGCTTGAACTTTCCGTCAGTATTTGTATTTATTGTGTGAAGCTTCACGCCGAGTCCTTCAAGAAGTTCGGCGATAACAATGCTTCCTGCTCCGCAACCGCCGTCAAATACAACCTTGAGCTTTCTATTTTTTATTTTTGCTTTGTTTACAAACGGAAGATTCAACACAGCTTGAATATGTTTTTTATAGAGTGTAAAATCATTTTTGTTTGACTTGAAGATGGACTTGAATTTCAGAGGCGTCTCTTCAAGCTTCATGAACATTCTGTAATCAGCGTGATTCAAAAATCTGCCCTGTTTTGATACAAGCTTGATGCCATTGTACTCAGGCGGGTTGTGTGAGGCAGTGATGATAAATCCGCCGTCAAATTTGAGGTTTCTCACAAGGAAGAGAACCGTGGGAGTAGGCACAATGCCCGTAAATGTTGTCTCCAATCCCTTGTAATTGAGAGTGGAAAGGAAGATCTCGGAGAATGAGCTTCCTGATTTCCTTGTATCCATTCCTCCTATGACTCTGCCCGATTCGACAAAGTCGCCGAAAATGGATGCAAACTTTGCAACCCTCATGGGGTTAAGGTCCTCTCCGACGAGACCTCTTATGCCGGAAACGCTTCTTATTAGTGTCATAGTCTGTTATTATATATATAAAACGGTTTTAGTCAATAAGATTAATGAGAAAATCAGAAACATTAAAGCAATTATGATAAAACACAATCTAAATATTTGTAAAAGTGTAATTTAACTTCTGAAAAATACAGATAATCCGAAATCAATTGAGTAAATAATAGATTCAAAACTTTTTTTATCCAATAAAGGTTTACTTTCTAAACCCACAGACAAATAAGGCATAAACCATGATTCTCCCATATTATGCATTTCGTTTCCATAAAAAAGATTTATTTCAAATCTCTCTCCCGAACTTTGAGAACTAGTGGGCCAGCCAGAGTCAGTCCAATCAACAAATCCGGCTCTTGCTCTTACTGTCGGGTTAAAATTATAGTAGTTTGCAACTTGCGACTTGTAGATTTCCGATGAAAGATAAATCCCTCTTTCAGTATAAACTGCACCGAAAAAATAATATGCATCAAATACAATAGACATTGACGGATATGAATTGCTCTCTCTTATCAAGGACTTTGATATAAAAGCATCAGCATAACATAATCCGTATGAAACTCCTGACACGAACCCGTTTCCCCATCCTACTCTCGATGTCAAAGTGAAAATTTTTGAGGCATTTGGTTCGTGTGAGTAACTGAAAAATTGATAAGACCAGCTAACAGATTTACTTTTCGTAAATAATTCGGAATACCCTAAACTCGCTCCAACCTCATACTCACCCGGCTCCAATACCCTTGCAGAATGAAACAATGTCACGCAGTTGGTGAAGAGAAGAACCAATCCAATAAATCCAATTATCCGCCTCATGAAAAAATCATAGCACTTTTTTAAAAATATTCAATAGTAAATACACAAAGATATTGACACTTTGGTTGAATGTAGTAAAATAATCGAATGGGGAAAAAAATTGTCTTGGAAATTTCATTGTTTATCTTTACATTCACTGCAATTTTTCCTTATGAGGTAATAGGCATTGTCTCTGATTCTGTAAAGACCGAGATTCTTTTGAAGAAGGAGCGGTATAGCGAGCATATTTCACTCTTTCCATTTGGGGCTGATTCAGTGCGAATAGACGGAAGAATAGTCAGCTTTGATGATTCCATATCAGTTGACGATAGGGAGCTCGTAAGAAGCGTGGAATATTTCTCTCCCTGCATGAGCACAGATAGTATGCTTCTCTTCATGTCGCCCAGCAGCAAGAATATTCTTCTCTTTGACGAAGAGAGAAGGGGGTTATATACATTAAAGACTACTGGCTTGGAAAAGTATGAAAGCTATTTCTCAGTTTCATCATTTCTTCTTCCGGCATTGACCTTTCTGCTTATTCCTGTCTTATACATTTTCGGAAAAGTGCGCGGAGCTGACAACAAAGACATAGAAGAAATATATACCAGCCAGATAGGTCCCACATTCTCCTTCTTTCTTGTTTCTCTCCTCTACTCCGCAGCGGAACTTGGATTTTACTATTTAATTAAGAACTCATTCAAAAAGAACACAGATAACGGCAACATCAAGAAATCATTTTTAGAAGGAATGTATGCGGCTAAGAGAGAAGTAAGATTAAATATCGTGACTGACTTTGCCATTTCATGCGGAGAATTCATTCCAATGGCAATAACTGTTCCGTTTATTGCCATATCTGTGGTGCAGGAAAAGTTTCGTGATAGGAATGACGCATCAATCGCGGCGGCATTGTGGATTCTCTTCTCGATTCTCCATTATGCAAAGAATGTAGCTTATCTGATGAAGGACCCTGAGCATTTGATTCTGAAATCAGAGCTGGCAAGCGGAAGCAAAGACCTTTTTTATATGAGAGGATACATTGAAGGAATCAACCAAGAATAAGTTTATTCTGATTCTGTTATCTGTCGCAGCGGGATTCCTGCTTGGGGGGGAGATAATCGATTTCAGAATTTCCGAAATTGACTCTCTGACTCTGGAGGAGAGAGTTTTGGTCGAGCGGAATAAGCTTGACGGCTATATTTCATCATTGGATTCTTTTGTTTCGACTTGGGCATACTCGGACTCATTAGATTTAAATCCTCTCTCACGACTGCCTGTCGAAATAATTGCGATTCACCATGAAGCTGATTGTTCCTTCGCGGCAAGAAGATATGCACTTCTTGGAAAGATGAAGAAAAAATACGAGTTTTCTTTTGAAGAAAGAAGGAAAAAGAATGAAAGGATTGAATGGGTAAGGAATTCTGTAAGCGGGGCGTTAATTCTTCTTCAGACAGGATATACGCTTTATAGGATGCTGGCTTATGAAGATGAAACCGGACCTGCATATCTTGGAGTGGCAGCTCTGCTTGATCTTTGCGTCCTGCTCATCCATTTGCAAACGAGTGAAATTATTTACACAGAATGAAAAGACTGATTTTACTTATTATCCTTTTGCCTTTGATTGCTACAGCGAATGAGCCGAGTCTAAAGGATTACTACAGAATGGGCTATGATGAAGGAATTGATTTTGCAAAAAGCAACAAAAGTATAAATGACAAATCTTTCTGTTCAAATGCCGGGTACTGCCTCTCCCTCTCATTTACTGATGTGGTAATGGGGATTACCACATCTGCCGCATTTGTTATGTTGGCTCCTCTCGTTCTTTCAGATGAGGCAATATACGATGGTTGGGGCTTTTTCACGCAGACAGCTTTTCAGCTTAGTTTTGAGATGTTTGTTATGCGGTGCGCCGGACTCATTTATGAAAGACTCAGAATAAAGGATGAGTTTGACATACTGAAGAAGAGAAAAGATTTCATCAATGACTCCTACAAGGCAGGATTCATTGACGGTGCGAAAAGCATTTACAATAAAAAGGTAAAATTTTAATTGCTGATGAACGGCAAAATATCATGTTCAGTTAACGGAGAACAAATGAAAAAAGAACGGAATATCTTTTCGGCCCTTTTTCTTCGCATTTATTTTTGTTGTCTCTGCTTGATTCTGTTTACTGCGGACTGCAGTTTCCTGAATCCGGATTCAAGGTATATATCAAAAGTTTCGGATGAAGGGATAATGGGTGTATTTGATACGATAGTAACCGATTCACTCATATTCTGTGATTACCAAAGCTACATTCTGCAGTTGTATTCATGCAATAAAGAGACACCGCTGACTCTTGAAAGGGAAGTTGAAGGTGAAGGAGATTTCAGCTCGATGACATATGACGGCAGGCATCTTGCGGCATTTGCGGAATCAACCATTATTATCTACAATCCCCTTTCTCTGGCACGGGTCTGCGAAGAACATGTGAATTTTGAGTATGGTTCCATCGAAATCAAAGACACCCTTCTTTATCTGATTCCCCTATATGATGACAACGGATATATATACATTTACACGGTTGATTTTCTTCTTCAGGATATAACTTTGATTGATTCATTCCCGGAGTTTGATACGCACGATCTTTCCCGGGGAGAAGAAATTTGGTTTCTCTCAAAGTATGACTCTCTCTACTTCTGCAGGGCGGATTCGGCGGGTTTCCTTGAGAAAATAGCCGGTGTACCGACTGAGTATTCCACTATTGGCATAAACTGCGACACTCTTTTCGTAGCGGTTTACACCGACAAGATAGTGAAGCTCTATCTCGAAAACAGAGAATTGAAAAGCGACACAATCGTTTTGGATCTTCAATCGATAGGCATGGAAGGGGAGTACATGAAATGTTTGTACTCCGAGGGCGGTTATTTTTACTGCATATTTGAGATTAACTACAACGGCAGACTCTTTGCTTATTCAAGAGCAGAGAAGAAGTTTGTCTCCTGGATTGAGGATCCCAGCGTCTGGAAGTGCGGAATCAATGATAATTTTATCTATGCCAATAATGGGATATATCTGAAGCCGCAATAATCAGAATATCTGGAAATCAAAGGCAATTCCCGAGTAAAAATAATCCATGTGCGAGTAAGTCACTTTTCTTATTAATCCGCTTTCAATCCTTATGGAGTGCATCATTCCTTCAATGGGTTTAAACGAAACTCCACAAAACAGCATTCCGGCATAGTTAAATTCTCCCGCGTATTCTGCCGCAGCTCCCGAGTAGAAGCTTATGCTTTTATCGAATTTTCGTCCGTAATAGAGAGTCGGTTTTATCAGCGAGGGCATAATTTCCTGTAGCATGAGGCTTCCCATTGAAATTTTGGCTGTGACGATGTTATTATCTTTTTCAAAAATCAAAAACTTTGCGCCACCGCAGATCCTTTCAAAATCCATCTGACCGCTTAATTCTAATCTGTCTGTGATTCCTGCTCTTACCTGTATTCCTCCGAATGCGTTTTCATAATTGTCAAAACCCCTGTAGTAAAGTTCGTCGCTTCTCTCTATGTAATTGTGGTAACCGGAAACGGATGCGACAACTGAATACTTCTCAAGGAGCTCTGCCTGCTCAAGCATCGGCAGGCAACCGGTAAATATTAACAGTGAAAAAAGAAGAAGGATTATAATTTTCATCATCTTTGCGACCTTCTTGAAAGAGTGAAATCAAGATTAAGTTCAAAGGAGAGGGGACCCTCAGCCCATGATTGTTTCCCATACATGAATTCAACGGATGCGGCCGCGATTATGAAGGATGTCTCAGTAACCTTCATTTCATTGCCGATTGTCAGACCCACTACGGGCAGATGCCCCGAATAGCTGTATCCAGACATTATGTCTGCTGTGGACCACAGCTTGTAACCGCCCCTGATTCTCAGAAACGGATTGATATTGTCATTTCCCTCATATCTGCTCTTAAATAGGTCGAGAGAGGCGCCTGCCGCATACTCACCGTGAATAAGAACCCATGTTATGGAAAAATCAGTTGTAATTGCTACAGAAGGCAATTTGCCGCTCTCCGCTACTATCCTCTTGGTCACAAAGAAGTCAATGAAAGGAAGACCGAGGTAAGCGCCTGTATTGAGTCCGTCTCTCCAGCCGTTTCTAACAAATAACCCGATGGGCGGAGTTGAAGGCGCTCTGAACTCTATAAAATTTCTTTCATTTCCCAATATGTTTTCATAATCCTGAGTGCTCATTCCGGCAAGCGTAAATGATCCACCCGTCTCTGTCTCACCCGGCTCCAATACCCTTGCAGAATGAAACAATGTCACGCAGTTGGTGAAGAGAAGAACCAATCCAATAAATCCAATTATCCGCCTCATGAAAAAATCATAGCACTTTTTTAAAAATATTCAATAGTAAATACACAAAGATATTGACACTTTGTTTGAAATAGATATGATAATAAAATGGGGAAAAAAAGCACATTCATTCTGGTTTTTTTGTTAAGTTTAAGTGTACTAAATTCATGTTATTTTTTTGATCCCGAATCAAGGTACCTGCCTAAAATATCCGAAGACATCTGCATCGGCAATTTCAGCAGCTGCATTACCGATTCGCTTATTTTCAAAGCGAACAACTATTACATAGAAGTAAACAGATGCAGTGAAACAACTCCCGCGAGTCTTTTGAAAAGAATCGATACCGAAAGCGAAGTCACGGACATTGATTTTGACGGAAAACACCTTGCCGCTTTTCAGGAAACCACTCTTCTGGTTTATGACCCGATAACCCTATCCGTTGCTGCAAGTGCAAATGTTTACGGATTTGAAGGGACTGTTGAAATTGATGACACTTTGCTTTACGCAACCGACAGATGGGATTTTTCGGACAATATATCGGTATATTATATTGATTTTGAAAATCAGGAACTGATTCTGCGCGATTCGATTATGGAATCCGGTGTTCTGTCAATTGACAAGGGGAAGGATTATTTTCTGATACAAAAAGAAGATACGGCAATTATATGCAGAGTAAATGATTTACACACACTAGAAAGAATCGGATGGTTCTTCAACAGTGATGCCGTCTTTTTCAGAAATGATACAGTCTTCGAAATCTTTAATGAAAATGTGCTGATTTTCCATTTGGATTCAGGTGTTTTAGAATGTGATACAATCTCTCTTGAAAAGATTTATGAGGATTTGGAATTGGACAGCTATGAGTGTATTTATTCGGACGGCGGATATTTGTATTTGGGTCTTGCAAATAACAATTCATCCCGCCTTTTCGTATATTCTATGGAGGAAAATAAAGTCCTCTCCTGGACAGAAGAAAATCTGATCTGGTACTGCGAAGGAAACAGTCATTTTATTTATACCGATATCGGAGTTTATCAAAAGCAAGAGTAATCAGAATATCTGGAAATCTATCCCTATACCGGCATAGTAAAAATCATAATCAGAAAAGGTGATGCGTCTGACAAATCCGCATTCAATTTTCAGACAGTGCAGCATATTTGAAAAGGGCTTGACAACTCCTCCGAAAAACAACATTCCACCGCAGTCGGTTGGGTTTCTGTATTCAAAAGCCGTTCCGCCGTATATGCTGAAATTATTGTTTATTTTTCTTCCGTAAAAAAGCGCCGGTTTCACGATAGATGGAAGCATCTCCTGAAGGATTAGAGTTCCCACCGAAAGTTTTGCTGAAATAATGTTATTATGTCCTGAATAGAGGAGAAACTTTGCGCCTGCATAAGCTCTTTCCAAATCTGCCTGCCCGCTTAATTCAATGCGGTCTGTCAAGCCGCCCCTCAGCTGAAATCCTCCCAATTCAAACGCATATCCGGCACCATAATCCTCGGGAGGGAAATAAAATGATTTATATGCGAGAAGGGAAGAGACAACGGAATTTTTTTCTATGAACCCTGCCTGCTCTATCATCGGAAGACAACCGGAAAACAGAATCATTCCGAACAATAATAACAGTCCCATTTTAAAATGCTGAAATAACCGCCTCATAGAATTAATTTTATCATTAAAAAAAGAAATATCAAGAGGTAATATGAAATGCGCATTGACTTAAATTGATATTGCAGTAAACTTATCAAATGGGAAAAAAGATAGTATTCATTATGGCTATTTCGACATTCATTTGCAATACACTAATGCCATATGAAATCATAGGAATAGTAGAAGATGCTTATAAAACCGAAATACTTCTTAAGAAATCCGCTTACAATGAGAAAGTTGTTTTTTCGTCTTTTGGATCCGACTCAGTCAAGATTGACGGTAAACTATCCGAAAATGCCGACTCTATTTGTCTTGACAGTTTATACCTTCTGCGTAAGGTAACTTTTTATTCTCCTCTCGCTATGATGAAAAATATTGTTGATTCACTTGAATTTCAAAACAGGGAAATCTTAATGTACGGAGAAGGTTACAAAGGGAGATACAAACTCGATAAGGGAATTCTGAAAAAAACTCAGAGCCTGTTTAATTATCCCTCCTTGACGCTTCCATGCCTCTCTCTTCTTCTGATAACTTGTCTTTACGCATATGGAGAGGCGACAGAAAATGATGACATTAAGGATGATTTTCATGAGCAGATCCCGGCATCTTATGAATTCTTTAAATATTCTCTCATTTATTCTTTGGCTGAGATGGCGGCAATCAAATTGGTTTCATTGCCGTTTCAGGATAGAACCGATGGAAATGATCCGTTAGAGAGCTATCAGAAGGGATTCAGGATGGCTGGAAGCCAAAATCAGGAGCTTGAAGCAGCCAGAGTGCTTTCTACCGCTGCGCATTCAGCTGCTCTTTTTATTCCCACTCTTATTGTTGTTGCATCAATCAACAAAAATGCCGAACGCGTTAACATTGAAGGGGCAACTGAGTCATGGATTCTTTTCACGCTGATTCATTTTATTACTAATCAGACATATTGGGGAAAAAACAGCGAACAACTTTTCATGATGACGTCTTTCATAACAGGAAGCAGAGATATGTTCTTTTTGAGGGGCTACATTGACGGTTGTTATGAGAAATAAACTTATCTTTCTGATTGTTGCTGCTTCGGCAGCTCTCGCCATGACAGGAGATATCATTGATTTTACCTTGACTCCTCTTGTCTCCGGAGAAAGCGAGGAGAGAGTGCTTTTAGACAAAAGCGAAATAAAGTTGTATCTGAAATCTCTCGACCTCTCTCTCTCTTCATCGACAATAGACAGCAAACCTGCAGTTGATTTTGACGAGAATGAATCTTCAATGTTGATTCCGGTTGAAATTGTTACAATTCATTCTTCATGCGACTCCCTATTTATGAAAGAGCGAATAAAATTCCTGGAAGAAAATATGAGGGATTATTCGTTTTCAAGAGAGAATAGAATCAAGAAAAATATGGGCAGGGAGACAGCAAGAACTGCCGTTTTAAGCAGTGTTATTCTGATACAGACGCTCTACTATCCCATAATGATGCTTCTCGGTGAAGACAGGCCTGATTACTCAATGGGAATTGCAGTAGTTGCGGTAATAGACCTTATCCTGCTGTTGGTGCACTGGCAGGGAACACAGACAATATACGGCGAATGAAAAGAATCATATTAATTTTTATTATTATTCCTCTCTTTATCTTCCCGGATGAAACTTCTCTGTTGGACAGTTACAGGGAAGGCTATGATGAAGGAAGAATTTTCGCCGAAAAGAACACCCCCCATTTCAAAAGCTTTGGATGGAAAGACGGATGCGAGTGTATTCCTGTTCTGCTGACCGACGCTATTGCCGGTCCTCTTCTAGCCGCCGCCGTCGTCGTATTAACTGCAGCAGCAATGGGGAAATCAGATGATGATGCTATCTCCTTTATACCTGAGATGGCGGCGCTTCTGACCGCAGAGATTTTTGTTATGAGGGGTATGAATTGTCTTTTCGGAAAAACAAGGGCAGTTGATGAATATGACATTATAAAAATGAAGAATGATTTTCCGAATGAAGCGTATAAGGAAGGTTTCCTGGACGGAGCAAAGAGCATTTACAATAGAAAATTCAGGTTCTGAAATTTATCAGGTATTTTATTTTCTTCTGAAAAAAGAGAGACTGAGATTAAGCTCCACTGAAAACGGACCGCTTGCCCAACCGATCTCTCTGTATGATACCTCCAACCCCAAAGAAGTGGCAATAAAAGATGATTGTTTTAACATTGTCTCGTTTCCGATAATAATCGCGAGAGACCCGTATCTTCCGGTGCTGGAGTTTCCCTCCAGCATATTATAAGATTGCCATGCATTATACGCTCCGCGGATTTTCAAAGATGGATTTGCCTTTGTCTTTCCGCTGTAATTGCTTTTGAAAAAATCGAGAGAGGCTCCTATTGAGAGGTTGTTGAAGAAAAGCACAGAGGTCAATCCCACATCTCCGGTCAATGCGCAGGAAGGAATGGAACCTGATTCCTTAAAAATTTGTTTTGTTGCGAAAAAATCTGCAAAAAGAAATCCAAGGTATGCGCCGGTATTTATACCGTTTCCCCATCCTCTGCGAGCGTATAAAGCTATCGGAGGTGTCGTAATGACCATCTGCTCAATCTGTCCCGACATTATATTCCCGCTCTCCTGCGCCACTGTGCCGGAGAGAACAAATGATCCACCCGTCTCTGTCTCACCCGGCTCCAATACCCTTGCAGAATGAAACAATGTCACGCAGTTGGTGAAGAGAAGAACCAATCCAATAAATCCAATTATCCGCCTCATGAAAAAATCATAGCACTTTTTTAAAAAATTACAAGTACTCCATCATCTCCTGACCTATCACTCCGGCGTAAAGTTCGATGTATGGTCTGACAGGGGAGGAGAGTATCTTCGGAAAGAGTACTGATTCAATCTGGAAGAATCCCACCGATTCGCTCATTTTCACATCTATTCTTATCGGCTTTCTGCTTCCTTTTGAAATTGAAAGGTCCTGAATCGCTGTTGACGAGTACCTGTGGATGTCTCCCACCTTCGGTTTTGTCTTTAAGAGAGTCGGGATCCTTGCTCTGCCCTTCTCCATATCGCATCCGTCTCCTATAAGCACAAGCCCGGCTTCAATCGAATGTATCTTCTGAGTTGCCATGTGTCCGGCTATTCCCTCCATAATAAGCGAGCGCAGTATTATTCTTTTTTCCGCCTCTGTCTTATAAATCTCCTTTAAGAGTCGGTCAATTATGTTGACTGCAAATATCATTGAATAAATTTCATGGTTATCCCTTCCCACAGTCATGCCAATGTCATGGAGCATTGATGCCGTAAAAACTGCGACCTTGCTGTCCTCGACTGAGCCGACCTGCTCAGACACGAGTGAAAACTGAACGCCCGCATCCTTTAAAAGGTCGAACATTATCATTGAATTGAGTGATGCGGTTTTCATGTGGACAGGCCCGTGGTCATTGAACCCCAACCTCTTTATCGAGACAATGTTGGCATAATCCATCAGATATTTTATCTCAAAATCATTGAATATGAAATTTGCCATCTCAAGGCATTTCCCGCTTAATCGTTTAAGAATCTCTCTTTCAAGAGCTGTCTCTTTTTTTGATTTCAAATTGACTCCTTTTTATTTTATTGTGGCAGTAATGCCGAAATCGAGTCTCTTCAACTCTTCATTGTATGTGACAACCAAGCCCGGGTATATTGAGAGAATCGACATATTTACGCAGAGGTTTACGGAAGCTCTGGAGACAAACTCTCTCTTTTTCTCGTAAAAATTGTACCCTGCCAGCTGACTTAAAGAGACGGAGAGGTAATCAAACCTAACGGGGAGGGATTCCATGAATTTAAACGGAATTCCTCTGTTGATGAACATTATCGGCTTCACAAACCCTGCCTTTATGTAAGAAAAATCTCGGATGTACAATTCATTGCTTAGTCCGTCCTCCTCAGGAGTAAAAGAGAGCAAAGGCATCAAATCATTCACATTCATAAAAGAATAAAGCGGCGACTGAGTTAATATCCCTGAACGAGAATAATAGAAATTTGCATTTAGAAATAAATTAAAATTCCAAACAGGACTCATGTAAAATGAGCTTTTCAGCGATATACCGTAATCAAACATTACGGTGTCAGTCAAAAACTGAGACACATACCACTCAGATGATGCAACAAAACCCTTTGACGGAGTGATGCTCAATATTGAACTTTCATAATCAGATATACCGGTCTCAAAAGAAATTCCTTTCGAAGTATATTTAAAAACTGTGTCGAATACCGATGTTACGGCTTTTCTATATGAAATTGCGGGGGTCATGTAAAACCCGGTAAATGGTTTCATCCGTTCAAAATTCATTATCAGAGAAACTTGATAATCGTTTGGTAAATAACTTTTCAATCCTTCGTATTCATTATCTAAGATGACTCTGTTGAAAGATAATTGAAAAGCAATATCATTTTCGAAATGTGAAGAGGTCAGTTCAATGTATGAAGGGTATATGAAATTCTTTTCGGTGCCGAATATAAGGACTGTAGGCATTGTCGAATAGTAGAGAGTTAAAGCCTGTGAAATATCGCTGTTCAAACCTATAAAGGGAAGTCCCATAATTGCAAATGAAGATATGGGGTCGGGCAATATAAACGGCAAAAATGCGTATGCTCCGGGGCCGGAGAATCTTGGAAGAATGTATTTCCCATTCTCTTTAAGTGTTACTTCCTGTTTTTTCAGTGAAGCCGGTATAACTATTTCTTCAAGAGATATTTCTTCTTCATTTTGTTCAAGAACCTTTGAAGAGTAAATGTCATCGCCATTTCCGCTGATATCCTGAACATAGACAATGTTGTTTTCTTCGTCAACAGAATATGACGATACATTATATAATGAATTATATATCTTTCTGATTTTCTTTGATGCAAGGTCGTAGAAATAGACAGCGTTAACTTTGCTTCTGTCGGATATAAAATAGAATCCGTTATTGTTAACGCTCCACTGAGGCGAATGGTCTGTGGCAAGATCGGAAGTGAGAAACTCAATCTCTTTGGTAGTCATGTCGTACAGCACTATGTCTGTGAATCCTCCCTCTCTGTAGCATGAGATGAGGATGTTCTTTTCGTCTTTCGCCGAAATTGTATAGTATTTGAAATCCTCTCCAAGCGAGAATGAATCAACCGCCAACCTCTTTGAGATGGAGTATACAATTATTTTCTGCTTATTGAATTGGTTGCGGATGAAAAGCAGAGTATCTCCGAATGCGTCTCCTCCGAAACCTCTCTTTGTGCCCTTCAGTTTTTCAAGTTTCGACTCTTTAATGTCATACTCATACATGTCAAAGAAGTAATTCGTATTGTCATAAACATCCAGCATATCAATGTATATTTTATTATTGCGCACAGAGTAGTGCGTCGAGTAAGTCACTTTGAAAAGCTCCGTCTCCTCATCATTCTCCCTTGCTACAAATCGCTTCTCTCTATGGGGGAATGATTTTATGTAGTAAAGTTTGTTATCAAAGCAGGATGGAAGCGAGTTATCAAAACCGAATTCAGTCAGTTTTGTTCTTTCATTGAAAATCATATTTGATTTGAGGTTGTCTGTTCTCTTTTCAATATCCTTGTAAACATCATCAAGCGCATCCGATGGAAATGTCCCCATATTTGCGCGCGCCAGCAGGTCAGGGAATGCCACTGAAAAGGGAAGCAGGGAGCAAAAATCGAGGCGGGTGAGTCTGTCAGGGTTTGTATTGTATTTTTCCCTATACTTATCCAGTATATATGGCCCGTAGAGGTATGGAAGCTCCGAATAAGGGAAGAATCTGTTGAAGTATGATGATGCATTTCCAACAGGTTGTTTTGCAGAATCTAAAAGCATTGTCCTGAGAAGCGCTTCATATTTGGTGTCCTTCATTCTTCCTCTTCCGAGTATCGATTCATTGTAAACTGCGTAACCCTCAAGAAAATACATCGGATAAGCCGCGTTTGGAGCATAGAAGAGAGAGTTTCTTGTTATTGAAAGACATGAAGGCCTTGTCGCAGAGAGGTGCAGTGCGTGCGTAAGTTCGTGAGTCAGCACATACTCAACCCATTCGCCGTGCTTTGCTATGAATGTCGGGTCGGGATTTGCAAGATAGATGTTGACCATCGGATTAAGAAGGGGAGAGGATGAACCGTTCGGCACATCGGACTGGTCTGTGATAATCAGATTTATTTTTGTTCTGACTCTTGTGTGCATCAGATCCGACAGTGTGTCGTAAACACCTTCCGAGATTTTTGCAATTTCAGGGACAATATCCGATAATTCCTTTTTGTAAGTGTATGTGAAATGCTCTGACGATGAATACATCACATCGCTCATGTCGTCAAACATCCTGAGAGATATTGTCTGCGAGGATAGCATTATTGACGGCAAAAGCATTAATAGTAAAAATAATTTTCTCATACCTTCTTCTCTCTTTCTTTTGTTATTGAATTTTTCATCATTAAGTATATTATAGTATGTATATGAAAAGTCAAGAAGTGAAAATTAAAGCGGCATTTTCCCAAATGGATATAGAGTTCGCCGATGTAAAATCCAATCTGCGTAAAATAACTGCGGATGCGGGAAAAACAGATGCCGATATAATAGTCTTTCCGGAGCTCTCTCTTTCAGGATACAGTATAGCCGGCAGAAAGAGACTCTCCTCTCTTTCCCAGGAAAAAGATTCATTTCTCTTTGACTGCATTGAAGCTCTCTGCATTTCAAGGGAAATTTCAGTTGTCTTCGGTTTTTCTGAAAAATACAAAGATAAAATCTACAATTCATCGATGCTGATAGATGAGAAGGGAAAGAGGCATGTTTACAGAAAAACACATCTCTTTTTTAATGAAAAAAAACTCTTTGACAGCGGAGACACCGGATTTTTCACTGTCGGAACAGGCCATGCAAGAGTCGGCATGATGATATGTTTTGACTGGTTCTTTCCGGAAGCTATGCGCTCTCTTGCTCTGAAAGGCGCAGATGTGATTCTGCATCCCTCAAATCTCGTGATGCCTTATTGTCAGGATGCAATGAAAACAAGATGCCTTGAGAACAGGGTCTTTGCGGTCACTGCGAACAGAGTGGGAAGAGAGGGCGATTGTCTGTTCACGGGCAGAAGTCAAATTACATCCCCGGATGGAGAAATCATCGCGAAGGGAGGCATAAAAAACCAAATAGTTTTGTCTGCCGATATGGATTTGAGTCAAGCGAGAGATAAGAAAATCAGCAGATTAAATGACCTCTTCAAAGACAGAAGGAGAGAGTATTATGTGCTGTGAGAAGCTTCCGTACTTTCCGAAATGCTTTGTCTGCGGGCAGGATAATCCAATAGGCATGAAGATGATTTTTGAGTATGATGCAAAAAGCGACAGTGTCAGAAGCAGTGTCACATTCAGCGATGACCATGTGGGATATGAAAACATTGTCCACGGAGGGTTGGTGACAATGGTTATGGATGAGGCAATGGCATGGATGTCAATAAAAAAAACCGGTCTAATGTGCCTTACAAGCACACTTGATGTGAAGTTTTCAAGGGCAGTCAAGAGCGGGATAGAGTACAAGGTAGAGGCAAAAACAACAGGTATAAATGATGAAAGAATATTGATGACTGCCTCTGTTTGCGATTCTGACGGCCAAATCTGCGCAGAGAGCAGGGGAAATTTCGTCATAATGAAGGGCAGAAGGTCTTCAATGATGAAAGAAAAAATGAAAACACATTAGGAGGAAATATGGCATTTGAAAGAGAAAAAGTAAAATCAATAATCTTCACTTCAGACCTTGAAATAACTGGAATGGTGCACATTCCGCCGGGAGGAAGGCTTACTGATTTCATAAACAATCTCGCCAAGTCATTCATCCCTGTAACCGATGCGGACATCAAAACGCGTGATGGCCGCACATACCATACGGATTTGATGCAGCTCAACAAAGACTACATCATCGTCATCATTCCCGAAGATTCAATAAAACTATAGCTATATATAGGGACGGTGGTTGAAATAGTTGCAATTTTTAAGTCTGATCATTCAAATCATCACTATTAATGCTGATTTTAAGCGATGCTACTGTCTTTCCCGTGCTCACTTTTAGATTTTTTATTGTCAAATTATAATTGGTCCATTAATCATACAAAGTGCCTGTTAATAATATATCCAATGTGATTTTTGTCACTGCAACTATTTCAACCACCGTCCCTAAAAAATCTCTTGACATTGACGAAATATTTAATATAATTCTTTATCTTGACACTCCTCGGTAGCTCAGTCGGTAGAGCGAGTGGCTGTTAACCACCAGGTCGGGGGTTCGAGTCCCTCCCGGGGAGCATAAAAAGTTCTTTTTAATGCGACACGAAGACTCGAAGGTGAGCGAAGCTCACAGGAAGCGCGAGCTTCCGCCCAGGGGGTTTGATATCCGCGGACGCGGATGATCCTGTCCCTCCCGGGGAGCATAAAAAGTTCTTTTTAATGCGACACGCAGACTCGAAGGTGAGCGAAGCTCACAGGAAGCGCGAGCTGAACACAGTATCATTTCGGGCCCATAGCTCAGCTGGTTAGAGCGGATGACTCATAATCATCAGGTCCCAGGTTCGATCCCTGGTGGGCCCATTCAAAATTCAAAAACATCAAAAAAAGATTTAACCTCAATTTTTGTTTATTCCATTTAGAATATATTTTTAATCCACTGCATCCAAACTGCGCCTTCTGGTTTATAATCTTTCCTTCTTTCCCCTTGACTCTATTTATACTTTTATGCTATATTATATAATTATGCAAACGGAGAAAATATGGACTTAAACTTTTCGCGCCGGATGGCAGTAATTCTGAAAAAGTGCGAGCAGAGGACAAGGGGTCTCAACCGTTTGAAGATTGAGCCCTATGATATTTTATTAAGCATACTTTCAGATAAAGACCTTATCACAGGGAATTATGTATTGAGGTCCTCAAAGTCGACGGACTCTGACGCGCTGGAGATAATCAAAAATTCGCTCAGACAGCTTGTCAAAAAAGGCGAAGAGCAGTCTCAGTTTATTGTTTTCGATGTTATCGAATCTGCCGATACCAAGAAGATGTACATTGAAGCTGAGAGATTTGCTCTTGATATGGGAGATACGGCAATCGAGCCGGAGCATGCGGTCTCTGCTATATATATGACCAATCAGCCATCGCGGGAGATTCTTGACTCTGTCGAATTTGACCTCACAAAATATATCGCAATGATGAAGAGGGGCAAGGGCAAGGATGAGGAAGGCGAATCAACAGATTTGAATTCTTCTTCAATGACTCCCATTGCGGATTATCTCTGCAAAGATTTGACAAAGATGGCGCGGGAAAACAACCTTGACCCTGCTTTGGGGCGGGATTTGGAAATCGAGAGGGTTCTGCAGATTCTCGGCAGAAGAAAAAAGAACAATCCGGTTCTTATAGGAAAGCCCGGCGTCGGAAAGACAGCCATCGTAGAAGCTCTTGCTGACAGGATTGTCAAAAATCTTGTGCCGGAGGTAATCAAAAACAAAAGAATACTCTCTCTTGATGTCGGCTCCCTCGTCGCAGGAACAAAATATAGAGGACAGTTTGAAGAGAGGATGAAGAACCTTATAAAGGAACTTGAAGAGAACAAGGACATTATACTTTTCATAGATGAACTTCACACGATAATCGGCACAGGCTCGGCGGAGGGCTCGATTGATGCTGCCAACATGCTGAAACCGCAGTTATCGCGGGGCGAGATTCAGTGCATAGGAGCCACCACTCTCTCTGAGTACCACAAGTATATTGAGAAGGACGGAGCTTTAGAGAGAAGATTCCAACCGGTTGATGTGAAGGAGATGGATTCCATCCAAACAATTTCAATACTCAAGAAAATAAAACACAAGTATGAGGACTTTCACAATGTGGAATATTCCGATTCAGCAATAGAGGATGCAGTCAACCTCTCACAGATGTACATTACAGACAGGGTTCTTCCCGACAAGGCGATAGATGTAATTGATGAGGCGGGAAGCAAGGTTAACATGGAGCTTTCAATAAAGATAAACAATCAGATTGAGAAGATGGAAAAAGAGCTTAAAGAGACGATGAGCCAGAAGGAGTTTTTCGCCTCAGTCAACAAATATAAACTTGCGGGCGAGAAGCGCACAAAACAGCTTGAACTTGAAGGAAAGATAAAGGCTTTAAAGGAGATTCACACTAAAGAGCACAATAGAATAAAGGTGACTGAAGCGGTAATCAAGGAGGTTGTCTCGCTCTGGACCGGAATACCTGTAGACAAGCTGACTGCGGAGAATCAGAAAGACCTTGTGAAGCTGGAGCAGGCATTCCTCGAGGATGTGATAGGACAGGATCATGCAGTCACAACAGTATCAAAAGCCATAAAACTCACACTCCTCGGAATTAAAAATCCCTCGAAACCAAGAATCTCAATGCTTTTTTTAGGACCGTCCGGCGTGGGAAAGACAATGCTGGCAAAAAAAATATCAGAGCTTGTGCATTCACACAAAGACTCATTCATGCGCTTTGACATGTCAGAGTACGGCTCGGAGCATGAACTTGCAAAGATGATAGGGTCGCCTCCGGGTTATGTCGGTTTCGAAGAGCCGGGAAGGCTCACTGAATTTGTGAAGAGGAACCCTTACTCTCTTCTGCTGTTTGACGAGATAGAAAAAGCGCATCCCAATATCTACAATATTTTTCTGCAGATACTTGATGCGGGAATACTAACTGATGCGCACCACAGAACTGTTGATTTCAAAAATACGATAATAATCTTCACATCCAACATAGGCACCAGCGATAGTTCAAAGCCCATGGGTTTCGGAGATTCATCGTCAAATGAAAAAGCGTCGAAGGAGAATCTTCTGGAGAAGATGAAAGAGACATTCAAGGTTGAATTCATAAATCGTCTTGACAATGTCATAGTCTTCAACCACCTTTCAAAGGAGAACATCCGCGAGATAATGTATAAACATCTCTGTTCTGTCAGAGAAGCATACCTGAAAAAAAATTACCGAGTCTCCTTCAGCAATGAAATCGCCGATTTTCTTACTGAGGCATCCTACTCAGAGAGCTTCGGAGCGAGAGCGGTTGACAGAGCCATTCAGGAGAATATAGAAAACAAGATAACCGAAGAGATACTTGCCGACAGATTAACACCGACCATGGAGCTTTGCTTCAATGTGAAAGGCAAGATTATTGAAACAAACTATAAAGAAAATGCTAAAAGCGCCGTTAAGGCGGAGGAGGATCATTGAAACGGATTCTTACAGCAGTGTGTGTTGTTTTATTATTCTGCGCGGTTTTCGGACAGGAAGTCATTACCGAAAGAGTCTATGATATAGTAGTTGAGGGAAGCAATCTCACCTCCTCCGAATTCATAATAGTGAGGTCGGGTCTGACTGTCGGAATGAAACTCACAGCGGATGACATAAAGCAGGCTATAAAGAGCCTCTACTCGACAGGATTCTTTTATCAGATAGAGATAGAACCTTTCACAGACCAGTTCGGCACATCCGTAAGAATAAAGGTTCAGGAGAATGTGCGAATAGGAAAAATAATCCTTAAAGGCAACAAGAAGATCAAAGAGAAGGAGATACTTGATTCTCTCGAAGTTCAGGCAGGAGAATTTTTGAGCGACTATGCGCTCTTCAGGGTGACAAACGGCATAAAGAGTTACTATCACAAAAAAGGATTTTTGAATGTCGAGCTGAAAGATTCGGTGGGAGAAATATCTGACGAGGGATCGGTTAACCTCTACTATCAGGTGAAAGAGAATGAATCCGTCAGGATAAAGAAGATCGAAATATTCGGCAATTTCAAGATAACCGACAATAAGATAAAATCCATCATGAAGACAAAAGAGAAGGCATTTCTTCAGGACGGACTCTTTAAAGAATCTGATTTTGAAGAGGATAAAGCAGTCATTCTTGCCGCAATAATGGACAACGGTTATCCGGACGCCACTCTTGATTCAACAGTGTTCAAATATTCTTTCGACAATAAGTTTATGTTCATAAATATCTATATCACACAGAATCAGAAATTTGTTTTCGGGGACGCTACATTCGAAGGCAACACGATAGCACAGGACAAAGACATACAGCGACGCATAGCATTCAGGAAGAACACTCCTTATTCAAAGACGCTTTTGGACAAATCTATATCCGCAATCTATGAATATTATATGGACAGAGGGTACATTCATGTAAATGTGAGAAACGAGAATGACAGGGTCGGAGACACTATGAATGTCAAGCTCAATATCAGCGAAAACGGCCTTGCGTATATCAATGACATTATCATTGAGGGAAATGAAAAAACGGAAGACGCGGTTATAAGGCGTGAAATAATTTCTAAGCCGGGAGAAGTATTCAAGAGAAATGACCTTGTGCTCTCCCACTCGAACCTTTTCAGGTCGGGATTCTTTGAAGATGTCCAGATAAACCCAATTCCCACGGAGGACTTGTCAAAGATTGACCTGACATTTAAAGTCAAAGAGAAACAGACGGGCGAATTCAACATAGGCGGTTCATACAATCAGGCGGACGGACTCACAGGCAACATAACCATAAGGATAAACAATCTTTTGGGCAAGGGCTTGTCGACATCACTCCTTCTTGAGAAGGGAGCATCAATCACAAATTTCTCATTCGGATTCACTGAGCCGTATCTGATGGGATACCCTGTGGTCGCAGGTTCCGAACTCTACTATAAAACCAGCGACAAGACATACTATTATGACCAGCGCATAGGAGGTTCTGCAACTCTCGGTCTTCTTCTTTCAGAGCGCCTCATGACAAAATTCTATACAAAATACAAACTTGAACAGGTCTACACTTATGTTGATTCAACCTATAAGGATATACTCGACGACTGGATTCTTAACCAACTTGGAGAGAAGACAATGCTCTCCGAAATATCTCCGTATCTTGTGAGAGATTCAAGAAACCATTCATTCTTTCCCGAATCGGGGCAGATGATGGGTCTCTATACATCCTTTGCAGGAGGCATTCTCGGAGGAGAAAAGGATTATTACAAAATCACTGCAGATATGAGGGTATACCAGCACCTTTTCTGGAAGTTTACTTTTATGGGGAGAGTTGCTTTCGGAGCGGTTGACTCATACGATGATCCCAATGATGTGCCTTTTACCGAAAGGTTTGTCTTCGGAGGAGTGGGCACATGGGGAATCAGAGGATATCCCGACCGTTCAATCGGATCTGATATCGACGGCTACATAATAGGAGGAAGAGGAGCGGTCCTCTCCAACCTTGAGCTTCGACTGAAGCTTAACGAACAGGCTTATATGCTCACGTTTTATGATGTGGGCAATGCCTATGAAAATATGACAGAGGCTCTCTCTGATAGATTTAAGACTCTCTATCATGGAGCTGGAATTGGAGTGCGCATTGAAATTCCCATGGTTGGAGTCATGGGTATTGATCTTGGCTACGGTTTCCAGAAGACGGCGAACGGATACGGACTGAGCTGGGAGCCTCATTTTCAGGTCGGAACATCTTTCTAGGAGTGTTTATGAAAAGAAGAATCTTGATAATTGTCGTAGCGCTTCTTATCTTCTCTTTTCTCAATGCCGAAAAATTCGGTTATATAAACTCTAAGGCGATATTCCAGAGATACAAAGGAATAGAGGATATCAACAGAGAAATAGACAAGGAGCTTACGGAGTGGAACAAACAGATGGGTGAGATGCAGAATGAACTGTCAGAGCTTGAGCTGACATACAAAGAGCAGGAGGCTATGCTCTCTGAAGATGCAAAGATGAGAAAACAGCAGGAGATTTCTTCAAAGAGGGATGCGCTCAACAAATTCATAGAGGAGATATTCGGAGAGAGCGGAAAATCAACCACCATAAACAAGCAGATGCTCAAACCTGTCGCTGACAAGATTTCAAGCATAATAAAAAAGATCGGAGATGAAGAGGGCTATACGATAATAGTAGATTTTGCCGATGGAAACATACTCTATGCACGAAAGGATGCCGACCTCACGGACAGAGTTTTGGAAGAGCTCAACAAAGAATTCTTCATACCTGTTGCGGCAATCAAAAGATACATTGTCTTTGATTTCGTGCCTGAAGACAAAGAGACAAGGAACGAACAGTATCACATAAAAATGGCCAAGACTCTCTATACTTCTCTGAAAATTGAGAATAAAGTGGAGCCGGTCAACATCAAAGATGTGAATGACTATCTTAAAAAAGCGGGTATTACAAATATTGAAGACATGAAGCCTATGGACGCAATAAATTACGGAGTTGCTCTCAATGCTGATTACTCTGTCGCCGGAAAAATAAAAATGTCCGGCGGAAAAATAATAATAAATGTGAAGCTATATTCGATGAAGATGCGGAATGAGGTTCTTAACATAGAAAAAGAGGCGTTGTCGGCTATTGACTTCAATGCGGTTGCGTCTGAGATATTGACGGAAATAAAAACATATATTGAAAAGTGAGGTGAAAATGCACTCCAACTTGGATATCAACAGGATAATGGCTGTACTGCCCCACAGATATCCGATGCTTCTCGTTGACAAAATCATAGAGATGAATGAAAAGAAGGTTGTCGGGATAAAGAATGTGACGATAAACGAGCAGTTCTTTCAGGGGCATTATCCCGGGCATCCGATAATGCCGGGCGTTCTCATAGTTGAATCGCTGGCTCAGACAGGAGCGATGTTCCTTCTCATTCATGTGGAAAATCTTGAAACAAAGGTGCCTTATTTCGTCAAGATTGATAGAGTCAAATTCAGGAAGCCGGTTCTCCCGGGCGATGTGCTTAGAAATGAATGCACTCTTATTGAGCATAAGGGTAATATGTTTGTTCTTGAAGCTAAGGCATTTGTTGACGGAAAAGTCGTATGTGAAGGAGAGCTTACTGCGGCAATTGTTGATAGGGACAAGGCATGATCAAAATATACGATACTCTGAAAGGCGGGAGCAGGGAATTTTCCCCGCAGTCGGATGATAAAATTGTAAGAATGTACTCGTGCGGCATGACTGTTCAGGATTCTCCGCATCTGGGTCATCTTCGCGCTCTTATCACTGCCGACATAATTAAACGCGTTATGATGAATCAAGGATTCAAAGTTTTTTCCGTCTATAATTTTACGGACATAGATGACAAACTAATAGAGAAGATGAAGACAGGCGAAGACTACAGAATTCTCGCTCAGCGCAATATCGATGAATTCATGAGGTGTGCCAAAATCATGAACACCCTTGAGTTCGATGTCTACCCGCGCGCCACAGGACATATTCAGGAGATAATTGAATTTGTCGAAAAACTTATTGAAAAGGGATATGCATACAAATCCGAAGGCGATGTCTTTTTCAGCGTATCAAAGTTCGACGGATACGGCAAACTCTCCAAGAAGAAGATTGAAGAACTCATTGAAGGAAAGAGAGTCGAGATAAATGAAAAGAAGGAAAATCCGCTTGATTTTGTACTGTGGAAGGGAGTAAAGGACAAAGAACCGTACTGGCACTCTCCTTTCGGGCCGGGGCGTCCGGGTTGGCACATAGAATGCTCCGCAATGAGCATGAAATACCTCGGAGAGACCTTCGATATACACACAGGCGGCGAGGACTTGATATTCCCTCATCACGAGAATGAGATAGCGCAGAGCGAATGCGCAACGGGAAAAATATTCGCAAATTTCTGGGTTCACAACGGAATGGTAAATCTCAAGGGCGAGAAGATGTCCAAATCGACAGGCAATGTTTTTAAGGTGAGTGAGATTCTCTCCAGATGGAGTCCTGATGTCGTGAGACTTTATCTGTTGAAGACTCACTACAGAAAACTCATTGAGTTTTCAGCAGAAAGGCTTGATGAGGCACGGTCAGCTTATGCAAGGGTTGCAAATGCGCTCGAAGGAGAGGTCTCTGAATCAGCAGAGAACAAATATATTGAAAAATTCACCGAATCTCTCGCAGACGATTTCAATACGGCTCAGGCATTGGGATTTGTCTTTGATGCGGTAAATGAAATAAACCAGAATAGTCAGGAAGCTCCTTCTCTGAGAAGAGAGATTATACAAATGCTGGGTGTTCTCGGATTTACAGGAGCATTAGGGAAGACAGAGACGCACGACAAAGAGCTGATAGAACTTCTGATTGAACTTAGGGAAGAGGCGAGGAAAAAAAAGAATTTTGAAATGTCGGATAAAATACGAAACAGATTAAAGGAATTAGGGATTGCGCTCAGTGATTCAAAGGAAGGAATCAAATGGAAAAGAGAAGACTGACATCATACATTATACTTGAAGAGGTCTTTGATAAAGGGGTCTCGCTGAAGGATTCATACTCAAAAGAGACAGCCGACAAGACAAAGCATGAGTCGGATTTTGTAAAAGAGCTTGTATATGGAGTCACAAGAACAAAGCTTCTGCTGGACTGGTTCTTCATGCAGGCTGTCGGCAAAGAGATGACAAATGTCTCAAAAAAATCCAAGCACCTAATAAGAATGGCTATTTATGAAATTGTATTTATGAAACACAAAGACTATGCCGTGCTCTCATCAGTTGTGGAGATTGCAAAAGAGAAACTGAGAAATCAGGACAAGTTCGTCAACTGGGCTCTCAGGGAATTTCTCAGGAACTGCGACAAACTGGAGCTTCCGGGAGAGAAAGACAAGCAATCTCTCTCATTCCATTATTCATTCCCGCAGCATTTTGTTGAATACCTCATTTCAGAGGTGGGGCATGACAGAGCAATTCAGCTGATGAAGTTCTACAATGAGAAGCCTCAGACATTTGCTTTCAATGTTGAGACAGGAGCTTTCAGGGAATTTAATTCCGGAGAGAGGCTCACTTCGCACGAATATATACTTGACCCTGTATATCTGAATATATTCAGATTTCTTCAGATGGAGGACATAAAGACGGTTCTCGACTGCTGCGCGGCGCCCGGAGGAAAATCATTTCTTCTGAAATCATTTATCAGGAATGCCAAAATAACTGCGATAGATAGGGACAGCGAAAGAATAAAAATCATGAAGGAGAACATAGAGAGGCTTCAGTTAAGCGGAATAAAAGCCGAGGCGACAGACCTTCTCAAGTCAGACCTTCAAAAGGTATTTGACCTTGTCATCGTAGATGCTCCATGCACTGCAACAGGAACAATAAGGAAGAATCCGGATGTGAAATACAATTACAGAAAAAAGCTTGACACTCTTTGGGATACTCAGATAGGCATGCTTGAAAAGGCGGATGAGTATGTCCGCGACGGAGGCTCTCTGCTTTACATGACATGCTCAATACTCAGTGTGGAAAATCAGGAGGTTATAACCGAATTCGTTTCCAAAAATTCCGATTACAAAGTCTATAGCCAGTTCTTTTCATTCGGAATGCCTTACAACGGCGGATACGGTGTCTTACTAAAAAAATCAGGAGGTGAAGATGTTTGACAATACAGGAAAAACAATCGGAATATCAGTGGTTGTGTCGCTGATAATTTCAATAATCGTCTCTTTGCTAATGATTATGTTTGTTTCCCCATTGATAAAGCCGGCTGCTGAAAAGCAGGCAGAGGCGGCAAAGATAGAGGTTCCTCTTATAGAGGGGAATGATTATGAGAGGGCAAAGCTTTTTCTGGAAAACAAAGGACTTTCTCTCTATGTGGAATCAGAGAAGACAAATGATACGGCTGAGAAGGGAATTATACTCTCCCAGAATCCTATTGCCGGAGCAATGGTTGAAAAGGGGTCTGCTGTTAATGTCGTGATAAGCGCGGGAAAAGAGATAGAACCTCTCGTTCCTGTCGATACTATGCCTAAGGAAGAGAAAATGGTCCTTCTTCCGTACTTTACCGGACTTAATGTGGATGAAGTCAAGAGGGAGATAGTGAAGCTCAGGCTGAAGATAGGAAGCATCTCTTACATAGACAATGAAAAGTATAGAACCGATGTGGTTGTCCTCACTTCGCCGGAGGGAGGAATTGAGCTGCCTGAAGGCTCCTCAATAAATCTCACGGTTTCAAAGGGAACCGTATCCGTAGTCATGCCGAATGTGAATTCATTGACAAAATCAGATGCTGTGGATAAAATAAAATCCGCAGGTCTGGTTGTTGAAGAGGTTGTGAACATAACCGATACAGAACTTCCGTTTGATATAGTTGTTAAACAGTCACCCGAACCGGGAACAAAAATCAAGAAGGGAACAGGTGTCAAAATATGGATGAACACGGAAAGAAAGTAAATATAGGATTCTTCAAGAAGTCTGCCGCCTCTGTAAAAGAGTCTGCAGATTCAGTAAAGAAGTTGAATGTTTTCGAACAGGGTCATAAATACGGCCTTGTATTGATGCTGCTCGCTTTAATTTCGGTCATATTGGGAATAATAACAGCTTACATAGTTATGCCGGTCATGATGGGGAGAAGCAATGAGCTCTCAGTCCCGGATATAACAGGTCTTTCAATAAAACAGGCGAGGACGGAGCTTGAAGTGAGGGGGCTTGACCTAAGAATAGCGGGTGAAGAGTATTCTGAGAAGATAGGTTCGGGGCTCGTCATTTCCCAGAACCCTCTGCCTTTTTCAAATATTAAATTTTATAAAGTGGTTGAAGTGACAGTATCACTCGGTTCTGAAAAGGTTCAGGTTCCGAAAGTGTATGGACTGCACATTTCCAATGCCATAGACGCTCTCACAAGAGCCGGTTTCACAGTTAATGACACTGCTCTTGAATTCAGCGAAGAACTTGATGAGAATATTGTGACTGGAACAGAGCCTCCGTTCAACAGCATCATTCCCAAAGGCACCACTATCACCATTAATGTGTCGCGCGGCAAAAAGAATGATTATGTCTTTGTAGGTTTGTACAGGAATATGGAGACGGACTCGGCTCTTGCTCTTGCCCGTTCAATGAAACTGGTGCCTGTGATTTTTGATTCTGTGAAGGCGAATGTGCTGAAAAGCATAATTGTTGCACAGTACCCCGATTCAGGAGAGTACCTGAAAAAGCAGGATACTCTTAAATTCAAAATTCAGGTTCCGGAATGAAGAGAAAAATTCAGGTTCTTCCGTCTCTTCTTTCAATGGACATTTCATGCATCAGGAGCGCGATTAAAAGAATACCTGACAGCGCAGAGATTTTGCATCTCGATATTATGGATGGAAATTTTGTGGAAAATATCACCTTCGGCCCTCTCTTTCTTGAAAATCTGAGGCCTTTGACAAATAAGAAGATTGATGCACATCTTATGATCTGCAATCCCGACAAGTATGCTCCGGTCTTTATAGAATACGGAGCTGACCTAATATCATTTCATCCGGAGACATCAGAAAATCCTCTTGCTCTTTTGACGAGAATAAAAAAGATGGGCGCAATGGCCGGTGTTGCGATAAATCCCGATGTCAGCGAAAAAAAGATAGTGAAGTACCTTGACTGCGCGGATTATGTGCTTGTGATGTCCGTCTTTCCGGGATTTGCGGGACAGAAATTCATAGAATCTGTTCTTCCGAAAATAGAGAGACTAAAAAAATTGCAGAGTGAATTTGATTTTGCCATAGAGATAGACGGCGGAATAAATGAGGCAACAGGAAGAATGGCTGTGAAGGCGGGAGCTGAATGGATTGTCTCCGGCTCATACCTCTTCAATGGAAAAAACATGAAACAGAAAATTGAGAGGATTCTATCATGACAAAGGGCGGAATTGTAGTTGTTGATTTCGGCTCACAGTACACTCAACTGATTGCGCGGAGAGTGCGCGAGATGAATGTTTATTCGGAAATAATAAATCCTGAAACCGCTGAGAAGCACGATTATACTGGCGTGTCAGGCATTATACTTTCTGGGGGGCCTAATTCCGTTTATGACAAAGGCAGTCCGTCCGTATCAGACAGAGTGTTTGCCCTTGGGGTTCCTGTTCTTGGAATCTGTTACGGAATGCAGTTGATAGCATTCAAGCACAAGGGCAGTGTAGCCCACTCTGCTGAGCGTGAATTCGGAAGGAGCAGGCTGACCATACTTGTTAGAGATAAAATATTCAGAGGAGTAAAGAATCTGTCAACAGTGTGGATGTCACACTCGGACAAACTGAAGGATACTCCAGCCGGCTTTAAAAAGATAGCCATGAGCGAGAATTCGGAAATAGCCGCAATGAAGCATTCTTCACTGCCTCTTTACGGATTTCAGTTTCACCCTGAAGTTCATCACAGTGAGATGGGCAGTGCGATGCTTTACAATTTTGTAATTCATATATGTTCGGCAAAACAAAACTGGACGAGCGCAAATTTCATAGAATCTACTGTAAAGGATATCAAGAATGAGGCAGAGGGGAAGATCGTAATAAGCGGGATATCCGGAGGAGTTGATTCAACTGTCGCTTCAATTCTTGTAAAAAGAGCGGTCGGAAAGAATCTGAAAGGATTTTTAATAGACACCGGACTTCTAAGGCACAATGAGGGATTGGAGACAGTGAACATTCTCAAAAAGAAGCTTAATCTCAATGTAGAGTATGTGGATGCATCAAAGCTTTTTATTAGAAAACTGCGCGGTGTAGAGGATCCGGAGGAGAAAAGGCGAATAATAGGCCGCACATTCATTGATGTGTTCGCATCAAGGGCGAAGACATACAAGAATGCCGAATATCTTGTGCAGGGAACAATATATCCCGACAGAATAGAATCACAATCTCAGAAGGGCCCATCACATGTCATAAAGACGCATCATAATGTCGGAGGGCTTCCAAAAAAGATGAAATTCACACTAATAGAACCATTGAAGGAATTGTTCAAGGACGAGGTGCGCAGAATCGGCTATGAGCTTAAAATACCTTCGGAGCTTTTGCAGAGGCATCCGTTCCCCGGTCCGGGACTCGGAATAAGAATACTGGGAGAAGTCAGGGAAGAGTCTGTAAAAATACTTCAGAAGGCAGACAAAATTTATCTTGAAGTTTTAAGAGAGAGGGGAGAATACGATAAAATCTGGCAGGCATTTGCCGTCTTGCTTCCAGTGAGAACAGTGGGAGTGATGGGCGACCAGCGCACCTATGATAATGTAATTGCTCTGAGGGCGGTGACATCAGTCGACGGCATGACTGCGGACTGGCATGATTTTCCAAGAGAGGTACTGCAGGAGATTTCGAGAAGAATAATAAATGAAGTCAAAGGAGTCAACAGGGTGGTCTATGATATATCCACAAAACCCCCGTCAACAATTGAATGGGAATAACCTAAAAGAGATTAAGCTCTTCTTTTTCGACATGGACGGAACTCTCTATCTGGGAGAGAATCTTATTGACGGCGCTGTAGAGTTCGTAGCAAAATTGAAGGAGAGGGGAATCGGAAGAGTCTTTCTTTCCAACAATTCATCGAAAAACAGAAAGGAGTATTTGAAAAAACTGACGCGCATGGGATTTGAGTGCGTCGAAAATGACATTTTCACATCCCTCAATGCAACAATACTGAAGCTGAAGAGAGAGGGCGTGCGAACCATTTACCCATTGGGCACTCCTTCATTCGAAGAGGAACTGCTTGATAACGGATTCAAATTTTCAAAAGAGAATCCCGACACTGTACTTTTAGGGTTTGACAAAACTCTGACTTATGAAAAAATAGACAATGCTTATCAGCTGTTAATAAAGAATGTGAGATTTGTCGCGACTCATCCGGACATAACCTGTCCGACGGAGAACGGCTACATACCGGATATAGGAGGATTCATCTCAATGTTTGAAAAACTTACCGGAAGGCTTCCCGAGATAGTGGGAAAGCCCAACACCTGCATGGTTCTCTCCATTATGGAGCATTTCGGATTAAAGCCTCAGGAGTGCGCAATGGTGGGTGACAGACTCTATACGGATATGAGAATGGCAATTGACGCCACAATGAAATCAATACTCGTCCTTTCAGGCGAGACAAAGCATGATGATTATGTCAAAAGCAAGTTTGAAGTCTTTATTGAAGCAGATTCCGTAAAGGATTTGACGCCTCTTTTATGAAGATACTTATTTTGGGCTCAACAGGTCAGCTTGGTAGCGATATTCTCAGGGTTTTTGAAAAGAAGCATAAGATAACGCACGGCGGCAGAAATCTTTTTGATATCCACAACTATGAGAATTTTGAAGATTTCATAAAAAACAGATTTGACGCAGTCATTAACTGCGCCGCATTTCTTGATGTGCCGGGTGCGGAAAGGTCTCTCTACGAACCGCTCATTATGAACGGAACCGCTCCGATGAGAATGGCCTCTGTATGCAGGAAAAATAATATAAAATTCATGCACTTTTCAACTGACTATGTTTTCGACGGAAAGAAGAGAATCCCATACATAGAGAGCGACTCATGCAATCCGCTGAATGTCTACGGACTGACAAAGTATGTGGGGGAGAGGGGAATTCTTTTTGAAAATCCCGCTTCGGCGGTGATTAGAGTGAGCGGGCTCTACGGAAAGACATTGAGCAGGGCAAAGGGCTATAACTTTATCTCTCTTTTCTTGAAGAAAGCTTCAGAGTCTGATGTTGTTGAAGTTGTAGGAGACGAAGTCCTGACTCCGACGAGCACCATAAATGCTGCCAATCAGGCTCTTGTCATTCTTGAAAACGATTTAAGAGGGCTGATACACTCTACTGATGAAGGAGAAGTGTCTTGGCACGGTTTTGCCGAGGAGATAAAATCATATATGAAACTTGGTGTAAAGGTAAAGAAAGCCAAGCAGAACAATTCAACAGTTGAAAGACCTAAGTATTCGGTGCTAGAAAATAAAAAACTCAAAGATGCAGGTTTTAATGTGATGAAAGACTGGCACGATTCTCTGCATGAATTTCTCGGGGAGGTCTATCTGTGAATTATTACCTCTTTGAAACAGGATGCAGGCTGAATCAGTCACTTACAAACAGGCTGGCCGGAGATTATGAATCAAAGGGTTTTTCAAGAGTATCTTCCCCCAAAGACGCAGATTTGATTCTGATGGGTTCATGCGTAGTCACTGCAAAGGCGCAGAATGAATTTATGAGGATTTACAGAAAATTGAGGAGGGAGAATCCTTTTGCAAGGATAGAGGTGTCGGGATGCCTTAAAAACCCGGATGAACTTGAGCACGATTCCGAATATGTTAGACAGGAGAGCATTCTTCAGATAGAAAATCCAACTTCATTCAGGACAAGACCCGAAATTGTAATTCAGACAGGGTGCAATAATTTCTGCTCTTACTGCATTGTGCCTTACATGAGGGGTTCCGAAAGGTCAAGGAGTATTTACGAAATAAACAGAGACATAGACTACTTTCTTGAAAGGGGAGCGAAAGAGATTGTTCTCACCGGAGTTCATATCGGAAAGTATAGGAGCGGACCGCTGAATCTTGCCGGTTTATTAAGAGAAATAAAAAAGAAAAATATATACAGAGTGCGCCTGTCATCTCTTGACATAAGTGAAATAGATGATGAGCTCATTGAAGAGATAGGCAGAGACAATATGGTGGCAAGGTTTATACATATTCCGCTACAACACACTGAAGACGATGTTTTGTTGATGATGAAGAGAAAGTATGGAAAGAGTGAGGCGAAAAAGAAAATCTCCCGGCTCTCTGCAATTGATGGGATGAGGCTGGGAGCAGACATTATATATAACTTTCCTGCAGAAAGTTCTATTGATTTTGAAAACCTGCTGAAAACGCTTTACAATCTTCCGATTTCGCATTTCCACCTGTTTTGCTACTCACAGAGACATTCGACTCTTGCTTCGTATTTTAAAAATGCCGAATCTTCAAATAAGGAGAAGCTCTTACTGCTAAAGGAGCTTGCGGAGAAAAAGAGAGGCGAATATGCGGAGAGTGTCATAGGCAGGCATGACGAAATACTGGTGGAGAGTATCAGCGGCGAATTCGCTTCGGGGAAATCCTCTTCATATCTAAATTGCAGAGTAAAAAAGAGCACATACAAGATAGGCGATGTGGTTAAAGTTCTATACAAATCCTTTGACGGAAGGAACATGTTCTGTGAAGAATAAATACTTTATTGCCACATACGGATGTCAGATGAATGACTATGATTCAAAGGTTATCGATTCTTTGCTCTCATCAGAAGGTTATGAAAAAGCTTCAACCGCCGAAGAGGCTGACATGCTTATAGTAAACGGCTGCTCAGTGAGAGAGCATGCTGAAACCAGAGCTCTTGGCTTCATGAGTTCTCAGAGAAAGAGCTCCGGAAAAAAGAAAAAGGTAATCCTTGCAGGGTGTCTTGCGAGGTCTTTAAAAGAGCTCCCCTCTTTTATTGATATGGCGGTATCCCCGACGGAGTATCTTTCACTTGCAGAGCTCATTAAGGAAGGGCGAAGCAAAACAGACCTCTCTTCAAAGGGTGATTATACGGGTATTGATGTAGAGCAGGGAGTGACTCTTCTTGCTCCTATAAGCAAGGGATGCAACAACTTTTGTTCATACTGCATAGTTCCATTTTTAAGGGGAAGGGAGGAATCTTTCTCTCCGGATTCGATAATCAGGCAGATTAAAAACAACATGAAGAGCTCAACTGCCGAGATTCTGCTGATGGGTCAGAATGTAAATTCATACGACTACAATGGTAAAAAATTTACCTCCCTTGTAAAAGATGTGCTCGCTGAGTTTAAAGACAAAAGGGTAAGATTCATCACTTCGCATCCGAAGGACTTGTCCTTAAAACTCATAGAAATAATGGCTGACAATAAGAATCTCTGCTCCCATCTGCATCTTCCTTTGCAGAGCGGATCCGATAGAATGCTCTCTTTGATGCACAGGCAGTACACATACGCCGGATTCAGGCATCTTGCGGATGAAGCAAGAAAAATTCTTCCTTCAATTTCTCTGACTACTGACATTATGACAGGCCTGCCGGAAGAGACGGATGAAGATTTCAATGATACATTAAAGGCGATGGAGGATATAAGATTCAATGATGCATTCATGTATAAGTACAGTTCGAGAAGGTTTACAATGTCAAGGTATTTAAAGCAGACGGATGATGAAATTGGTCTGTCGCGTCTGAAAATACTCATTGAGACTCAATTGAGGATAAGGAGGGAGAAAGCAGTGGCAATGGTTGGACAGGTTCTCGAGGTCCTTGCGGAGAATGAATCACGGAGAGTTAAAGATGAATATTTCGGAAGAGATTCCGGCAACAGGAGTGTAATCATAAAGAGTCGTGATGTGCAAATAGGAAGAGTATACAAAGTGAAGATAAATGAGGTGAAAGGAATAACATTGACCGGAGAAAAGGCGGAGGAAAAATGAAAATAAAATTGTTTTTGCTGATGTGCATTCCGATCCTTCTGAATGCCTCGGTCAGCTACCGCGAACTTTATCTGAAAGGCGATTTGAAAGCATTAACGGCGGCGCTAGATTCAATGGAAAAGTCAAGGGCGGAAGTTCCGAGCGAACTTTTGTTTTACTCGGCAGAGCTTATGGAGAATGTGCCGAGGTCTGTCGCATGCTACACTCAGATAGTGAATTCCCGCACAGATTCGCCATTCTACAATGCATCGCAGCTTCGACTGGCAAAGTACCATTCGCTTCAGCAGGATTCATCAAAAGCCGCTCTATATCTGAAGAGAATAATTTCCTCAAAAGATTCAATTCTTTCTCCTCTGGCATATCTCTCTCTGATTGCAATATATGAGAGGTTCGGAGACATATCAAATGCGTCAAAATACATACGCGATTTTCAGACGGATTTTCCCTCTTCACAATTTTCATCTTACTACTCAACCGAAAAAAGCAACCATTCAGTATCCAAGGATGTATTCTACACGATACAGATAGGTTCATTCAAAAATGTCGAGAATGCCGATAAAATGATGGACGAATACAAAAAGAAAAGGTACGATGTGTACAAAATTAATGATAAGGAACTTATAAAGGTTAGAATCGGAAAATTCAAAACCGAGAATGATGCCAATAAGTTTCTGAAGGTATTTCAAAAAGCAGAAACAATTCCCGCATGGGTGGTGAAGGCGGAATGAATTTGAAAGAGTCGACGCCGCTTATAAACCAGTATCTTGAAATCAAGAAAAGCTATGCAGATGCAATTCTGCTCTTTAGGATGGGGGATTTCTACGAAACATTCTATGACGATGCAATGCTCGTCTCGCAGATACTAAACATCACGCTTACATCGCGCGAGTATGCATCGAAAGATGTCCCTCTTGCCGGATTTCCCGTGAAAGCCGCAGACCAGTATATAAGCAGGCTTGTAAAGACCAATAGAAAGGTGGCGGTGTGCGAACAGCTTGAGGAGCCATCAAACAGCATAAAGCTGGTGAAGCGCGGAGTCGTAGAAGTGATAACCCCCGGAACAATCATGAGGGAATCTCTTCTGTCTGAGAAGGAGAACAATTACATAGGAGCTGTAAAAAAAAGCGGCCTAACGACATCTCTCGCAGTCTCCGATATATCAACAGGCGAGATGTATGCGGTTGAGTTCAATGACGATGCTTCGGCTGAAGACTATATGATGAAACTATCATTGAGCGAGATACTCACCGACAACTCTTCATTAAGAATTATGGAGAAGCAGAGAAGAATCATCGACCATTCATACTTTGATTCTGAAGAGGCAAAGAGAGCGCTTGAAGAGCATTTCGGATCAGAATGCCTTGCAAAGACAGGATTTGACAAGGCGACTGAAGCCTCTCTGCAGGCGGGCGGCGCATTGATTGCATACCTAAAAGAGAGCCAAAAGAGAAAAATGACTCAGGTAAATGAAATAAAAATCAGAATGCTCAATGAAAGGATGACAGTTGATTATCAGACAATGAGGAACCTTGAGCTGTTTGAAAGGATGAACGGAGACAAGGAAAATTCATTTATTGACGCGGTTGACGCCACAAAGACCCCCATGGGCGGACGAAAGCTCAGGAATCTCATGAGGTCTCCTTACTGCTCCGTTAAAGAGATTGAGTCATCTCTGAGCATAGTAAAAAGTTTTGCCGAATCTGTTGAACAAACAAAGGTTTTACGCGGGATTCTTTCGGAAATCGGAGACATTGAGAGGATAAACACAAGGGTCGCCGCAAGAAAGGCGACTCCGAGAGACCTTGTGCTTCTCTCTTCGGCTATAAAGCTTTTGCCGCGAATGAAGGAGATACTTGACTCTCTCAATCTCAGTTTTTTGCTGAACGATTTTAATGAATTAAAAAGCATTTCGCAGTTGATAGATTCCGCTCTCAACAGAGAGAGGGTTTTAAATGGAGAGAAGGAGAGATATTTCAACGAAGGGTATGATGCGCAGTACGATGAGCTACTGCAATTTTCAATGCGCACTTCTGAGCTTATATTCAAGATGGAGGAGCAGGAGAGGAAAAAGACCGGCATACAAAACCTTAAAATAGCATACAATTCGGTTATGGGCTACTATATAGAGGTGACGAACTCTTACAAAGAGAAGGTGCCGGCTGAATATTTCAGAAAGCAGACATTGAAGAATGCCGAGAGGTACATAAATGAGGAGCTGAAAGAGTATGAGCTGAAAATACTCTCCGCAGAGGAGAAGCTCAACTCGATGGAGAATGCAATGTTTACAGGCCTCATAGAGCATATTTCGGAGCACTGCGGGGAGATATCAAACATCTCTGAAAAAGTCGCCGCAATTGATATGGCGTGCTCCAATGCGGTGAATGCCCAGCAGAATGATTGGGTAATGCCTGTTGTAGGCGATTTTGATGAAATAGTTATTGAGGACGGAAGACATCCTGTTGTTGAATTTGTGGACAGAACAGCGCCTTTTACGCCGAACTCTCTTTCAATGGACAAGTTTACCAGAGTGATACTCTTAACCGGACCAAACATGTCAGGCAAGTCAACATACCTTAGACAGAATGCTATTATAATATACATGGCTCATCTGGGGATGTTCGTGCCCGCCAAAAAAGCGCATATTCCTCTTACTGACAGGATATTTACGAGAATAGGAGCGAGCGATGATATCTCAAAGGGAGTTTCGACATTCATGGCTGAGATGCTTGAGAGCGCCAACATAATTAAAAATATGTCTTCGCGGAGTTTCATTGTTTTGGATGAAATAGGCAGAGGCACATCGACTTTTGACGGACTGGCGCTTGCATGGGCTATCCTTGAGTATATCCACAATTCTCCTTTGAGCCCTAAAACTCTCTTCGCAACTCACTATCATGAACTCACAGAGCTGTCGTCGAAACTGCCGAAAATCAAGAACCGTACTACAAAAGTGCGAAAACTGCAGGACAGGATAATCTTTCTGAGAAAAGTCATCGATGGTGCTACGGATGAAAGCTACGGAGTCGAGGTTGCAAAGATGGCGGGTCTTCCGTCGGAGATAACTGAGAATGCAACCGGCATACTCCGCCTTTTAAAGGAGAGCGAACTGAATGTCAAGGAGAAGATGCGCGATGTGTCTCAACTAAGGCTTTTTGACGAGAAGCAAAAAGATTCCGAAAGCGAATCGGTAAAAAATATCGCTGATAGAGTAAAAAGTATCGATTTGAAAAATACCACGCCTATTGAAGCTCTTCTTCTTCTGCAGGAGCTGAAGGAAATAATTGAAGAAAAAAATAAGGAGAAAAAGTGAAAAAGAGAATCATTCTTATTGTGATGTTTGTAATCAGTCTAATGCTTTATGCCAAGAGAGATTATTCTGAAGAGATGCTGAATATCGGATCAGACGCTTTTCTTCTTGCAAAAATCACAGCTATGAGAGGAAGCATCCTTGTTCGGCCGACAGAGAAGGACTCAATGTTAGTTTACTGCGTGAAATCCGCTAAAGAGGGATTCTCTGCAGAAAGTGTCAGAGTAAATGTAAACAAGTCAGATAGCGGTTATATATTCATAGACTGCGTTTTTCCCTCAGGGGACGGTGAATTTATGGGAAACCTCGAGATACTGCTACCTAAGAATATATCTGTTGAGAGCATCTACACAGAAGAAGGAGACATCAACCTTGAAGCAAATTACTTTGCTTCGGATACTGTCAGGGTAAAAACAATCAAGGGGAGCATAATGTTTACCGCCGGAGAAGATATCAATGCGGAGATTATAATGACCTCTGAACCGCAGACAGTGCTTGCCGACAGTGCGGACTCATGCTCAAGCTGTTCTGATTGTCCGTCAAAGCAAAAGGAAAAACGAATACTTCTTAATGAGGGAAAAAGCAAAGTGATTCTTACTGTTGTTGAAGGGACTATAACAACTAAATAATTCTATTTAAGCGTTTTTTCAGTTTCTTTGTATATCGCGAGATTCGTAAAGTATGCGATGCGCAAAAGTTTTTCCCTGTAAAAGTGATAGCTTGAAGGAATAGTCTGTTTTGGCTTGTAAAAAAGCGTATCCTCGAAGAACTCATATTTTACTGTTATGAAATTTTTATTCGCTTTCTTTGATGTGTCCGTTTCAATCTCTTCAATGAAAAGCTTGACCGTGTAGAGAAGGTCTTTTTTATCCTTTAATTGCTCTATTTGGCTGTAAATTGAATCATTTGCTGTTATAGAAAAATGAAGAGAATCCGAATAAACCCTTAGTTTGAAGAAGGTCATTTCACATGACATTGTATCTTTGCATGTTTTTACATATCCCTGCGCAAAGAGAGAATCATAATCAAAAAATAAATTTTCCGAAAATATTAAAACTTGGGAAAAGAGTAGAAGACTAATAAGAATTGTCTTTAAAGCCGTCATAAACATCCCTGGGTTTTGAACCGTTTGCCGGACCTACTATGCCTGCCTGTTCAAGCTGGTCAAGAAGACGGGCGGCTCTCGGATAACCAAGAGCGAAATGCTTTTGGAGCATTGATGTGGAAGCTTGTTTTTTCAGCTGGATGAAATCTCTCGCCGCATCAAAGAGAGGGTCAAGCTCTTCGCTCTCAATCACCGCACCGGTTTCATCTCTTGTGAAGTTTTTTGTCAGACCTGATTCTTCAATAGGTATGTGGTATGTTACAGATGAAAGAATCTCAGTGAGTTTGTCCGGCTCTATATCAAGCTCTTCGGAGTATTGCTTTACAAACTCCTCAATTCTGAGCTCAAATCCGGGAGTGTTGCGGGGATTTGCAATGCACTGAACAAGTTCGTTTTCGATTATGAGTTTTGACAGCTTGGATGAATCTTTGACGCTTCCTTCGAAAAGCTTTTTCATGTATGTCTCAGCCCACAGATTGGCAATTGCGGTAGCTTCGTCTGTCTTTAAAAATGCTCCGTGAGCTCTCATAATATATCCTCTCTGGGGCGCTATGTACAGCATATCACCCTTGCCGAGCAGTTTGTCTGCTCCGCTGGCGTCAAGAATGGTTTTGGAATCGGCTTTTGAGGGGACTTTGAATGATATTCTGATGGGAAAGTTTGCCTTGATGGAGCCGGTGATTATGTTGACAGACGGCCTCTGAGTTGCAAGAATCAGATGTATTCCGACAGCTCTCGACATCTGCGCAAGCCGAATTATATAAGATTCAATATCCTTTTGGCTGGTCATCATCAAATCTGCCATTTCATCTATTATTACTATAATGTACGGCTTCTTCTTGTCGCTCTTCTTGTTGTACTCTATTATATCCCTCACTCCGAGTTTTGCGAATGCCTTGTATCTCAGGTCCATCCAGAGAGTGAGTTCCTTGAGCATTGAAACCGCCTCTTTGGAGTCCGTAATAACCGGTCTTTCAAGGTGAGGCACGCCGTTATAAATGGATAGTTCAATCCTTTTCGGGTCAACCATTAAAAATCTGACCTCTTCAGGTTGCGCCTTGAAGAGAATTGAGGTGATAATGCCGTTTATGCAGACAGATTTTCCGCTTCCCGTGGTTCCAGCTATAAGGAGATGCGGCATTGTGGAAACCTGAGCATATATCGGGTTATTTTCAGTATCCCTTCCGAGCACAATGCTGGTCGGGTCTGAATAGTCGATGAACTCCTTTTCAGTCATAAGGTTTTTAAGATAGACTGTGACTCTGTTCTTATTGGGTATCTCAATTCCCACAGCGGATTTTCCGGGAATATGTCCGAGTATTCTTATTGATTTTGCCTTCATTGCCAGAGCAAGGTCGTCGGAAAGTGATGTTATCTTGTTTACCTTTATTCCGGGAGCAGGTTCAAACTCGTATGTTGTTATGACAGGCCCCACATTTACATTTATAACTCTTCCCTCAACCTGAAAACTCCTCATTTTTTCTTCAAGGATTTTTATATTATCGTTTATTTCGGCATCATCCTTTGTGAGAGTTATGTTGGGAGCATCCTCAAGAGAATCAAGAAAGAGCCGCTTGAACTCATCCGTTATTAAGTGCTTATAATCTATGTTGGGGTCAGTTCCTGTCCTGACAATAACCTTCTTAGGTTTTTCCTTCCTTCTCGGTTTCGGCTTCCCCTCAATCGCTTCGCTTTCATACTCGTTATTTTCAATCGAAGGTTCAAAATCATTCTCCTCATTACCGTTCCTCTCTTTTCCTTTTTCGATTCTTCTGAAAGCTTTGGAGAGAAGCTCCATAATAGGTGAAAATTCAGATAAAACAAGAATGCTGATGAACAGCAAAAAGAAAATTATGACAGAGAGACCCACAGAGCCGAGGTACTTTGAAAAGAATCTTGATGCGCCGTCTCCGTAAAGACCCGCCATATTGACATCATTGAAGAGATTCCCAATGAGCATCGGAACCAAGAGAGTGAAAACAATTGCTATTATCGCAGGAAAGTATTTGTTCTTCACCTTCATTATGAATCCGAGCCCTGTATAGAGCAGGAAGAATGGAAGAAAGAAGGAGAACCAGCCGTACAATGTATAAGATGAGAATGCGATGTTGAATCCGAGTATTCCGCCCCAGTTCTTCTCTCTGTTGATGCTTTCAAGCTCCGACATATCGAAACTGGCAAAGCATACGAACATGTACAGGGACAGCATTAGAAGAAGCAGGAAAGCGACGTATCTGTACAGGCTCTTCTCCTCGGAGAGTCCTCTCTTCTTTATGTCAAGAATGAGAAGAGCCGCTGAAGCTATCAGTGAAAGAATGAAGAGAATTTTGGAAATCAGCATATTTTTTTATTATCCTTAAAAGAAGAAGATTGTCAAGAGAGAACCTTCCTGTATTCGGAATATGCAAATTTCATCAGCTCCTCCATTTTCTTTCTTGAAAAGTCAAAAGAGACACCCATGGTTGAATAGACATCGGCTATTGATACAGACGAACCGAGAGAGAGTCCCTTAAGGTACATCTCGATTGTTTTCTTCGGGTCATCAAGGTAGTTTTTCCACAACTGCAGGGCGCCAAGCTGTGCCATGCCGTACTCTATATAATAGAAAGGCACTTCAAATATGTGTATCTGCATTTGCCAGAGTATAGGCAGGTAATTTTTATAACCCGACCAGTCAAAATACTTTTCCTGATATTCTGTTGCAATGGTGTTAAAATAAACGAGTAAATCCTCCGGTTTTGACTCCGGGTTCGCATAAACATGATGCTGGAACTTGTCGACTATTGCGCACCACGGAAAGAAAGTTATGATTCCCTCAAGTTGTTTTCTCTGAGCCTGTTTAAGCTGTTTTTCATCATTGTAGAATATTTTCCACCTGTCATAGGTTATCATTTCCATTCCCATGCTGGCAAGTTCAGCCACCTCAGATGGAGTATTCTTGTAAAAATATGTGAACATGTCTTTTACTTTAACTGTGTGGACTGCGTGTCCCGACTCATGCATCAATGTGCGCATGTCGCTATTGGAGCCTGAGGCATTCATGAATATAAACGGAAGGCCCGATTTATAAAGAGGGTAATTGTATCCGCCCGGGGCTTTGCCCTTTCTGCTTTCCAGGTCAAGCTTATTGTCAGAGTTGACGCTTTCGAATACTTTTAAAAATCTATCGTCAATTGAAGCGAAGACCTGCCTTGATTTTTCAATAAAATCAGATGCATCCGCGAAAGGCTTTAAAACCTCATCTTCCGGCATGGTAGCATGCGCATCATAAGGCATCATATCTGCGACTCCAAGTCTCTTCTTTTTTTCACCAATAATTTCCCCGAGAATGGGTGTGCACACTTCGAGCACCGATTGATGAAACTCTTCGCACTCTTTTGTAGAATAGTCAAACCTCTCAAGCTCCTTGAATCTGAAATCAGTGTAATTTGACTCTCCGGCGTTCAGTGCTGTTTTATGCCTCAATGAAGTCATCTTCATGAATATCTCGTTTATTTCATCCTTCATTGACAATCTCTTTTCAACAACCTTGTCGAATGCTTCCTTTCGGATATGTCTCTCCTTTGATTCGAAGAATTTAGTCATCTGCGACGGAGTATACTCTTTTCCCTGAAAATCTATCATAATACTGCCCACCTTCTCCTGATAGTCAACCGCCAGATTTGATATTTCTGTTTTGAGAGGAACATTCTTTTCGCTGAATATCTGAACATTTACATCAAGCCGTTTTAGGAAAAGATTCCACTTGGTATCTCTGAGCTGTGATGAAAATACCGAGTCCGCAATTTTCTTGTTTATGATAAATGTGATTTTGTCTACTTCAGGTCCTATTTTGTCATTGAAGAGCGAGAATCTCTCCCTATAATCCTTGTTGGAAGTGTCGCGGGTCATATTAATGTATGCCCATCCATAATCCTCCTGAAATGCCTCTACCAGTTTTCCATAGTCGCTTATAAGCTCTTCAAGCTCTGCGGCGGATGATACTCTTCTTTCTGCGAGCTCTTCAAAGTATGAAGCCACATCTTTGTAATCCGTAACTTTGAATGAAATGTCGAGATACTTTTTGTCCATGATTTCCTTCCTTCGAATAAGGTTATTGAAAAAAACAAGATTATTTGATACTCTATAATGATGCAAATAACAAGATTAAGTATAAAAAATTTCAGAAATTTTGCAATAGGCGACTTTAAGTTTGAGGAGCGCACTGCAATAACAGGTCCGAACGGAAGCGGAAAGACATCCATTGTGGAGTCTATTTATTATCTCTCTTCTTTCAAGTCATTTCGCGCGTCTTCAGAAGCGAAAGTTGTCAAGATAGGAGAGTTTGAATTTGTAGTCAATGCCGACGGCGAAAAGGAGGGAGAGAAGTTCAATCTGGGCTTTCAGTATGCAAATTCAAAAAAGACAGTCTCTTTTAACGGGGAGAAGGTTGAGAAACTTTCAAACGGTTTCGGAATATTTCTCTCTGTGATTCTCTCCATATATGATAAACTGCTCTCGCATCCTTATTCAATTTACAGAAGAAAGTTCCTCGACCGCCTTATCTCAACTATAGATGACCAGTACTTTGAAGCATTGATGCAGTATCATGCGGTGCTTAGACAGAAGAATAATGCGCTCAAGATTAATCAGCCACGCACTCTTATAGATACATATTCAACGCAGATGTCGCAGAGGGCTCAGTATATTTATGAGAGAAGGATTGAATTTTCGACATACTTTGAAGAGGTTCTGAATAATGTGTATTCAAGAATTTTTGAGAAGGATAATCTCATCAAAGTGAAGTACTTCTCTTCAAAGGACAATGGAGAGTATACGGATTTGACACTTCTTGAGGCGGCAAGGAAAAGAATTGATACTGAGGAGAGGCGCAAAAGGTCGGTCTGCGGAGTTCATCTGGACGATTATATAATAACTGTGAACGGGCATCCGATAAGCGAATTCGGAAGCGAAGGAGAGAAGATCCTTCTCGGTATAACCATGAAGGCCGCTGAAATACAGTTGATTTACGAAAACAGGGGAGAGTACCCTGTAATAATGGTAGATGATGCCTTTTCCGAACTTGATTCAAGAAAGAGAGAATCAATGATAAAATTATTTGAAGAGTTTCCCCAGCTGATACTGACTTATCCTTCAAGAAAGATAGAAGAGCATAAGTATTACACGATAGACCTGGGAGTGGAAAAAAATGAAATTTTATGAACTGATGCTCTTATCCGTCGGCCTTTCAATGGACGCTTTTGCCATATCCCTTACATGCGGAATATACGCAGGCAGAGAGAGGATGAAGATGGCTCTGCGTTCGGGTCTCTTCTTCGGCTTAGCTCAGGCGCTGATGCCGGTTATCGGATACTTTCTGGGAAACGCATTTGAATCTTTGATAAAATCATTTGACCACTGGGTTGCATTTGTAATTCTCTTCGCGATAGGAGTTAAGATGATTTACGAATCATTCAAGGAGGATGAGTGCAAAAACAGGATTGATGCATCTTCATTCAAAGTGATGCTTCTCCTTGCTGTCGCCACAAGCATAGATGCTCTCGCCTGCGGCATCTCCATTGCCCTTCTTGAAGGGGGAATACTTATTCCGGCATTGATTATCGGAACAGTTACTTTTTTGATATCTTTCATTGGAGTTGTGCTTGGAGACAAACTCGGAAAGTCCTTCAGACGGGGTTCCGAAATTCTCGGCGGCTCCATGCTCATTTTCATCGGCCTAAAAATTCTCTTAGAACATCTATAGGGACGGTGGTTGAAATTGTTGCATTTTTATGCGTTTTTATCATTTAAGTATCGGCTAACAGTACTTTTACTGATTTTCAACAACTTAGCTATTTCTCTCTCGTTATAGCCCATTTTAAACAACTCAAAAGCAGCTTTTCTACGAATTTCCACATCTTTAAATTCTTCTTCTTCAAGCTTCATAATTTGACAAAGTTTTTTTAGAGTTATAGGTTTTATAAATTCACCAGTTCGTTTATTATTATAATCTTTATTGAATCTCGCATCATTCCTTTTCTCAATTTTTTTGAAATCTCTTCGATCGCCTATATAATCTTCTTTAAACTTGATTAAGTCTTCTTTCAGTGCTACTTGTTTTATTTTATTTGAATTGGTAAATATTGAAACAAATTGATAATTATTTTTCTGGGGATTGTTATAGCCAGACGCACTGGAAAAAGTATAATCGGTTTGTTTCTCGACCATCATTTTAGATACAGGATTGTTGTGAATATACTTTATTATTGATAAAACATACTTTTCACTCAATACTATCAAAATTTTGGGTCTGTCTTGGAAGACATGTCCAACAAAACCGTATTTCCTATTGAAATACATTGCATAACGTGTATTTAATGACTTTAAAAGTTTTTCTAATTTATCATCGTGTTCTTTAAGAAGAAGATGATAGTGATTGTCCATCAAACAGAATGCATACACTTCAACATCACATCTTTTTAATATTTTGGCGAGGACTTTCAAAAAGAAAATCTTATCATCATCACAGAGAAAAATTTTGTCTTTTCTTTGTCCTCTGCAGATAACATGGTAAAAATGATTCGGTAAGTTTATCCTTCCTCTTCTTGACAAAACTACCTCCTTTTTGCAACTATTTCAACCACCGTCCCTGGGTGGAATTATCGGGATTTTGGAGCGGCGGCGTTTGGAGAGGAGCATGAGGTCTTTGAGGTCATCTGTGCAGCGCGCCTTGCACCACTTTTCTGTGAAGTGGGAGTCGGTGACTATCTGCGCCAGAGACGCCAGCGCTCTGAGGTGAAAATTCCTTTCATCAAGAGTGCCCAAAAGCACGAACATTGTCTTTACTTCTTGATGTTCATCGTCAAAATATACGCCTTCCCTGTTCCTAACAATATAGAGTTTGAATGTTTTTTCTCCGGAAATCACAACATGGGGAATGGCAATATCCTCCGATATTGTTGTTCCGTAATCCTTCTCTCTCTCCATAAGCTTCTCATAAATCATTTTTCTGTCGAGCCCTATCTCCTTCTCCGCAATTTCCGATACTCTTGTGAATACTTCCTCATATCCGGTCTTTTCACTTATGTCTATGACAGCCGAATCGCATATGAGTTTGTCGAAAGAATCAGCCACGATATTGTCCCTCTCTCTTATAACCTCTCTCAATTCATTCTCAAGCATCCTGTTTGTTAGTTCCTTAGAAGTTATTCTTTCAACAATATGCATCAATGCGTATTCGCGCGCCGACCTTCTCATTCCGTAGAACAGAAAAACCAAAAGCGCCGCCGCAGTGAGCATGACACTTAGAATTATCGCAGTAGGACCCATTGTTATTATGACATAAATAAATCCTGCGGTGCCGAGTATCTGAGGAATGGGATAAAGCGGAGTCTTGAATGTGGGTCTGTAATTCATGATCCCGCTCTCCCGCAGGACAACCACAGAGAGATTGGAAAGAATGTAATTTACTATCAGGACTGTCGAGGCAGCTTTTATCAGCAGTTCTATTTCAAGAAAAATAGCCGATGTGACAAATGCTCCTGTTATGATTATTGAGTAATGCGGAGTATTGTGTTTTTGGTTGGTTTTAGAAAGAAATGAAGGAAGGAGGTTGTCCTTGCTTAATGCAAAGGGATACCTTGAAGCTGCCATTATGCCTGCATTGGCAGTGGCAAAGAATGCGATTACTGCAACGAAGGCAAAAAGGTAAGACCATGACCTGCCTGAGGAGACATTGGCCGCATCGGAAACCGGCGTGAGAGAGCCTGACAGAAGGTTGCCGGG